>NZ_JCBAIQ010000025.1:0-69093 GCF_059772165.1 Paenibacillus sp. TY11 | reverse complement strand
ATCCACCTGGATCGCCTGGAGAAACAGGGGTAACACCCCTTTTTCCCAGATACCAGACCATTATTATGTAAAGAAAAAGAACCCGCGTCTCAAAAAGACGGGGTTTCTCGACAATCTGAGCAGACGCATTAGCGTCTGCTTTTCATTTGGACAGAGGAAGTGTGTTGAGTCATTTTAGTTCTGACCTGTTCGACAGGCTTGAGTCCCAGTTTCTGCTCCCATTTTTCATAATATATAATAGCCGCCTGCATGAAGATGCCAGGAAGCTTCCGACTACGAATGAATTTATGAATGCCGACTGCGCAACCTGCTCCAATGAGCGCACCTGCCAAAATATCCGAAGGATAATGCACTCCGGTCCACACGCGAGATACTGCGATGAGCACAGCCAAGATAACCCAGAGGACACGATATTTTTGATGATGAATCCATAGAATTGCAACCAAAGCAAAAGCTCCAAGTGCATGATTGCTCGGAAATGAAGCATTGGGATCATGATGAATAAGCTGAATAACAGTATGTCCGACAAAAGGCCGATCTCTGTAAAACAAATGTCCAAGGCCCCAACTGATTACAAAGCCGATACAAACAGTTATAACAGCTTCTATAACCATCATCCGATGCGGCATTTTAAAGGTGAACCAGTAAATCAGCAAAGCCACTCCGAACAAATATGGTGCATACTGCGCCAAGAAACGCATGGTTCCATTTAAAAAGGCGAGGTGATTAGCCAGTTCATTGATCCAGTGAAACAAAGCATAGTCTACATTAATTAACATGAATAAATTACTCCTTAACATCAAAAAATTGAATTATAAAATTTATTATAGAGCGACTATACGGATAAAAGCTTAAAATCAAATAAAAAATGAATGTCATTTCCATTACTCATTTGTTTTTTCTATAGAAAATAGGTGGTTTTGCGATGGAAAAGTCGGTGCTGGTCATTGATGATGAAGAGAAGATATCCAGATTGCTTCAGTTGGAGTTATCCCATGAAGGATATGCAGTTGAAATCGCACAGACGGGTAGAGAAGGATTGGAAAAAGCTCTAGCACGTACATGGGATATTATTATTCTGGATGTGATGCTGCCGGAGATGAACGGGGTCGAGGTGCTGAAGCAGATTCGAAAAGTGGACAATCATACACCAGTAATTATGGTCACTGCACGTAACACGACCTCTGACAAGGTTTCAGGTCTGGATGAAGGTGCAAATGATTACATTACGAAGCCTTTTGAAATCGAGGAGTTATTAGCACGGATGCGGGCCAGTATGAGGCATCAATTGGAGCCAACAGCTACCGCTTTACAAGAAGAGGATAAGCCACTGTCTAGGCTTCAAGTCGATAGCTTGGTGTTGGAACGCAAGACACGGTCTGTGGTGAGGGAAGGAAAGCGAATCGAATTGACGCCCAAAGAATTTGATCTGCTTCTCTATCTTATGGAGCACAAAAATCAGGTATTGCAGCGGGATCAAATGATTCAGGACGTGTGGGGGTTTGATTTTGTCGGAGATACGAATGTAGTAGATGTGTATATCCGGTATGTTCGCAAAAAAATTGATCATGGATACAAAAAGAAACTGATTAAAACCGTGCGTGGCGTTGGGTACTGTATCAGGGAGGAAGATCATTGAAGCTGCGGACCAAAATCACCCTGCTCAGTTCTATTTTAGTGATGTCGATACTCCTGTTTGTGGACGTCACAGTTCATCTGCTGTTCGTCAAAATTGCTACTCGCAATGAAAGAGAAGTACTGCAAAATAAGTGGACTGAAATCATTGCCGAAACCGGACCCACGATGATTCTGAAAAATGCATGGGGCCCCGAGTTGAAAGATGAGCTTTCCGGAGATACCATTCTGAGGGTGTTTGATCAGCAATCCCGCCTTCTGTATGAAGTAAGTCGCCAATCCCGCTTCAAGCTGGGCGATATACGTTTTAACCCTTCTCAAAGCTCTCAACTGACAGATGTACAGGGTCATAAAATTCTGGTAATCCATCTCCCGGTGCTTTCTCCGGAGGGCAATCAGAAGGGGACGCTGGAGATCGTGGAAAAATGGGATGCGCTTGAAACCAATCTCGATATGTTAAATACGATTCTAGTCACATCGACTGTAGGGGCTATGTTGCTTAGTCTGGTAGGTAGCACGATTTTGGCGAATGCGATATTGCTGCCGATTTCGAGTAGTATTCAAACGATGCAGGAAATTGAAAGAAGCTTGAAATTCAAAAAAATTCCCGCTCGCAGTCACAATCAAGATGAATTGTCCCAAATGACCGCTACTTTCAACCGAATGATGGAGAGATTAGAAGAAAGCTTTCAAAGCCAGCAGCAGTTCGTTTCAGATGCTTCACATGAGCTGAATACGACACTTATGATTATTGAGGGCTATGCCAACATGTTGCGGCGGTGGGGTACGCGTGACGAGGACATTCGTAAGGAATCCATTGACTCGATCTATGAAGAAACTCAGCGAATGCGCACGATGACACAGCAATTGCTGACTTTGGCCTCTTCACAGCAGAAAGACCCCGAGAAGCATGAACGGATAGAGCTGATCGGTTGTTGTCAACAGGTAGTAGCGCATCTCAAGCCTGTACATGATCGTCAAATTTCTATTTTTACAGAAGACAAAGAAATTTGGCTGGATGCCAACCTTGCAAAAATGAAGCAGTTACTAGTGATCTTGCTAGATAATGCATTAAAGTACAGCTCAGATGAAATCGAAATATGGTTATCTACAGATGAAAAGGATGTCCACATACAGGTCAAGGATTATGGGATCGGGATACCCGTGGGCGAGATCAAGCGGGTCTTTGAACGATTTTATCGGGTAGACAGCTCCAGGCATCGTAAAACTGGAGGAACTGGGCTTGGGTTGCCGATTGCCAAGGCAATTACAGATACCCATCAGGGTACAATACGTATGGAAAGCGTAGAAGGAGAAGGAACGGAGGTCATCGTCACGTTGCCCCTAAGACAACAGGAAAGGCTGTCCCTACGGTAGGCATATCTACTCGCGGAACAGCCCTTTTTTGTTAGACCTTGTCCTAAAGAACACGACGTGCTGTAGTGTAGTGAGAACTCCACCATCCCGAATTAAGGTCCGTAATCGTTACGCCGCCTTTACCAAACGTGTGCAGTAGTTTGCCGTCTCCCATATAAATGGCTACATGATGAATAGGCGCATAGAAAAAGACCAAATCACCTTTTTTCAGCTGACTGCGCGGTACGTAAGTGCCGACGGTCGATTGTTGTCTGGACGAACGTGGAAGCTTGATGCCATTTTGTGCAAACACATACTGAGTAAACGAAGAGCAATCAAAAGAGTTTGTGTTGCCTGCTTTAGCTCCAAATTGATAACGTACGCCCATAAACTGAGAACCTGTAGAAATAATCTGATCCGCTGTGCCCGCCGAAGCAGCATGAGTGGTGTCTGATCCAACTACGAAACTCCCTGCACTGAAAACCAAAGTCATGGTAAAGCAAATACCCATCCATAATTTTTTAGAAGTACGTTTCATACTATAATTCCTCCGTCATTTCATATTGTGGTAATGACCTGAAATGACAATAACACATATAAAATATCCGGAATTTACCACACATGGTTACAATCCTGTTACCGCAACGCTTTGTCCTGATTTATTAGAAAACGATGAGAATTATCTCCTTAATTTTGGCTTGACAAATTGTACAGGCTCCCCTTATTGCTAGGCTCGTATGACAAAAAGCGACTTGCAGACGATTGGCACAAGCAATCATGCAAAATATACATACCTATATACTACAATTTATAAGCTGTACGGGAGTATGCTCAGATTCCCGTTTATATCGTAAAGATCACACCGTATTTCCGGTCAGGAAGGGGAATTCGTATGGCTTCAAAGCAGAATAAAGCACTCAAAGACCGACGTCTAACCATTGTTCAGGTCATCTCCAACTATCCCGATGCACAGCCGGTACCCTCCATCAAGGGCGGAACGGAAAAGGTCGTGTATGAATTAACGGAGGAACTGGTCAGACGAGGGCATCATGTATCTCTGTTTGCCGCCCGTGGGAGCAGGAGCAGCGCGCGGCTGATTCCCTATCCCAAGGGTTTGAAACATAGTCAGATTCCCAGATATGTACTTCAACATATGCCTTCCGGCACGCACATCATTCATGATCATACCTTTCGTTCTGCTGTAGGACGCAGGAAGCTGCCTTGTCCATCGGTATGCACAGTCCATCTTCCAGTGAAGAGACACGGTAAAAACCCGGTATATGTCAGTAAGCGAGCACGTCAGCTTATGGGCGGGGGCAAAGGATTTTATATCTATAACGGCATCAACACACATGAATACGAGTTCAGCAGCGAGAAGCGCGGGTATTTGCTGTTCATGGGCAGAATCATACGAGATAAAGGTGTATTGGAGGCCATTCAGGTTGCAGAACGAACAGGAAAGAGACTGCTTATTGCTGGTCCTATCAAAGCCCCTGTATTTTTCCGCCAAGAGATTCAGAAACGAATTCAGCGCAATCCCAATATCCGCTATGTGGGGGCCGTGGGAGGCGATCAGAAACAGAAGTTGCTGAAGCATGCAGAATGTCTGTTGTTTCCGACACTGTGGGAAGAGCCATTCGGGCTCGTAATGGTAGAGGCCATGGCTTGTGGAACACCAGTGCTGGCTTTAAAAAACGGCTCCGTTCCCGAGGTACTATCAGGCTTTCCGCAATTGATTTGCAAATCGGTTAGCCAAATGGTACGAAAGGCACAGCAAAAAAATTACCCGTCACCAGCGAAGCTGCGTTTGTATGTCACCCAAAGATTTACCAACAAACAGATGACCAGTAACTACTTGAAACTATACCGTGAAATCATCCGTCGGCGAGAACAGAAGAGAGGACATCGATAGCCTATACGGAGGTGAAGGGGATGCAGGTCAAACAATATATGCTTGGAAAGGGCTCTTGGGCGACTCCTTATTATGTAGCCACAGGGGGCCAGAAAGGACCGTGTGCGATGGTGGTCGCGGGCATACATGGCAAGGAAATAGCAAGCATACGCGCTGCTGAGAAACTGGTGAAGCTTTTGAATCAGCAGAAGCTGCGATTCAGCCATGGTAAACTTATTATTGTACCTATTGTGAACCAAGAGGCTTACCGTAAACGGATTAGAGGAATACCTGATCTTAATCGAACCTTTCCGCGCAAAAAAAAGCAGGTGGCCACACAACCACTTTCCGCTGCTCTATTCAAATTAACACAAAAGCATCAACCTGAATGGTATCTCGACTTGCATGAGGCCAATGGATTGTCACAAAAGGATGCCAACGTGCTTGGTCAAACGCTAATCTCCAATAAGGGCAATCCGGTAGTTCCTACAATGCGTCGGATCATTAAGCGAATGAATCGCTCCATCAAGGTGAACGACCGACATTTCAACATTCGGCTGCATGAGCTTCCAGGTTCCTCCCGCACCGCTGTAGCCCGTATTTTAGGGGCACGCGCGGTTACCGTAGAAACGGGGTGGAGCCTACCCAAGAAAGTACGCATACACTATCAGTTGGAGATCGTGCAGCATTTTTTAAGAGAAGCCGGGATGGTCAAGGCCAACGAGGTATATTTATCTGCCAAGGTTAGAACGGTTACCTCAAGAAAATATAGCATTACAAAATAAAATCGCTTCTGGAGCAAGGATTTTTCTTCACCTTGCTCAAAAGCGATTTTTTTATGTGCGATCTTCGTGCAGAAATCTGTATAGTACTGACGTTATATCTATGTGTTGTCAGGACTCAGATTTATAGAAGGCGCTCACCAAACTGTGGCCTAGACGGACCTCGATCAGCTCCAGTGATGTATCCAGATCGGCGCGGATTGTGTGATACGTATCGACCGGGATGCTAAATACAGAACCGCTTGCTGCAGCAAAGCGTTCTCCGTTCAGCATGACCTCTCCCCGGCCGGACACGATCGACCACACTTTAAGTCCACTGCCGTGAAGGCGGCCATTCAAGCGATGATCTGGCAGCACTGTCAGTCGTATGGCCAGTATATCATTCAGACTCCGATGATCAAATTCGTCCAGCACCCGGTAACTTCCCCAAGAGGTTTCACCATGCATGGGGTGTAGTTGAAGTCTCCCTAGTTGCTCCTTGATCGCGTGAGCATGGCTCTTGGCGGCAATGAGAATACCGTCGGGGCTGGCAGCAGCAATAATATTCTCCACGCCAATGACATGAAGTGGATAGGGCAGTTCATTGACGATATGCGTGCCATGAGTTGGACCGCTGATCTGTCCACGCCCGATCACTTGGCTGCTTAGCTGCTCTGTTAACGTCTGCCAGTTGCCGATGTCGTGCCATTCGCCATCGTAGGGCAGGACGACGGCACGTTCGGCACGCTCCGCAATCTCCTCGTCGAAACTGCGAACCGGAAGACTATCATACATTGCGCACAATGCTTTGTCGTTCAGCGGCAAATGACTTCGCTCCATACAGGACAGCATATACCGTAACGTAAAAGCGTAAATACCGCAGTTCCACAGCGCGCCTTGGTTAATAAGCTGTTGCGCCCCAGAGAGATTTGGCTTTTCCGTGAAGCGGGCAACTTGCGCATAAGAAGTTTTCCCTTCCTGCATCATTTGCAGACCCGGAACGATATAGCCGTATTGGTCGGAGGGATGAGTGGGCCTTGTCCCAAGCATAGCCAGATCGGCTCCGCTCTCAAGCAATAAACCGGAGAGCGCTGCTATGCTGTGGAAGAAGTCCTCTCCTGCAAACATATCTGCTGGAGCAATGCAGAGAACTTCATCCAGCCCCGTGCCTCTGGTGTGATAATAAGCAGCCGCCAGTGCAGCAGCGGTGAAGGTTCCCCGTTTGGCAGGCTCGCCCAGAACGGGCAGACGACCTTCTGTATGGCGAAAGGCTAGATTTACCTGACTCCGATGAGCCAGAAGCAGGGCAGAGGAATCCAGTCCGGCTAAGGTAAGCTGACGGTACACTCGACCGAGCATAGATTCCTTCTGCCCGTCAGGAGCGGGCAACAACCGGAGAAACAGCTTAGACCGGATATCGTTGGATAATGGCCATAGCCGTTTTCCAGCACCACCGCATAACAATACGATGCGCACGGACGTTTCCTCCTTCAATGCATATCCATTTGGATTGCACCATTTTGCGGGATTTTCTTTTTTAGGAACTATTTCACCGATGATTCAATCTTTGTTTTTGAAGCTAGCTGGTACACCTTGCGTTGATGAAAGGATAAGGAGCGGTAGCTTTTGGCCAAGACGTCCAATTGTTTTTGCGACAGGGAAGAAGCCCGACTATGAAGCGCTTTATTAAGTGACTTGCGTAAAATCATCCGAGTTGGCTGATTGCTGTATAGATAGTTGGCATACGTTTCATATTCGGAAAAACCAAACTGTTTTTTCTGGTCTATACTTTGGATAATCGCATTGTACCAAGGTTTTCCATGTCGGGCCTCAATAACTTGCTTGAGCTGGGTGAGCCGCGCTTTTTCAAAAAGCATATAGTGTGTAACAAAAGACTTTGGTGAGGGAGCTTTAACGCCCATCAGCTTGCGGTAGGTACGAAAATACTCAGGCTGGCTCCAGCTGCGGTAGTAAAAAATCGTTTTTCCGTCTTTACGGAACGTATGTGGACGAATCAAAATCGTGTCCGCGTCAATGATGAGAAAAAAAGACGATTTACTGATTTTGTCGCCATTCATTTTGAGCAACTGCTGATACAGCCAGCCTGACCGATCCCAGCGTGTTGTGCCGTAATGAATATGTTTTTTGGTGATAGGCAGTACCGTTTTTTCGTCTATAAATGTACATTTCTTGTTAGCGCACAGACGACGAATCCCGGTGCTTTGCGGTGAAACGATATAAATGGTTCCAATTCGGTGCTGCACGTGACGGCGCAGACTGTCAATCACCAGCGGTAGTGTGGCAATATCTTTATCAATTGCGGGAATCAGAACATCGATTGTAAGGGAACCCTTCCGTGACCCATCCGATTGCGCTGACATGTTATTCACTCCCTATATATGTGCAGATATACGCTTTCGGCGTCTCACATTATCGTATGCCTGGACAGGCGCTTTCGACCGGGCAAGGTCAACCGTCCATTTCTATGCAGCATAGGGCTGATGGAGCTTCGAATGGGGAGTTGGTGCATACGATAGATTGATCTTTTTTAACAGGAGCGTTCTACCCTGAGAGCAGAGAGGAGAGGGGCAAGTGAATTCTTCACAAGCGCAGGCGCTGCGCAGCAAATGGCATAAAACCAAATTGTTGCTCCAGCATGGCAGCATCAAGCCTTTTGTACCTGAAACCCGGAAATATAACAAAGCAAATTTGAAGTCGATGCTGGAGAAGTACGGTATGGTCTATGTAAAACCCGAGCGAGGTACCTTTGGTAAAGGTGTAATGAGAGTAGAGCAGGAGGCAGGCCAGCGTTTCGTCTATCAATATGAGGAAAAGCGTCTGGAATTCAAACAGTTGGATGCACTATATACCAGCCTATCGAAACATACGGGGAAGAAAAGTTATCTCATTCAAAAGGGAATCCATTTACTGCGCCATCAAATGCGTTATTTTGATATCCGGGTCATGGTGCAGCGTAATGAAAAAGGGTCATGGGAGTCTACCGGAATTATTGGACGTCTTGGTCATCCCCGTAAAATCGTGACCAATTATCATAGTGGTGGTAAGCCGATGGCCTTGGAGCAGCTACTGAAATCCCATTTATCGCAAAGCAAGCAGGCTGAGCTGGTCAAGAAGCTAAATGAACTGGGTATTACCATTGCCACACAACTGCAAAAAACATATCCGAATTTCCGGCAAATTGGTGTGGACATTGGACTGGATCATCGCTTTACCCCATGGATTATTGAGGTGAACACGAAGCCTGACCCATATATTTTTAACCAATTAACAGATAAGTCTATGTACCGTAAAGTATTAAGCTATTGGCGACTGGCTAATGAAAAAAGGAAAGTCACAGTCCCAAGCAAAGACAAAAATAAAGACAATAATAACGATAATGCCAGCAAGCTAATACAGAAAAAAGGATGAATTTTTATGATCATCCCTTTTTCTTGCCTATTTTTTTCAAATTTATCTCTTTTGCTTTAAAAACTCTTATGGTGCTTTTTATTTAGGATATTAATTTTTAAACGCGCCAAGTACCCATTTGTTTGCGTATAAGTACGATTTGTCCACTATGATACGCATCGTGCAGCGTCCACCTCGATAATTCTGCACCGAGAGTTTCGGAGCCGAAAGACTTATCCAGATCAGCATCAGTCAGAGCAGTAATGACGGCAAGCAATTGGTTAACAAGGGTTTCCGTTTTTTTTAGTGTTTCCTGCCATCCTTCATGGTCCTCAGCATCCCCCGGCAGCCCGAATGTCTCATCGTTGCTTATTCCAGTTGAGCTTACAGGTCGGTCGGTTAAACGGTTTAAAATTCGCTCATTGTAATAATTAATGTGACGAACCGTTTGCCAGATCGTGTTTCCTCCACCCTGTGGTGTCCAAGTGGCTTCATGCGTTGTCACGCCTTGCAGTGCAGCGGCAAGGGGAACAATCCATTCTTCCTTATCCCATGAATTTTCTCTTTGCAATACCAGCATATTTACTCGATCTTGGTTCACCTAACCCAACTCCTTCTGTAGGAATGTAACTAGCTAAACATAGAATAAATCGTTACAATTAACAATGTAGCATGACGAACAAAGATTTGCAACCAGTTAAATTTATTTTGGTGGTTACACGTAATAGGGGGAACTCTTTTGAATACACTTTGGACTGATTTTGTAAACAGCGAATGGCACGACTGGAGAGGTAGCGGACGTTCAGAGGATCGTTTGTTGAAACCGGAATGGCAAAATGACTTTCTTATACAGTGGCAATTTACCGCTCCGGTCCCAGCCAGTGCGGAAGATATCGAAGAAATGCAAATTCTCCGACGGGAATTGCGCAGCTTCGCTGAGCACCTGGCATCCGGCGGACAAATAACGTCTGATCTGGTGGATAAGATTAACCGGAAGATGATGGAAGGGGGGCCGGTCACTCGCTCATTAAAGCAAAAGGATGAGCATTTCAGCATTGTGCTGGAACCTGTGGCAAACGGCTGGAAAAAAGTGCTGGCAGAGGTTATAGCCGATTTTGCCCAGGCATTCGTCAATAGCGGCGGCTCGAGAATTCGTATTTGCGATAACACCGATTGCCGATGGGTGTTTTACGATGATACCCGAAATCGGTCAAAGCGATTTTGCGACGATAAAATGTGCGGTAATTTGATGAAGGTACGTCGTTTTCGCGAGCGTAAGAAAAAGTAGATGGATAGAGAGAATTTATATGAGCAACATATGTGGGGCCCACTCCTTTATGAACAATGGAGTGGGTTATTTGAAATTGAACAACCTGTGACCCTGTGCTATGCTTATATGAAAGAGAAGATAGACGTAGTAATTATGACCATTGCTATGCACATAAACATCTGATGATACGATGAATAGAAGGGATGTACAGCCATGAACTCTGTCATTGAACTTAACAATGTAAGCTGGAAAAGAGATAACCGTACGATACTGGATCAAATCAATTGGCAGGTAGCTGAGGGAGAGCACTGGGCTGTACTCGGCTTGAATGGATCAGGTAAAACAACGATGCTCAATATGATTAACGGTTACATATGGCCAACTACAGGTAGTGTCGGTGTATTGGGTCATACCTTTGGGGATGTGGATCTGAGGGAGCTGCGCAAATCTATTGGTTGGGTCAGTTCCTCTTTACAGGAAAGAATTAATGGGAGTCAGCGTACGCAGGATGTCGTCATTAGCGGTAAGTTTGCCTCCATTGGACTTTATGATCAGACGACAGATACGGATTACGAACAGGCCGTTCACCTCATGACCCAACTGGGCTGTGCTCATCTCATGGATCGGTTGTATCAGGGATGCTCACAGGGAGAAAAGCAAAAAGTGCTTATCGCTCGTGCATTAATGGCCTCGCCCAAGCTACTGATTTTGGACGAGGCGTGTAATGGTTTGGACTTTTTTTCCCGGGAAGCACTACTTACTAGCATTCGTCAGTTATCCGAGTCGCCAGGTTCGCCGAATTTACTTTATGTTACACATCATATTGAAGAAATTCTACCGATGTACACGCATACGATTCTGATTCGTCGGGGCACTGTGTTTGCTAAAGGTAAAACGACTGATATTCTGAGCACTGAAACGCTTAGTGCTTTTTTTGAAACGCCTGTGCAAGTAGAATGGAGACAGGATCGCGCATGGCTCTCTATGGTTTAGAGAGTCTTTTTTTCTAGCTAAGCTGCTACCATCATAATCAGAATGGGCAAAATCAGAAATGAGGCAAGCGTGCTCCACAGGATGCAGGTGGAAACCAGTTTTGGCGATGCATTAAATTTTTCTGCTAAAATGACAGCATTCACAGCAACCGGCATCGAGGCCAGAATGAAGAGAACGGAGAACAAAAGGCCTGAAATTCCCAGTATCAGCATGGCAAGACAAGCTGCAAGCGGGGAGAGGAGAAGTCGGATTGTTAGTCCTGCGTAACTGGCTTTTTTAATAGTCGGCTCCAGCTTGAATATTTTCACATAAGCCATCTGGGTGCCAAGGATCGCCAGCACGACCGGAGAATAGGCGGCAGCAATCATCGAGACGCCTGACTGAATGCCGGTGGGAAGATGCCAATCCAGCAGCCGCAGTCCTATGGCAAGTAGAGCCGCATAGATCGCAGGAAGTGAAAACACTGACTTAACGGCACTTTGAACGGAAAATTCAGAGCGGGCTGCAAAGTAAACTCCAAGGGTATTGACCAGAATAATCTGGATGACGACATACACGGAGGCTTTATCCAGACCGAGCTGTCCAAAGGCAAGTAAAATAAGGGGCAGTCCATAATTCGCGCTATTGGTCAGCGTGGAGATTAAGGTAAGCCCAGCCGTCTCCGGGGCGCTCAGCCTAAAGATTTTCCCCGCTAATTGTGCAATTCCCCACAACAGCAGCAGGTTCAGTATTGAAAAGGCGGCGGTCTGCACCACATCATGCCAGGAAAGCTGCGCTTTGAGCAGTGTGTCCAGAATCATTGCGGGACTTAAAAAATATAAGTATAAAGTCGAGAGCGGTTTCGTTTCCAGCTTCATGAATTTGCCGAGTAAAAATCCGGCGATCACCGGAATGGACAGCGGAACGATAACGGATAAAAGAGTTGAAAGTACGATTTGAATCATGAATTCCACCCATCCTTTCTTAATGACATTTTCCATTATAGGACGCTACTTTCGAGCCCGTCCAAGATGAAAATACGATTAAGGTCATAGGAAAATACTATGAAGCTTTTGGCACTTATTCTGAGAACAACAAAAGGGATGCCCACAGCCATGTTGAACGGCTGGTAGGAACATCCCTTTTTTATGATGGAGAACCAATTTATCCTGCTAATTATGCAGAAGCCACGGTTTCTGCTTTGGTTCGGCAATCGTCAGAACAATAGTGTTGATGCTGCTCTTCGCAAACTGGACATACGATATGCTGGAGATTGCACACCGGGCAGTTGATATAATGATCGCTCGGCGCTTCACAATGGAAGCACTTGCCGACAATGACGTCCTCATCCGTATGATTGATCGGAATCGAGATTCGTTCGTCAAACACGTAGCATTTACCGTCAAATAAACGTCCTTGTACTTCCGGGTCCTTGCTGTAAGTCACAATGCCGCCATCCAACTGGCCTACATCATTAAAGCCTTCTTTGATCAGAAGACCGGACAGCTTTTCGCAACGGATCCCTCCGGTACAGTATGTCAGGATTTTCTTGTCCTTGAACTGACTCATATTGTCGCGAATCCACTGTGGAAATTCACGGAACGATTCGACTTCGGGGCGAATGGCCCCACGGAAATGACCGATGTCATATTCATAGTCATTACGTCCGTCCAGAACAACTACATCTTCATCTTGAAGCTGTTCATAAAACTCCTTTGGTGACAGACGCTTGCCGCTGATTACATTAGGGTCCAGCTCATCCTCATGACGCAGCGTAACAAGCTCCTGACGATGGCGTACAAATATTTTTTTGAACGCATGACCGTCAGACTCATCTATTTTAATAACGATATCGTGGAATTTCGGATTGGCGCGCAAATCACGCATATATTGCTCCGTTTGCTCTACTGTACCTGACAGTGTTCCGTTGATTCCTTCCTCAGCAATCAAGATTCTTCCCTTGACGCCCAGTTCCTTGCAGTAGGCCAGATGCTCTGCCGTAAAGGTGGCAGGATCTTCAATGTTGACATATTTGTAAAACAACAAAATTCGATAAGCATGTTCACACATGTAAAATCACCCTCTGATTCAAGTCAAAGTTTTTTAACAAGCAATTTTAAATGTACCACATTCTTTAAGTTAGTCAACATAAATGTATAAAAAGTGGAAATGCAAAAGATGACGAGCGACAAAAGTAAGGGTTTACATTATAATGGTATCGTAGTCATGGGCTGATTTTTGGTAGCAGGATAAGTTCTACCAGATGAAAGGATGAATGAAATGGAACATCATTTGACAGCGCATACACCACCTATGGGGTGGAATAGCTGGGATTGCTACGGCGCAGCGGTGCGGGAAGAGGAAGTACGGGGAAATGCTCAATATATGGCGGAGCACCTGAAGGAATATGGTTGGGAATATGTCGTGGTGGATATTCAGTGGTATGAGTCGGGAGCGGTATCTTCACAGTATCGCCCTTTTGTTCCATTGGAAATGGATTCATTTTCACGTCTTATTCCAGCGGTGAATCGTTTCCCTTCGGCAGCAGATGGACGCGGCTTCCAAGCTCTTGCGGAATATGTGCACAGTTTGGGATTGAAATTTGGTATACATATGATGAGAGGCATCTCCAGACAGGCGGTGCATCAGGATACCCCGATTTTGGGGACCACAGCCACGGCCAGACAAATTGCACATCCCAACTCTATTTGTCCCTGGAACACAGATATGTATGGGGTAGATGCATCCAAAGAAGGCGCACAGGAGTATTATAATTCGTTGTTTGACCTGTATGCGGAATGGGGTGTCGATTTTGTCAAAGTAGATGACATTGCTGCATCACGTCTCTATGGTATTCATTTGGCGGAAATTGAATTGATTAGGCGGGCTATCGCCCAATGTGGACGTCCGATGGTGTTGAGTCTATCGCCTGGTCCTGCACCGTTGGAGCATGCATCTGATTTAATCGCAAACGCTAATATGTGGCGCATGACTGATGATTTCTGGGATGTATGGCCTTTACTGCATGGTATGTTTGAGCGCTGCGAGAAATGGACGGAACATGTGGGTCCGGGTCACTGGCCGGATTGCGATATGTTGCCATTGGGCCATCTGGGTATTCGTTCGGTAGATTCGGTAGATTCCGGCAGCCATGACCGATGGACACGCTTTACGAAGGATGAGCAGCTGACGATGATGACCTTGTGGAGCATTTTCCGGTCTCCGTTGATGTTCGGAGGAGAACTGCGGGATAACGATGCATGGACACTTTCTTTGCTGACTAATGAAGAAGTGCTAGATGCTCATCGCAACGGTTTGAATGCGCGACAGGTTTATAGAAAAGATGAACATATCGTTTGGACTTCGCATAACGAGGAAGGTCATGTATATGCGGCTTTATTTAATGCTGGAGATGAAGCTTCAGCAGTCCGTGTATCCTTAAAGGACCTTGGTATTGAAGGACAGGCAAGTGCCAGAGACTTATGGAACCATGTGGATTTAGGTATTTTAGCGCAAGAACTGTCCGCAGATTTACCTCCTCACGGAGCTGCTCTATTTATTTTAAAATAGCACGATGTAAGGAAGGATCTAAGCTGTATTTTCAATCCAATCCCCTTATCGTAAAGTGGATGGTATCTTTACGATAAGGGGATTTTTTTGCATGTGTAACTTTAGGATATTTTAACGGACTCGACATTATTCTTGGGAATTTGACATTTGGAACATGTTAGTTTTATAGTGTGCCTATTTCTGTACAAATTTAAATCATCCTAGCGAATAGACTCGAGAAAGGAGTTAAATGATGAAATTAAAAAAAATCCACAACAATGAACAGGACGAGCCTTGGCCCTCTAGCAAACAAATACTATGTATCGGGGGGGCCAATCTGGACCGTAAAATCATGATTAAAGGTACATTTCAGCTTCACACCTCCAACCCGAGCAGCACAAGGCTGCAATCTTGCGGTGGAGTAGCACGGAATGTAGCCGAAAATTTGGGGAGGTTGAGCCAGCAGGTCAGCCTGCTGACCGCAGTTGGGGACGATGCGGAAGGCGAATTTATCATCGAACAGTCCAGCCGTTACATGCACGTGGTTCCTCTGCAAGTCAAAGGTGAACCGTCAACCGGGGTTTATACTGCCTTGCTGGATGAGCGTGGTGAACTGATTGTAGCGACAGCAGAAATGGAGATTTATGATCAGATTCGTTCTTCAGTAATCATTGAAAATACTTCTTTAATCGCCTCGTCCCGACTAGTTCTGCTGGACACTAATTTCTCTATGAACGTAATAGCGGCCACCATACATGTATGCCATGAACATCGGGTACCGCTTGTCGTTTCTTCGGTATCAGCTTCCAAGATGAGAAAGCTTCCCCGAAATTTGAATGGGGTGGAATGGCTGGTATGTAATCCAGAGGAGGCTGAAGCTTATTTGGGACTAGAGCTTACGGATGATCAGCATATGTTGGACGCAACCCGAATTTTTCACAAACTTGGGGTTCAAAATGTCATTTTTATCTGCGGTGCTGATCGTGTTTTGTTCGCTTCTCAGGATGGAACTCATGGACGAATTCCCATACATCCAGTTCAAGAGGTCATTGATGTCACAGGTGCAGATGATGCTTTTATTGCCGGGATGATCTATGGAATCACCCAAGGTTATCCTATGGAGCAAGTGTGCCAGTTTGGAATCAGCTGTGTCGACTTAACCATTCAAACGGATCGGACGGTCTCAGAGACCATTTCTATGAATAACCTCCATTCCAGGTTCCAGGAGCTGTATGGCACACATTCGCAAAATTTTGTGTTTTTTAAGGGTGTGTATTTTAAAAAGAAAGATACATAAGTAAAGAGGAGAAATCTAACCTACCACAGCACGTCGACTGATCTATTCAATGCTGCCCTTACATACGGGACAGGGTGACGATAGACGATTATCTCCTTGACTAGCACTTGCGTTTCGTGTAAAGTGGTGAAAATTGTAATATATAGGAATAGTGTAGACCAAGGATCAAAGGTTCAATACCCGCTGTACAGAGAAGAAACTCATGGGCTGAAAGGTTTCTCGCCGCGAATGAACGTTTCCCTGCCTTGCGAGCTGTAGCGGAGCGTAAGATAAACCGTTACCGGCTGACGCCGTTATCTGATGAAGGACCGTTCCGTGTTATGGCTACGGTCAAATTAAGGGTGGTACCACGACACATTCGTCCCTGACGGATGTGTCTTTTTTGCGTACATTTTATTGTCCATACAAGGAGGTAACCGCACATGCGCCAAAGCCAATTATTACTGACAACCTTGCGCGAAGCACCCGCAGAGGCTGAAGTGATCAGTCATCAGCTTATGTTACGGGCAGGATTTGTCCGCCAACTGGCGGCTGGAATGTACACCTACATGCCACTAGGCAGACGGGTGCTCAGAAAAGTGGAGCAAATCATACGGGATGAAATGGATCGCGCAGGGGCTGGGGAGCTACTGATGCCTGTATTGCAGCCAACGGAGCTGTGGCAAGAATCGGGGAGATACGATGTGTACGGTCCTGAGCTGATGCGTCTGCAAGATCGGCATGATCGGGAGTTTGCTTTGGGACCTACACATGAAGAGGTCATTACGTCTTTAATACGGAATGAAGTGAATTCCTATCGCAAATTGCCTGTAACGCTGTATCAAATTCAAACCAAGTTTCGGGATGAACGACGTCCTCGATTTGGCCTGCTTCGCAGCAGAGAATTTTTGATGAAGGATGCCTATTCGTTTGATGCCCATTGGGAAGGACTAGACCATACCTATTGGACCATGTTCCAGGCATATCATCGTATTTTCACCCGCTGTGGTCTAAATTTTCGCGCAGTAGAAGCAGATGCGGGCGCTATTGGTGGTGAAGGTGAAACCCATGAATTTATGGCTCTGGCTGCTATTGGAGAGGATACGATTGTGGCATGTACCTGCTGTGATTATGCTGCTAATCTTGAAAAAGCCGAGCAGCGGTCTACGGAGAAAATAGAATCATCTCCTGACTCAGATGAAAATAAACATGTCAGCCATCCTTCTTTCGATACAGATAAATTCAATACAGATAAGATGGAAAAACTCCATACTCCAGGTCTGCGCACGATAGATCAACTGGTTGAATCGCTTCACATAGAGCCCAAAGAAATCATCAAAACACTGATTTATATGGCTGACGATCAACCCATTGCTGTAGTCGTCAGGGGAGATCATGAGGTCAACGAAGTGAAAGTTAAACATATTTTAGGTAGTGAAAAATTCGAAATAGCAAGTGCAGATACCGTGTCAAAGGCGACTGGAACCCCCTCGGGGTTCATAGGCCCATGCGGCTTGACGATCCCTGTGTGGGTGGATTACGCCGTTGTCCAAATGTCCAGCGGTCTCGCAGGCGCGAACGAGCTGGATTACCATTATCGACATGTGAATCCAAGGCGCGATATAGATCTTCGGCATGTGGCTGACTTGCGCAATGTTATGGAAGGGGATAGATGCCCTCGATGTGACGAAGGGGAATTGAAGCTTCATCGTGGGATTGAGATTGGACACGTGTTTAAACTGGGCACCAAATACAGTGAGAAGCTGGATGCGACTTTTCTGGATGCGTCCGGAACGGATCAGGCGGTGATTATGGGTTGCTACGGCATTGGCGTTTCCCGAATCCTTTCTGCCATTGTAGAGCAAAATCACGATCAGAACGGAATGATATGGCCTCCTGCACTGGCCCCGTTTCAAGTTCATATCATTCCGATTTCTGTGAAAGACAGCCTTCAGATGCAAATAGCCGAGGAATTATACAACCAACTGCAGGATCACGGTGTGGAGGTGATGCTAGATGATCGGGAGGAACGCCCAGGGGTTAAATTTAAAGATTCGGATTTAGTAGGTATTCCCGTACGTATCATCGTTGGCAAAGATGCTGCACACGGGAAAATAGAGTTAGTAGAGCGAAGAAGCAGCAACAAAGAGACGATTCATATCCAAGATGTAGAAAGACGGATATTGGAACTCATTCAATAATAACCACTCAGCTCAGCTTATTAATTTACAAGGTTGTACCCTATACAGTTCTACAATCCAATACGCCCGAACTACAATCATTCGGGCGTATCTTTAACACAATTACTGCACGACACTAAGTATCTGTGTCCTGTAGAATATGACCTTCTCCAAGTGTAATCTCATGAAAGCCGACCATCTGACGTGCCTGAAACCGGATTGGCTTGTCCCGACCTATCATAATGATATTTTGAATGTCGGCAGCGCCTTCTGAGGGGAGAGAGAAAGTTGTGACATAGGCGAATTCCTCACGCAACGTTGTATGAATGGCATTTATCAGGTGATCGTGTTCACTTTTGCCCATTAAATTCATAATCATGGAGCCTTCGGAATCCAGCTTTTCTTTGACCATCTTGAAAAATTCCCAGGATACTAAATGCAATGGTGTTCCCTGATCTGTGAAGGCATCTAAAATAATATAATCATAGGCATCCGCCGCTTCCTTCTCCAAAATGCGACGTCCATCACCAACAGTTACATTGTCCTGATCGTATCCAAAGAATGTTCGGCTGAACTCTACCACTTGTGCATCCAGCTCGGCAATCTTAAAGCGTTTATCTGTAAAATGGCCCGCAATCGTACCTATACCGTGCCCGATAACAAACACGTCTTCAAATGACGGATCGTTCAGCTCCATGAGATGGATGATTGCTCTCGGATATTCGAACAGAATGCGTTGCGGTTGATTCAAATCCACCGCGCCTTGGACAGCTGCATTTGAAAACTGCATCACCCGGAATAATCCCTTTTCACCATACAGCTCCGTGGTTTCGTATACTGTTATTTCATGATTATTGCTCAACTTTTTATACAAGACATCCAAGTGAACGATCTCCTTCAAGTCATACTTCCCCCTCATATTAGACATTCATAGGGCTGTTGTCCATAGATGAGGCGGAGCGAAAGTTCATATTTTCAAGCATCCCTAATTAGGTAGAATTGTTTATTTTTCCATAACGGAGTCGTTTGAACTTGTCCATGTGTCCTTTAGGAGATATAATATACAAGGATATAATGAAGTTCGTTGTGTATATTCATACAGGAAGAGAGCGGGATATTATGGGACGTAAGTGGAATAATATTAAAGAAAAGAAGGCATCCAAGGATGCTAATACGAGTCGTATATATGCTAAATTTGGCGTGGAAATTTATGTGGCAGCCAAACAGGGCGAACCTGATCCTGAATCCAATCGGGTGTTAAGAGTCGTTCTAGAACGTGCAAAAACGTACAATGTACCGAAAGCGATCATTGACCGTGCTATTGAAAAAGCAAAAGGTGCCGGCGATGAAAACTACGTAGAGCTTCGTTATGAAGGCTTCGGTCCGAATGGTTCCATGGTCATTGTAGATGCACTGACCAATAACGTAAACCGTACAGCATCGGATGTGCGTTCTGCTTTTACTAAAAATGGCGGTAGCCTGGGTGTGAGCGGATCTGTAGCCTACATGTTTGATTCAACAGCAGTTATTGGTCTGGTGGGTAAAACCGCAGATGAAGTGCTGGAGTTGCTGATGGAGGCAGATGTAGAGGTACGTGACATCATTGAAGAAGATGAAGCCGTTATCGTATATGCAGAGCCTGATCAATTCCATGCTGTTCAGGAAGCTTTCAAGCAAGCAGGAGTGACTGAGTTTACCGTTGCAGAGCTCACCATGCTTGCCCAGAATGATATTTCACTTCCAGAGGATGCACAGGTTCAATTTGATAAATTGATTGATGCATTAGAGGATTTGGAGGATGTTCAGCAGGTTTACCACAACGTAGACTCTGAGGAATAGCCTCCGTTGAGTAGCTTATAAAAACATCGTATTCCGATACGGTGTTTTTTTGTATATATAGCTTTACTTGTATAAATGAACTATGGGTCTAGAATTAGTTGAATCAAAATCAGCGATTTTTCTTGACCGATTGGTCTGATAAAGGTATTATCTTAAGCAAGGCGGTGAATGTTCAGTTTGGGAAGAGCAAAAGAATTTGATACAGAAAGTGTCCTGCGTAAAGCCATGAGTGTATTTGGAGAGTATGGTTATGAGGGAACTTCACTGACGATTTTACTGGAAGAGCTAGGTATAGCGCGTCAGAGTCTTTACGATACTTATGGCACAAAGTATGACTTGTTTCTGTCTGCGATTAAGCATTATGCCCATGGTAAAACAGAGGCCGTGGTTGGTATTCTTCGTCAACCCGGAAGTGTGAAGGAATCCATAGCGCTCATTTTTAATGAAGCGACCAGAGTTTTAATGGACCCAGTCTTGTCCAAGGAATGTTTTATTATGAATAGTGCCGTTGAACAGGCGCCGCATCATCATGAGATTAGAGCCTTTATTTCAGAGAACACGGAGAAGCTGGAACTTGCTTTTTACAACGCTTTAGTCCGTGCTCAAAAAGATGGGGAGATTCTTCACCCAGAGTCTGAGCTCTTGTCGATAGCCCGATTTTTAAATCACGCCCGCTTATCATTAACGTTTACTGCCAAAACAGGTGCAAGCCCCGAGGTTCTTAGGGATATAGTTCGTACGACTCTGTTGATTTTGGATTAACGAAAAATAAACGCTAAACGCTGTAGAGCGTTTATTTTTTTGAGAATTCCAGACTGTTCAGTCTTGAAAAATCTAAGGTTTATCAAAATATAACATCCGATAGGAGCTAAGCTAAAATGACAAATAAAAATATATCGTTGATTACTGGAGCCAACGGCAAAACAGGCAGCCGTGTGGCTGCCAGACTTACGAAACTTCGACATCCGGTGCGTTTAGCGGGACGTACTCATCCTGCCGAATGGGAAGGTAAAGATTATGTGTATTTTGATTGGTATGATGAATCAACACATACAAAAGCGCTCATTAATGTAGATAGAGTTTATTTGGTAGTGCCTGTACTGGACATCAATCCTGCCAAAGTTATGATCCCTTTTATTGAACAAGCCTTGAGAGTCGGAGTGAAAAGGTTCGTACTTTTAGGGAGCGCCTCTGTTCCTGAGAATGGGCCGATATTTGGACCTGTGCATCAAGCTCTTAGTAGATTAGCTCCAGAGTGGGCTGTATTGCAGCCTTCCTACTTTATGGAGAATTTCACGGAAGGTCAGCATGTAAGTACCATCAAAAACACCGGCACGATTTATAGTGCAACAGGAAACGGGAGAGTAGGTTTCGTCAGCGCAGATGACATTGCAGAAGTGGGAGTAAGGGCTCTTATTGACGATAAACCACATAACACAGCTCATATAATTACTGGACCTCAGTCGCTAACATATGGCGAAGTGGGTGATATTGTCGGGAAAGTAACAGGCCAAGCGATCCAGCATATCTCGTTGTCTGATGAAGAGCTGAAAGCGGGAATGGTTCGAGCTGGAATGCCTGAAGACTATGCAGATATGTTGGCGGGATTGGATAGAAGGATACGTGAAAATAGGAGTGAAGATCAAGTTACCGATATCGTTGAGCGTGTCACTGGGCGCCGCCCGATATCATTCGAGCAGTTTGTGCAAACCCACGCAGACACATGGAAGTAATCACGTCAGAAGAGGGAGGAATTAAAGCAACCCGTGACGTCGTAGACGCTATACCTGATTGCAAAGTGTCAATCTGACAACATTCGATCAAGATGGCATGTAAAGTAGATCAAGACGAGCGTTCAATGATCTAGTGGCAAGCGCGATAACGGTTCCCGTTCATTCCTTTTTGGGTTCATATGAATAACCAGGATATTTGACGACGGGCCATTTTTCCTTCCGTAAATTAGAGATCACATCAGCACCAACATGTAAATTACTCTGAATAAGTTCTGTGGGCGTAAGAGCCATCCATTGATTCAGTGAAACATCCGCAAACCGGTCACTTTTAAACATTTCAAGAAACCATAGTGTGCTAGAACCTGTATTTTGAATGTAATGACCGTAAGCAAAAGGCACATAACCTACATCTCCGGCTCTGAAATCAAACGTACGGGCCGCACCATTACCACCAAAAACAGTCATCCGTCCTTGCCCTGCCAGATAGTATTGCCATTCGTCATTATTGGGGTGCCAGTGCATTTCTCTCATGGCCCCGGGCTCAATCTCAACAAGAGCAGCAGCGATGGTTTTGGATATCGGAAAATTGGAGGAATCGACAATACGTACGCTTCCACCCGGCGTTTTGATTGGGGGCTGAGCGAGTAATTTATGCTTAAAGGATTGGGGCAACGTCCCGTAGGGAGAGGGAACCGCTTGGCTTTGGATTGAACCAGGAACGGAATCCTGATAGATGTATACTTGGTCTTGAGGAATGAAGTTAAAATCAGCTTCTGGGACGCCGAAATTTGCAGATAGTACATCTTTAGGGGTATGTGCGAACCAATCGGAGATGGATAGGGTGTTCAAATCTGAGAAGCTGCCATCATCGAAAACCAGCAAAAATTCACAGCCATCCTCAAGACCTTGTATAGAGTGTGGAATGCCAGGAGGAAAATACCAGAGATCCCCGGGACCCACATCAGCAATAAAATTACGTCCATTTTGGTCAACTGCCGTAATGCGGGCACTACCCAATAGCATATAAGACCATTCCGCCTGCTGATGCCAGTGAAGCTCACGTACACCGCCTGGTGTCAAACTCATATTCACCCCGGCAAGGGTTGTGGCAATAGGTAATTCCCTTACCGTTACTTCTCTTGACCACCCACCATGGTTAAGTTGCATATGGGCGTCTGAAAAGGAAAACCTCATATTCGGTATGAGACCATTGTCCGTTACAGGGGGAACCAGCATATCGGGATTCTGTAAATCCCTCATCACATCACGTGGGCCCTTGTCGATGCCCCCTGCGCCATCACTTCTGATGGGTTGGGGGATTCTAACATTTTTCGAGCAATCATTATGCATCATTTGATCTTCCTCTCCAGGTTGAAGCTTGATAAAGCATAGGATAAGAAAAAATACGCATAAAGATTTTATGATCATGTGTTGAGTTTTATGCTGTATGCGTCAGATCTGTAAACTGTGCCTGAATGATTTGAGCTAAATCGTGCGGACTCAACTCCAGTTGGGTCCCAATTTTCCCGCCGCTCACAACGATGGTTTCCAGTTCTATTGCCGGCTGGTCGATAAAAGTGGGGTAGAGCTTTTTCATTCCTATGGGGGAGCAGCCACCGCGAATATATCCCGTATGCTTTTGCAACTCCTTAACTGGAAGCATTTCAATTTTCTTTTCTCCCGCAGATTTCGCTGCCTTTTTGAGATCAAGCTCTTTATGTACAGGAATCACAAAAACAAACAGATTTTGTTTGCTATGTGCAACCAAAGTTTTGAAAACCATTTCCGGGGCTCTCTCGATTTTCTCAGCCACATTCATACCGTCAATTTTCCCGTCTTGATGATCATAACTCAAAATATTGTAGTGTATGTGTTGCCCGTCCAATATGCGCATGGCGTTTGTTTTGCTGGCACTCATCTTATTTCTTCCTTTCTTCAATCGTGCAGAGGCAATCACAGCAAGCATTTGCCTCTGCGGAATCATTTTGCTCTCTTCTTAGAGTTTTTCCAAGTGATCCACATAATCCTTTGCATCCTTTAAGGAGAGATCCTTAGCTGTTCTCAGCTCTTTTATGGCTTGAATCTTTTTTCCTTCCCTAATCAGTAGGAGCAATCTTCCATTGATATCCTCCGAAGTTCCTGTGTCTAGGATATGTGGAGGAGTGGTAGTGATTGTTCCTGACAGCGATGTTCCCTGTATTCCTGAACGATTCTCAAGACGTTCCACGTCGGATTTCAAATCATTAAGCCGAGATTGAAGGCTGTAGACCTTGATTAAAAGTATGACGGAAAGGAGTAACGCAATTATTGCTATATACTCAATAGTTGACAATAGAATTCCCCCTTTTTCACTTAGTTTCATCTCAAAGATGCCACACTAAAAATTTTGTTTCTTATCCATAGTATAGCACGATGATCGACTGATGGAATTGAGCATCGGAAGAGTACAAATTGACTTTTTGCAGACAGAGCATTATATTACAGCTTATTATAAATCTTTTAATAAATGTTGGGAAAGGAGTGCATTCAAATACAACCAGTCTCCAATAATACCATTCGGGTCAAACAAATTAATGTAGAGTTAGTTAAAAATACACTGAAATCCAAGGAATATGCAACCAAGTCGTCCATAGCCAGCATCACAGGACTTAGTGTGGCAACCTGCGGAAATATTCTGAAAGAGCTTCTTCAAACCGGGGAAGTATTAGAGACGGAATTGGAAGAATCGAACGGCGGGCGTCCGGCAAGACGGTACAAATATAACGCTGATTATTCTTATATTATCTGTTTAAATGTGAAAACGGAAGGAGGAGTACATTCTCTTACTTATGCTGTTGCTAATTTGCTTGGCGATATCATCGTAGAGAATACCTCCGTTGTGCCCCATATAAATTATGAGTTAATAGAAAACCAAATTGGAGAACTGATTAACAACTACGAAAATGTCAAAGCCATTGGTATTGGCATCCCGGGGGTTGTTCATCAAGGAGTGATCGATGTTTGTGATCTCGACCTGCTCATAGGAGTTCCTGTAGGCCCACGGCTTCAAGATAAATACGGGTTAGAAGTTACTATTGAAAATGATATGCATTTGACAGTCTACGGATTTTATAACATGCAAAATTATAATGAGGACAAAACCTTCGCTATTGTTACGTTTCCCAAGGATAATTTCCCGGGAGCAGGTTTTATTGTCGACGGACATTTGTTAAAAGGAAATACCAAATTTGCGGGGGAAGTTTCCTTTTTACCCTTTGATTTAAGAAGAGAGGAACAGCTTAAACAGTTAAATAGCGCACAGGGATTTGTTCCTCTGGCGGTTAAAACGATAACCTCCATTATTGCGATTATAGACCCTGTATCTATTGCTTTGACCGGAGAGTTATCCAAGCCGACTCTGTTGGACGATATTTATAACGGCTGTCTAAAAGATGTACCCAAAGAACATATGCCCGAGATTTTTGTAAAAAACAATACGCATGATGAATACATGTATGGGTTGATTTCGGTGACCCTTGAAAGTTTGACGTACAATTTACAATTGGTGGAAAAAAGAAAATAGGGCATTGTTCAATGAACCAAGAGAGGATGAGATCAGTGACTAAAAAAGCGATTTCTTGGACTAAAGGAACATGGACTAATCATCCGGTATCATCCATAGAAGAAGACCAGTTCCTTAAAGTTGAAACTAGAGAAGGAAGCGACTACTGGGAAAAAACTTTGTATGGATTTGAACGCAGTAGCGGACATTCCCTGCTTACAGCCTGGGAAGAAGGCACTGCGATCGAAGTCACGTTTCAATTAGGCTCATTTACGGAGCTTTACGACCAGGCCGGTATTATGCTGTATCAAGGACAGCAAAAGTGGATTAAAGCGGGGATCGAATTAAATGACGGAATTCCTCAACTGGCTGTCGTAGTCACAGATGGCTATTCCGATTGGTCATTAGCCCCTGTGCCCAGTTGGGTAGGGAAAAATGTGACGATTCGTGCTTCACAGCTACATGATGCAGTGATCATTAGAGCCCGAACCGACAATCAAAGCTGGCGCACCGTACGTGTGGCACGTTTTCCTTATGAAACTGGACAACAGGCGGGGCCTTTTGCTTGTTCACCGACTCGTCACGGCTTTCAGGTTACCTTTACACGTTGGGTAAGCACTAAACCCGATAGCGATATTCATGTAGATCCGCCAATTGAAGAATAGCTATTCTACTCAATAATGCTGAATATGAATACTCACTCCCGGTTACGATTGGTAATAACGTATCGATTGGTGGAGCGTTATTATAAATATGGGGGTAAGTATTGGAGATAATACGATTATAGACTTCGAAGTTTTTAAAATAATACTTGACATGAAACGCGTTACAAACCTTAAGCTTCAATTAGAAGTACTTTATAACATATTAGTATAGAGGTATCGTACTTCTATCCTAGTTAATGAAAAAACATCAGCAAAGGCGGAGAAAATATGAGTACACAGTTTCCAAAAGATTTCCTGTGGGGCGGGGCAGTTGCTGCTAATCAGCTCGAAGGCGCTTATCAAGAAGATGGAAAAGGCTGGTCTATTCAGGATGTAACCCCTCGTGGTGGTTGGGGACCAGTTACGGATGTACCAACAGAAGATAATATGAAGTTGATCGGTATTGATTTTTATCATCATTATAAAGAAGATATCAAACTTTTTGCGGAAATGGGCTTCAAAGTGTTCCGTACTTCCATCGCATGGTCACGTATTTTCCCTAAAGGTGACGAACTGGAGCCTAACGAAAAAGGCTTGCAATTTTATGATGATTTGTTTGATGAACTTCACAAATATGGAATTGAACCACTCGTTACATTATCTCACTATGAAACACCTTTACATTTGTCCAGAGAATACGATGGTTGGGTAAACCGTAAGCTAGTTGATTTTTATGAGCGCTATGCTACAACTGTATTTAAACGCTACAAAAATAAAGTGAAATACTGGTTGACTTTCAATGAAATCAACTCCATTCTTGAAGCACCATTCATGAGTGGCGGGATTAGCACACCAAAAGATCAACTTAGTGAACAAGATCTTTATCAAGCTATTCACCATGAGCTTGTAGCGAGTGCAAGAGCGGTAAAAATCGGTCATCAGATCAACCCTGATTTCAAAATTGGCTGTATGGTGCTGAGTATGCCTACTTATCCGTTGACACCTAATCCAGATGATGTGATTGCTGCGATGGAATTTGATCACAGAAACATGGCATTTGCCGATATTCATGCAAGAGGTCAGTACCCAGGTTACATGAAACGTTTCTTTAAAGAAAACGGAATCTCTATTCACTTTGAACCAGGTGATGCTGAAGATTTGAAGCATACCGTTGATTTTATCTCGTTCAGCTATTATATGAGTACTTGTGAGACCGCTGACGAAGCTAAAAAAGTCAAAGGTGAAGGTAACATTCTCGGTGGTGTCAGCAATCCGCATCTCGAGGCAAGTGAGTGGGGCTGGCAAATTGATCCGCAAGGCCTGCGTTATGTACTGAATACGTTTTATGATCGCTTCCAAAAACCACTGTTCATCGTTGAAAATGGTTTGGGCGCCGTTGACGAACTGATCACCAATGAAAAAGGCGAAAAAACTGTTGAAGATGACTACCGGATCAACTACCTGAATGATCATTTGGTTCAAGTTGGAGAAGCTATTGAGGATGGAGTAGAGGTTATGGGTTATACGTCTTGGGGCTGTATTGACCTTGTCAGCGCATCAACCGCTCAGCTTAAAAAACGTTACGGTTACATTTACGTAGACCGTCATGATGATGGCAGCGGTACACTTAAAAGATATCCGAAGAAATCGTTCCATTGGTACAAAGAAGTTATTTCCACGAACGGTGAAAGCTTGAAGCGTTAATTTATAAATAAACCAGTGATTAAGTATTAAATATACAATGAAGGCTTATAGATAGCGACCGCTTCTGCTCTTTTACGAAGCGGTCGCTAATTTTTTAGGGGGATTAGCAACCGAATTACAAGCTGAGGACGAAAGAGCTTTCATGAATGATTCGTAAGCGTTATTTATTGATAATTGATGATAAATAGATTGGACAAAAATTAATTACTGAGATATATTAAGACTTATTAAAACGTCAATAATAACTATGCTGAAAAAATTGAGTCCAGATAAATTAATGATTTTTTAATGATGAGGGCTGCAGAAGGAGGAAAATAATGAAGATTGAGCATGTAGCGATCTGGGTGAGAGACTTAGAAAAGATGAAAAGCTTTTACGAGCAATATTTTGATGGAAAATCTAACGATAAATATTATAACGCTACAAAAGGATTTGAGTCCTATTTTATCACCTTTGAGGATGGAGCAAGGTTAGAGGTTATGCGTAAAACGGGAGTAGATCATTCACCACAGATAAATATTACGGGCTGGGCTCATGTGGCATTTTCCGTTGGAAGTAAAGCACTGGTGAATGAAAAGACAGAGCAGCTCATGCATGCAGGATATGAAGTAGTGGGTCAGCCAAGATTGACAGGTGACGGCTATTATGAAAGCGTAATTAAAGATCCAGAAGGTAATTTGGTAGAAATTTCAATGTAAATAGTTTTCCAGTTCTGAAGAGTGAGCATGTGGAATCCTACAATGAAGCTTTAAAAGAAATCTGAATTCTGTATCTAAATAAACGGAGTGAGGACAGCTATGACAGAAAAAGAAAAATCACAATTAGGACTCCTATACAATGCTAATTATGATGAAGAGTTGATTGAGGAACGTTTATACGCCAAAGGTCTCTGCCACGAATATAATCAGCTTCATCCTAGAAATATTGAAGAACGAGAAACACTCATCAAAACTTTATTTGGTAAAACAACTGACAGATTCTTGATTGAGCAACCTTTTGTGTGTGACTATGGCTATAACATTGAAATCGGTGAAAATTTCTATAGTAACCATAATACGATCATGCTTGATGGGGCAAAAATAGTTTTCGGTGATAATGTTTTTGTTGCCCCTAACTGCGGATTTTATACTGCGGGTCATCCTCTTGATGTGGAACAACGTAATGAGGGATTGGAGATTGTATTTCCAATTACCATTGGCAATAATGTGTGGATCGGTGGAAATGTCACTGTTCTGGCTGGTGTAACTATAGGGGATGATTCAATTATCGGTGCAGGAAGCGTTGTCACCAAAGATATCCCTTCTGGTGTGATTGCCGCAGGAAACCCTTGCAAGGTAATCCGAAAAGTCACCGAAGATGATAAGCAAAAGTATAGAAGGAATTAACAATATAACTACAGCTCATTTTGAGCTGTAGTTTTGTGTCTAAAAGAGAATTACAACACGAAAAGAAACCCATTTTTGCACAGATTTGTTCAGGGAATAATGTAATAATGAACTTAAGTGGAGTATTTATTAAATCACAATAGCCTATACAGAAAGGAAAGAACAATCATGAAATTTATGTGTATATCAGATATTCACGGCTCGCTGCACTGGTTGCAATTGGCACTGGAGAAGTTCAGGGAGGAGAAAGCCGACCGTCTTGTCCTGCTCGGAGATTATATGTACCATGGACCACGTAATCAGTTACCGGAAGGATATAATCCGGCGGAAGTGGCCTCTATGCTGAATCAGTACAAGTCTCATATTGCAGTGTCTGTGCGTGGGAATTGCGATGCAGAAGTGGATCAGATGTTGCTGGAGTTTCCGATGATGGGTGATTATGCCTTGCTGTACCATGAAGGACGGCGAATCTATGTCACGCACGGGCATGGCTTTAGTATCGGAAATTTACCACCACTGGAAGCGGGAGATGTGTTCATCCAGGGACATACTCATATTCCGGTAGCAGATGTGGAAAATGGGGTCTTTATATTGAACCCCGGTTCGATCGCGCTGCCAAAAGAAAACTATTCACCCTCTTACGGAGTGCTGGAGGGAGCACAATTCACCGTGAAGGATTTTGATGGCAGTACGGTGAAAGCAATCACATTTTCAAAGTGATTTGCTCAAATTTAAATGTAAATCATTAAAACTTTTCCGCTTCGATTGAGACAAAGATCATATTATTGTATGATAGGAGCGGAGTCTACATTATGAAAAAGAAAGAGAGCTTCAATACATGCAAATTAAGGATTCACATTATAAGATGCCGCCTGAATGGGCGCCACATGAACGCACGTATATTTCCTGGCCTGTACATTCTTCAATGGTTTACCCCGATATGCATACCGATGTATGTAAGGGATATGCCGAAATTGTACGTGCCATGGCAGAATTTGAACCAGTTACCGTGGTTGTAAACCCGGATGATCTGGAGAGCGTTAAAGCGCTTGAACTCGGGGAACGGGTAGAATTACTGCCGATTGAGCACAGCGATGCGTGGCTGCGTGACAACGGACCTACTTTTCTCACGGACGAGCATGGCCAGTTGGCAGGTGTAAACTGGAAGTTTAACGCCTGGGGCGGCAAATACGCTCCATGGGATCTGGATGACCAGGTTGCGCCGCAAATTTTGGACCAACTTGGAGTTCCACGGTTTGATGCACCGCTAGTGATGGAAGGCGGCTCACTGCACGTAGACGGCGAAGGCACACTGATTACAACCGAAGAGTGTTTGCTCAATCCCAACCGAAATCCGGGATTAAGCAGGGAAGAAATTGAACGGTATGTGTGCGAATATACAGGTGCCGAGAAAATAATATGGCTAAAACGTGGACTTAGTGGCGACGAAACGGACGGCCATGTGGACAATATTGCTTGTTTTGCTGCTCCCGGCAAGGTCATTATACAAGTATGTGATGATCCTGAGGATGAAAATTACGAAATCACGCAGGAAAACCTACGCATTCTGGAGCAAGCAACGGATGCCCAAGGCCGTAAGCTAGAAGTGATTCGGATCGGCCAGCCGCCGCGCGTGGATTATGAAGACAGCCGATTGACACTTAGCTATATTAACTTCTACTTTGTGAATGGTGGTATTATTTTGCCGGTGTTTGGCGGCACTGCCGCTGAGAGCGATCTTGCAGCCCAGCAGGTGCTGGCAAATGTATTTCCAGATCGCAAGATTCGCACCGTAGATGGTATGGCAGTTATCCGTGAAGGCGGAAACGTACACTGCACAACTCAGCAGATGCCTGCTGTAAAACGTTAAACGATACGACATTTAAGAGGAGGACTAAAGTGAGAAAAGTAAAAGTGGCAGCAACTCAAATGAGCTGTTCTACCAATATCGAAGAAAATATAAGCAAAGCCGAAAAGCTGGTGCGTGAAGCGGCTGCGCAAGGCGCTCAAATTATTTTGCTGCAGGAATTGTTCGAGACTCCGTACTTCTGCCAGAAGGAGAAGTCTGATTATTATGTATATGCAACCGAGCTGGAGCACAACAAGGCGGTTAACCATTTCAAGAAGATTGCCAAGGAATTGCAGGTGGTGCTGCCCATCAGTTTTTATGAGAAGAAAAACTACGCCCGCTACAACAGTCTTGCTGTAATTGATGCAGACGGTGAAGTATTGGGCAAATACCGCAAAAGCCACATCCCGGACGGTCCTGGGTATGAGGAAAAATTTTATTTTAATCCGGGCGATACCGGTTTTAAAGTATGGAATACACGCTATGCCAAAATTGGAGTAGGCGTGTGCTGGGATCAATGGTATCCTGAGGCGGCACGTTGTATGGCGCTGATGGGAGCAGAAGTTTTGTTTTATCCGACAGCTATTGGCTCGGAACCGCAGGATTCTTCCATTGACTCCAAGGATCACTGGCAGACCTGCATGCTGGGTCATGCGGCTTCCAACCTGATTCCAGTCATTGCTTCCAATCGCATCGGAACTGAAACGGATGAAGAATCCAGTATCAACTTCTACGGCTCATCCTTTATTGCCGGGCCTCAAGGTAACAAGATCGCAGAGGCTGGTCGTACCGATGAGGAAGTGCTTACTGCCGAATTTGATCTGGACGAGCTGGAAGTAGGGCGGATTGAATGGGGCATTTTCCGTGACCGTCGTCCCGAACTGTACAAAATGATTGCTACCTATGATGGTGATTTAAAAGTATAACCTGTATACGGATAGGCAAGTTTCCCTTGTCGTCAAGCCGAGGTGTTTCCTTTCATTGGACTCACCTGGCTTTTCGGGCAGGGGATTTTTGCTTTAAATATTTATCTTTATCTAATACATTTAAATTTCCAAGCTTATAATGGCTGAAACATCTTAACCTATAGAATGAAACTATGATTTATCACATAAAATAGCATTAGAATTTATGAATTGGATGATATAAAATCAAGTCATAGGGAATGATCGTATTCAACGAAACCTCGGTATTCTTTAAAGTGAAAAAAATCACATACAAGAATGCTTTAATGAAAGCTTGAAAATGAAATTTGCAAACTCGCAAGGAGGAAGAACAATGAACCACTATCCTGCTATCTTTGAACCTCTAACCGTACGTCGTATGACCTTGAAAAACCGGATTGTTATGCCCCCGATGGGAACTAACTTTGCTGCCATGGACGGAAGCTTTGTTCAGGATCATATTGACTATTACGTGCAACGGGCCAAAGGTGGTACCGGCTTGATAACAGTAGAAAATGTTTGTCTGGATTTCCCAATGGGTACAAACGGAACAACCCAGTTGCGTATGGATAACGATCAGTTTATTCCCGGACTGTTTAGATTAACAGAAGCCCTGCACTCTTATGGTGCTTGTGTTTCTGTACAAATTAACCATGCGGGTGCTTCGGCTTATGCGGGACGACTGAACGGAGTTCAGTCTGTATCTTCTTCGAATATTCCTTCTAAAAAGGGCGGAGCCATTCCAAGACCTTTGCAAAAAGAAGAAATTTACGCCATTGTACGCAAATACGGAGAAGCAGCCGGAAGAGCGCAACGAGCAGGATTTGACTGTGTTGAAATTCATGCGGGACACTCCTACTTGCTGAGTCAGTTTCTTTCGCCGATGTATAATAAACGCACGGATGAATTTGGCGGCAGCGCAGAAAACCGTACCCGTTTTGCCAGATTAGTCATTGATGAAATTCGTTCAGTGGTGGGCCCATTTTTCCCTATTTGCTTACGTTTTAGCGCGGAAGAGTTCACAGAAGGTGGGAACACACTGGAAGATACACTGGAGTTACTGGAGTATCTTAATGATGAAGTAGATATTCTGAACGTTTCTGCTGCTCTGAATGATTCCATCCAGTTCCAGATTGACGGAATGAACCTGCCGGATGGTTGGCGCTCTTATATGGCTAAAGCGGTAAAAGAAAAATTCGGAAAGGTCACGATGACCTCAGGTAATATTCGGAGCCCACAGGCTGCGCAAGATATTTTGGAGAGAGGTGACGCTGATCTCCTGGCTATGGGTAGAGGCTTGATCGCTGAACCGAACTGGGTGCTTAAAGTACAGAACGGCTATGAACATTTGCTTAGAAAATGCATTTCTTGCAACATTGGTTGTGCCGATCATCGTATCTCCAAAAGTAAACCGATTTGCTGTACGGTAAATCCGGATCTGTTCAAGGAAGCTGAATACAGGAAACAACGTGTTAAAAACAACGTTCAAATTGTTGTGATCGGTGGGGGTACGGCAGGGCTGGAAGCGGCCTGTACAGCGGCCGAAGTGGGCTGCAAAGTAACCCTCTTTGAAGAACAACCAGAACTGGGTGGCTTGGCTCGTGATATTGCCCGCTTGCCAGACAAAAAGCGTATCAATGATTTCCCTGATTATTTGATTCAACGCACCAAACAGTTAACGAATCTGAACATTGTCACAGGTACCCGAGCTGATTTGGCGATGATTACTGCTTTGAATCCTGATATTATTGTTAATGCAACAGGGGCCAAACCACTGCTTCCGCCAATTGCAGGTCTGCATGACCAACTAGGCAAACCGGATACAAAAGTGTTTTCTATCTTTGATCTTTTGCACAACATGGAGAAATTCCAGGAGTTTGAAGGTAAACGCATTGCTGTAGTCGGTGGCGGAGCTGTGGGACTGGATGTCGTCGAATATTACGCAGAGCGTGGAGCACAAGAGGTTTCCATCATTGAGATGATGCCGCTACTGGGTAAAGACCTGGATATGATTACTCGGATTTCCATGATGAAAATGGTAGAGGAGCGGGAAGTGAACGTCCATACGGAAACAGCTTTAACAGAAGTGTGCAGCGACCGCTTCAAAGTAAAACATGGAGAACAGGAGTTTGAGATTCCTTTTGATCTTGGATTCGTATGCTTGGGTATGCGTTCATACACTCCGCTAATGGATAGCTTGCTTGAATATGGCAAAGAACATCAAGTGGAAGTCGTTAATATCGGGGACAGCAAACAAGCTCGTCGTATTATTGATGGCACCCGTGAAGGCCGCAATATTCTGAAAACCATTCAACGGGTAGATGAATTTAAAAATGAGTTTTCTTATTCTTACTGATTTGACGGTACAAAGTGATGGGTATCACCATGCCAGCTCACTTAATATTAAGGTTGAAGAGACATTATTGTCTTTTCAGCCTTTTTTGTTTGGGTTTATCCTAGAAAGAAGATTGATTCCTCTGTCATTCCAAAGGTAAACTATGGAAAGCATATATTAGTAAGTAAGGCTATTTTTTAACGTGGGAGGTATGTGAGCGTGAATCAAATCTTTACTGAAATACCGGGAGCCAGCATGTGGAACAACGTGGAAGAAATTCATAAAGGCTGGTCGAGTGATAAGAAATATTACATTCAAACCACTGACGGTAGGGATTTGCTGTTGAGAATTTCGGATATCACCCAATATGAAAAGAAGCAAAGCGAATTTAAATCCGTAAAAAAGCTGAATCACATGGAGAACCTTTTAATGTCCCGACCCCTTGGATTTGGGATTTGTAATGATGGTCAATCTGTATATTCCATGTTCACCTGGATCGAAGGAAAAGATGCTGAAGAGGTTATCCCCACGTTAAACGCAGCACAACAATATCAACTCGGAGTTCAAGCAGGAGATGCATTGAAAAAAATGCATGAGATTCATGCGGAGCAAGATCAAGCACCATGGGCTGAACATTATAATGCCAAAATCAACAGATATATTGCAAACTATAAGTCATGCGGTATTCCCCTAAAGGGAGCAGATCAAACGATAAGCTTTATCGAGCAAAACCGCTATCTATTAGAAAATCGTCCCCAGACATTTCAGCATGGGGATTATCATGTGGGCAATATGCTGGTAACGCGAGCTGTTGAACTGGGCATCATTGATTTTAATAGACTGGATTATGGTGACCCTTGGGAAGAATTCAATCGTATTACCTGGTGTGCAGGTGTAAGTCCCTTGTTTGCTTCAGGCCGTATCCACGGTTATTTCAATAACGATGTACCTGATTTATTTTTTAGATTAATGGCTCTGTATATTGCAAGCAATCAGCTGTCATCCATCTACTGGGCAATCCAGTTTGGTAAAAAAGAAGTGGATGATATGGTTCATCGAGCTGAAGAGGTTTTGGAGGGGTATGATTACTTTCAGACCTATATACCGAAATGGTACCTGCCCAGTTACTGCGACTTGTAAAAGCGAAGACCGCCGCTCCTGGGGAGTGACGGTCTATTTTTTCTATTATTGTTTCTTAATCTTATACGTAAATTCCCAAACGGCTTGATGACCTGAGTAACGTCCACGGTTTTCAGTAACCGTCACTCTTAGCTTAACGGTAGAACCTTTGGCAGAAACAGAGGAGACCTTTACATTCTTGGTGGCTTCGCTTTCATCAGGAATTTTGTCTTGTTCCTCGGCATACGCATACAGCTTAATGTTACCCCCTGATTTGACCTTTACCTTTACGCTGTTGCCTTCACTAATGGATTGGCCTGCCACCTGGGCAGCAATGGCCCATTCGTTGCCTACGTGATCGTTGGATACCAAGGTTGCTTGTTGAAACGTAACGATATACGTTGATGTTGCTGAAGCTGCGAGCGCGTACGTTCCATTGAACATCAGGGATATCACTACCAATAGAATAGCCGATGCTTTCGTCCATACTCTATTCATTCGCCTGTCTCCTTCAGTTAGACATATTGAGGGAAAACCCTCTATTCTAATTATCGTTTGCTTCAAACAAAATTGTTAATGGTTGGTAAAAAAAGAGTTTGACTTCTTATTGCATCACTTGTGATCTAATATAACTATGACTTGAATTTATTTAGTAGAGAAAGGGAAGGGAAAATCTGATGAAAAAAATGTATAGCGAACAGGAAATCATAGATATGACTATTAAATTGCTTGAACAAACTTCGATATATGAAGAGCAGTATGAGCAATACGTAAGACGACCCTTCCGTACGGATTTTTATGATGATCTGAGCCCGTATGTGCAAGTGGGCAAGCGGGGTTATACGCTCCAGATGTATGAAAGAGGCATACAGATGCTGAACAAGATTACGAAAGATGTAGAGGATGTGATTTATTGGATCATCGAAGATACAATTCACATCATTGCTCATCTGAATCTGCTTCGCAAATATAAAGTGGATAACATAAATACTCATTTGAAATATACCAAGAAGATCATGAAGGAGCTGGCAACTGCAATGAACAAAGCGTTTTATGAAATTGGAGGAATCTATCAGGAATGGCATGAAGCGAATAGAAGGAGTAGGCTGGAGAACCCATTAAAGTAAAACAAAAAACTTAAAGAAACAGTTGACAATACTAATATAAAATTTACACTTTTGTATTAGTTATAATGATTATCAATATCACTAATTTTAAGTATGTTTTGCTCTTACTATATTTCAAAGGAGATTTACAACATGCATCGTAGGATGAACAAGAAATTTCACATGATTTTATGTGCACTATTCGTAATGATCTTTGTTATTTCTGGCTGTGGGAATGCTGGCAGTTCCTCTGATCATCTGCTAAACCCGCGTCGTCCACGAAGGAAGAGGTAAGCAGTGATTCTGATACGCGTACAGTCTCTACGGTAAAAGGAGATATTAAGGTGCCCGCTAATCCTCAACGGGTAGTAGTGAACTGGTATGTTGGCGATGTATTTACACTAGGGATTAAGCCAGCGGCAGTAATGGGCTGGAAACAAGAAACGATGCCTTTTTACGATAAGTTTAACGACATTACCAATATTGAAAAGTGGGAAACTGAGGAAATTATGAAGTGTGATCCTGATCTCATCATTACATATGATACAAAGGATTATGATAAGCTGTCTAAAATTGCGCCTGTTCTTGTGATACCAGAGGATAAAATGACCTCCCTAGAACGTTTGAAATTTCTTGGTCAGGCCACAGGACATGAGGCTGAAGCGGACAAAGTGATTTCACTGTTTGAAAGCAAGCTGAGTCAGGCCAAAGAAAAACTAAATTCCGACATATTCAAGGACAAAACGTTTAGCATTTTCGAGGACTGGGGTAGTGGCTCCTACGGAATTTATTATGAAACAGGCTCACGTGGAGGAACGTTGCTTTACAATTATCTTGGACTTCACAAACCGGAAAAGCTCAACACATTGGTTAAAAATTCCGGAGAGGGTCGAGGTTCTTTATCCTACGAGGTTGCTGCTCAATACTTTGGAGATTATGTCCTTTGGTTTAAGCAGGAAGGCAAGGAATCCGAATATGCGAAGACAAAAATCTGGAGCAGTATTCCAGCCGTTAAAAACGGACATATCATCGAAATTCCAGCGAAATATGCAGGACTGTTCTATTATTCGGACGTTGCTAGTATGACGGGACAGCTAGATTATATTATTAGCAAATTGCTGGAACAGGCTAAGTAACGATGCATAATTGACCAACTAAGGGTGTAATCGATGTCTACTCACAAAGAACCAAATAAAAAAGGAATTTTTCATTTTATAGGCTACATGGTCATGGGCGTGTTCCTGCTCCTGGTGGTTACCGCAGCATCTATTACCTTTGGTGCTGCGGAAATGAGCTTGAAGCTGGCGTGGGGGGCTATATTTCAGTTTGATCCCAACATTACGGAACATCAGATTATTCACACCTTGCGTTTTCCACGCACCGTGGCAGATATCATAGTAGGGTGCAGCTTGGCTGTGTGTGGGGCAATTATGCAGGGAACCACTCGTAATCCACTAGCGGATTCGGGACTCATTGGCATAAGTTCAGGCTCGACATTTGCTATTGCGTTATGTATGGCCTTTTTGCCTGGTCGCACCTATGGAGAAACCATGCTGTATTCTTGCCTAGGTGCAGCAATCACTACAGGCATTACGTATTACGTCGCATCTATAGGCAAGCGAGGAATGACGCCTCAGCGACTGGTGCTGGCAGGAATGTCCATCTCCATGCTTTTTGGTGCGTTTAGTACGTTTATCGCTATTAAGTATGAGATTGGCCAAGCCCTTGATTACTGGTCTGCTGGTGGTACAGCCAGTGCCAAGTGGGGTGAATTAGCTTTCATTGCGCCACTGTTTGTAGTGGGTTTGGTCTGTGCCATCGCGCTTTCTCCCTCGATTACGATTTTGAGTTTCGGGGAGGATGTGGCATCAGGCTTGGGTATTCGTGCGAATAGGATTAAGCTGTTTTCAACCTTAATTGTATTAATTTTAACGGGGTTATCGGTTATTGTGGTCGGCCCTGTTGGCTTCGTTGGTTTGATCGTGCCACACATGATGCGCCATCTGGTCGGAACGGATTATCGATATATTATACCGGCCTCAGCTTTGTATGGAGCAGTCTTTCTGTTGGCGGCGGATTTACTCGGACGACTGATCAATCGCCCTCACGAAACGCCGCTCGGCATTATTTTTGCGTTAGTAGGTGTACCCTATTTTCTCTACCTTGTGCGCAAGCAGAGGAGGGAGTTTAGTTGAAACTGTCCCGTAATACCAGGGGGATTAGCATTATTTTACTGTTAGTAGTGCTGACGCTACTAGTGGCTGTACTCAGTATGAATGTTGGGAAAATGAACCTTTCTCCACTCGAAGTTTTCAAGGTCATCATTGGCGAAGGAACGAGCAAACAGAACCTGATCGTGTTTGACTTTCGACTGCCACGTATTGTGCTTTCTATATTGGTAGGTATTGGCATGGGGATATCAGGCTGTATTATGCAAAGCTTGCTCAAAAACGACATGGCCAGTCCGGGGACACTCGGCATCAGCTCAGGCTCAGGGTTATTTGTACTTATGTATATTACGTTGTTCGCTAGTGAAGGATTGCTATCGCCTATTCTTCTTCCAGGACTGGCTTTTGCAGGCGGCCTTATGGCAGCATTTTTGATTTTTATGTTTGCTTTCAGGCGGGGAAGGGACATCTCGCCTACAGGCTTAATTTTAACCGGTGTCGCTATGGGCAGTGGCTACAGCGCATTAACTCTGATGTTGACACTCCGGCTAGACAAGCAACAGTATGACTTTGCTTTGAGATGGCAGGCTGGAGACCTGTGGGGGGACGACTGGAGCTATATTATGGTGCTGCTCCCGTGGGTGCTTATCATCAGCTTTTACGTTTTTTACAGGTCTAACACACTCAATACGTTGAATTTGGGGAATCAGACAGCATCGGGGCTCGGCGTAGCAATTAAAAGGGAGTTTATCGGCTTGACGATTGCTGCCGTTGCGCTCGCTTCTGGTAGCGTGGCACTTGGCGGAAATTTCTTTTTTGTAGGCATGGTCAGTCCCCATCTAGCGCGCAAGCTAGTAGGGCCCAATCATAAGCTATTGCTACCGACGACGGCATTAGTTGGTGCACTCGTCATTTTGATTGCTGACACACTTACTCGGACGATTAGTTTTGGGGCAGATATTCCAACCGGAATTATTATCACCATACTGGTCACCCCTTATTTCCTTTACTTGCTGTCGAAAGCCAGTTAAATGCAGATAAATGAAAAGACGCTAACCCATGTCCATGCAAAATATGGCTGGGTTAACGCTTTTTTATTTTTCTTTGAGCGATTCTTCATTGTCATAGCTTAATTGCCATTCAATTCCGAACTTATCTTTAAGGCTACCGTAGCATTTGCTCCAGAATGTTTCTTGAAGTTCCATGCTTACGGTTCCTCCTTCTTTTAATTTATGAAAGTACGATCGAATTTTCTCTTCGTCCTTATTGACGATGGCGAGGCTGATGTTGTTTCCGGCTACGAAAGGCATACCAGGAAAAACGTCTGAAAACATGACATTACTACCATCAATTTGAAGCCGCGTATGCATGACCAAATTTTTGGCTTCTTCCGGTAGAGGATAATCGGGGTTGGGTGGTGCTTCACCAAACGTCATGATATGTGGTTTCTCAGTCCCAAATGCCTCTGCATAAAACTCCGCTGCTTCACGGCAATTTCCATTAAAGTTAAGATAAACATCAACAGACATGTGTTTCACTCCTTCAAGAATCATTATTTTTCCATACTATACGACCTTAGTTCATTATTTACCTGCAAACAAACAAAAATACAATAAGATCCGTTTTGCGAAAGTATTTGAGGCTAAACATGTTCAATTTTAAAACAAATGGGCATTATGATCAAAGTAATGGTATGATAGCTTAGTTAAATCTGAACGACTACAATGGAGTGATCATATGGGTGGAAAAAGCAAGGGCGGCGGGACCGGCAGAGGTACAGGTAGTAAGGGCTGGACACGCTGGAACAAAACAGCGAAGCCAGTAAGGACAAAAAGCGCTTCTACAAGCGCACCGGGAAGCAAAGCGGCAGGTGGCGCAAAAGGCGGCACTGCCAAACCAACCAGAAATAAAAGCGGCGGCAACAGTAGCAAATAAGCCGGGCAAGTATAAGTTGTCGTAAATTGTGAACATCTGATTAAGCAAGAACAATCAGATGTTTTTTTAATCATTTTACTCATACTCCCATACTACAACCAGAAGCAGGTGAATCGTGAGAATTAACAAGTACATAAGTGAGACTGGGTTCTGCTCACGTCGGGAAACCAACAGGCTGATTGCAGCAGGACGAATTACGATTAATGGTAACGTTTGTGAAGCGGGTGCGGATGTAGAGCCACAGGATATCGTGCTGATCGATGGCGAGGCTATTCCGCTTAATTCCAGTGAACCTGTATACTTGGCTCTAAATAAGCCTATAGGTATTGTTTGTACCGCAGCGGAACAGGTGGCAGGTAATATTATTAGTTATGTTAACTACCCTTCGCGGATTTTTGCCATTGGCAGGTTGGACAAAGCGTCGGAGGGACTGATTCTATTAACCAACGATGGAAGCATTGTCAATCAAATGATGCGCTCCGAGCATGGTCATGAGAAAGAGTATGTAGTGACCGTAGACAAGCCCGTTACAGACGATTTCACGGGAGCTATGTCTCGCGGCGTTGAAATATTGAACGTTATAACCAAGCCATGCAAGGTTGATCGTACGAGCGAATACGAGTTCCGCATTATTTTGACGCAGGGGCTGAATCTGCAAATTCGCAGAATGTGCAAGGCTCTAGGATACAGAGTGCTGAAGCTTGAGCGTATCCGGATCATGAATATTACCTTAGACAAGCTGGAGCGGGGACAATGGAGACATCTAGACAGGGAGGAACTGGAGTTACTTCTTTCTAAGTTGAAATGATGGATACAACGAAAGTTTATTTTAAGAAGCATTTATTCGAAGCAGGCAAAGGGGAATCTCTTACCAAATTCGAGAAATTGCTTAGTCCATTGTCTGCTACTATGGAGGCATAACAGAGGAGAGGCTAACAAGCAACTACCATAACCGAAAAAAGGGCTGATCGTTATCCTGATGGTAACCTGATAGAAATTTCTAACTATTAAGTTAAACCCCTAGCAGTAAGCTTGAACATAATTTCCAAGTGTTTACATAGAAAGTCATCATGTGTTAAGATTGCTTTAATTGATAAGGACGGAGGGGTTACGTGTGCTAATCTAATTCTTCGATATTCTTTGCACAATGTATTAAATAGTGATTTAAGGCTATTGGTGTGCACAGTAATCGAAGAACGGTTTGCCTTCACGGTAACCTAGTTTAGTTATATGCAAATGGAGGCAGGGGTAACTCTATCCTCATTCTGTATAGACTGAATATAAAGAAAATGAAATGAACTTTGTTGATCTATCCGGTGTAGGACTGCGAGTCTATCATAAGATAATCACCATATTGCGTTCATTTCCAAATACTTTTTTCGATTACTGTAAACACAGGCTAATATCCTGTGTTTTTTTGTTATATATAGTATTGGAGGGAGGAATTCTACATGAACGAACAACTAATAAAAATCGATGGAATAGAAATATGTACCGACAGTTTCGGAAAGCGAGTTAACCCGGCAATATTACTGATTATGGGTGCCCAATCCTCACTGGTTTGGTGGGAGGAAGAATTCTGCCAGCGTTTAGCTGAGACAGGTCGTTTTGTCATTCGCTATGATAACCGAGATGTTGGACGTTCTACAACCTATGAACCTGGGCAACCAGACTATACTTTCGAAGACATGGCAGATGATGCTATTCGAGTATTGGATGCTTATAAGATTGAGCAAGCGCATATCGTAGGGATGTCCATGGGCGGCATGCTGACTCAAATGATAGCTCTGCGACATCCAGGCAGAGTTCTAACCATTACCCTTTTAGCAACGTCCAATTTTGCTCCCGATCTTCCACCGATGGAGGAAAAGGTTATGGACTATTTCTCGAATATGGGAGCAATAGATTGGACGAAAGAACAATCGGTGGTCGATTTTGTGATAGGTAGATCAAGAATTCTAGTAGGTTCAAAACACGCTTTCGATGAGAATAAAGTTTATAAATTGGCAAAAGAAGATTGGAAAAGAAGCAACAATATAGCCAGTATGAACAATCACGTAATGCTGTCAGGTGGAGAATCCTATCTGGCTAGGACAGGAGAAATAAACGTCCCTGCTCTGGTGATTCACGGTACTGAAGATCCGATTATCCCTTATGAACACGGAATAAATCTTGTTAACGAAATTCCGGGTGCGGTTTTACTGACATTGGAAGGTGCCGGGCATGAGCTTCACTATGACGACTGGGATTTAATAATCGATTCTATTTCAAATCACACTTCGATACCCAATAAGTTCAGCTAATGTGTACGATAGCTGAATAAAGCCGTTTTTGAGAGAAGCAATCTTCCTGAATAAAAAGGCAATCTCCTTTTTTAGGGGGATTGCCTTTTTCTATTTGTATGCCCTTATTTCCATGAAGACTGGGGCAAGTCTCAGGCACAAGTATCCCAAAGCTCCATCAATTTAGTTATGGCTGCATCAATGTTGTCTAGGGACACACCATCTCTGGCTTCCGTAGATATACCTTCCAGAAAGGTAACGAATAGTGTGGTTAACATGCTAACATTTGTGGATTCTTGAAGTTCTCCGTTTTTGGTAGCTCGCTCAATACGAGTATAGAACTTGTTCCTAGTCACTGCTCTTTGCCTGATCAATAGTTCTCGAATATGAGTGTTTTCCGGCGAACAAGTATTTGCAGACAATATGACTAAACAACCCAAGGGATGGGTCTGCTCAGTCTGCATGATTGCTGAACTTCTTAAGGCTAATTCAACAGCTGTGCGCGATGAAAGTGAATAGTTTGTAAGGCTTGTCGATACTTGTCCGTATGTAGCCAAATACCGGTCCAGCGCTTCTTTGAATAATGCGTCTTTTGATTCAAAAGCTGCATAAAAGCTGGCTGAGGAGATGCCGCCCATCGCCTTTTTGAGCTGAGCCAAAGAGGTTGATTCAAATCCATGCTCCCAAAACAACATCATAGCTTGGGAGATCGCTTCGTCGCGACTGAATTTACGTGGTCTTCCGGTTCTAACCATGGAGTCGCCTCCTTTTATCTTGTACTTATATACTAATCGATCCAAAAGTAATTGACAAGAGCGGGAGGTCTCTTTAAAATATGGAATGATCGATCCATAAATAAAATAAAAGGAGGTCAAATCACTGGCACATTTGCTTGGTCTTCCGCTTGAACTTGTTTTGAAATCGATATTAAGGAGCTGCGCTAATGTCCAGCAATAATTCTTCTACTACTGCAAAGATCGCGTCTTCCGCTTCCTCTAGGTCCTTTCCCTGGCTTGGCCTGCTCGCTTTGGCTATGACAGGATTCATCTGTATTATGACAGAAACGATTCCGGCTGGTTTGCTTCCGCAAATAAGTAAGGGACTTCATATTTCAGAGGCAATGGCCGGTCAATTGGTCACTGTGTATGCTATCGGTTCCTTAGTGGCTGCCATCCCTGTAGCTATAGTTACCCGCCAATGGCGGAGGCGTCCGCTGTTACTTCTGGCTATCTGCGGATTCCTGGTTTTTAACAGTGTCACCGCAATTTCTTCCAGCTACATACTGACGCTGGCTGCCCGTCTACTGGCAGGAGTTTCGGCTGGAGTTCTATGGGGAATGATCGGCGGTTACGCTCTCCGCATGGTCTCTGCTACATTGAAGGGGAGGGGGATGGCGGTTGCCATGGTTGGAACGCCCATCGCCTTGGCTATTGGTGTCCCGGCGGGAACGTTTCTGGGGAACCTTATGGGTTGGCGTTCTGTTTTTGGAATCATGTCACTACTGACTGTTATACTGATCGTGTGGGTGCTTTGGAAGGTGCCGGACTATCCGGGACAGTCCTCCGATAAGCAAGCTTCGATCTATGCAGTCTTCCTTACACCGGGGATTCGGCCCATACTATTGGTTGTACTGACCTGGATGACAGCACATAATATTCTTTACACTTATATTGCTCCATTTCTTGCGGCCAATGGGATGGGGGAGAGAGTGGGTCTGGCGCTGGCTTTCTTTGGCATTGCTGCTCTCGTAGGTATATGGATAACTGGCGTATTCATCGACCGTTGGCTGCGTAAGCTTGTCCTTATTAGTCTTATTTCCTTCGTCTTAATTTCTATTGCCATGAGCTTTAGCAACTCCAATGTCCTTATAATCTATATCATTGTTACGGTATGGGGTTTAACTTTCGGCGGCGCAGCAACGCTATTGCAAACGGCGCTTGCTCAGGCTGCAGGGGAGAGCAAAGTGGATATGGTCATGCCGATTAACACGACCGTATGGAATCTGGCTATCGCTGGCGGCGGGATGGCTGGGGGTATTTTACTTGAAACTTTTGGTGCGGGATCATTTTCATGGGCATTATTCATACTCTTATTCCTTGCGCTTCTCGTGGCTTGGGGTGGCAAAAAGTATTCGTTCCCTCCACAGTAATCTGATAATTAGTGAGGCTTTTTTAAAAAATTCGCTTGTTATGACTTCTAACGTTAATGAGTAGAAGATGCTGTCCCCGGGGCAGTTGCTATAAAATAAAGAGCATTGTCCAAGCCGATGTTGTCGACAGGGCAATGCTCCTTGTGTTTGCATTCGATCATACGATAAAAATGAAGTGCATTCCGCACCAGACTGGTAGCCTGTAAGTTCGACTTCATCAAACTAGGAGCAAATGATGCTCTGTGTCTGCGAACGGCTTGTCGCCTAAGGGAAGTTGGGTATGTACATAGATATACTATAATGGTCCCTCCTCGCTCCTTCGTAAAGCCAATAAAATGACCCATACTCTTGGTGTAAAACTGATTACGGTGGATGGGAAATCTACAATAAAAGAGAATTTTACGTTGGTTGAAAAACATTTATTGAAATAATGCACAATTAGTTTAAGCCTAATATTTATTTCTTAGAAATGTTATCCCGCCGGGTAGGGCTTTATTTGTTTCGTTCTATTTAGTAAATAGTCTGTGCTTGTATGGTGGAAATTAGCTAGTCTAATTAAAATCTCCGTTGGAATGTCTATTTCCCCACGTTCATAATTGCTGTATATCCGCTGGCTACAATTCAGATAATCGGCCATTTGAGTTTGAGTCAAATCTTTATCTTCACGTAAATCTCGAATCCGTTGATACATCATATTCACCTCGAACTAAGAATATCTTAGCGAAATAATCGCTATTGATTTTTAGCGAATAATTCGCTAAAATTAGTCAGAGGGTTAATAATACATATCAAGAAGGAGTAGATCATGAGTATCTTGGAGAACTTTTATTACGGAAAATGTAACCCAAGTGAACGAATACAATCGAAAGACACTGAGTTTGAACTGGTCTCTCAGAGAATAGCCGATGCTGAGGAAGCCCTCAAAACAAAATTGCCAGAACAGGATTACAAATTAATTGAAGAACTTTCGGATTTACAAGATGTTTTAATTTCCTTATTGTCCGCTTCAGCTTATATTGAGGGTTATAAAATGGGGGCACTAATAATGATTGAAGTATTTGACGGGAAAGAAGGGTTAAAATAGGTAGTTCAGAAGATTGAAGGGGGCGATTATAAATTTTTTTGAAAGGTAGCCCCTTCATGAGGAGTTACCTTTTTTATTTCTAAAAGTAGCTAGCCTGCCGGATAAGGTTTTTTTTGTTTCGTTCTGTTTAACAAGTAGTCTGTGCTTGTGTTATGGAAATCAGCTAGTTTGATTAGAATCCTTGTAGGAATATCAACATCGCCGCGTTCGTAATTGCTATAAATTCGTTGACTACAATTCAAATATTCAGCCATTTGGGTTTGAGTTAAATCTCTATCTTCACGCAAATCTCGGATTCTTTGGTACATCTTCTCACCTCCAAACCAAGAATATCCCAGCGAAATAATCGCTATTTATTTTTAGCGAATATTTCGCTATTTAGTCGGAGGATTTCATTTGGGTTTAGAGCAAGAAGGGAACAGACGTATGCGCATCCATTTATTGTTTGAAGTATATGATTTTGAGACTCAATATATTTACCAAATATGCGTACCCACCGTTTCTTACTGCGCTTGCGTCTGTAGAAATGATTTATGTTCCCTAATATGGTTTGTTGAAAAATCAAAAGGCCGGCACATTGGTCGACCTGGTTCACCGAGGCTCGAAAGCTGTGGTGTGTTCCTTATTTGATTTTCCATGATACAAATATATCACGTTGAAAGTCTAACGAACGGCCATCATTCGGTCAAAAATTATTCAGTAAACAGTCTCTTTTCACAGGTTATAATAACCATTTATTATCCAAATCCTATGAATAGATATTATTACAGGAAAAATCATCTACTATATCCCTCTATTTTACAATTATATATAATTCATGTTAGTATATTGATGAAAATACCAAATATATGAAGAGAGGATAATCTTCTATAACTTCAGAGACTAAGATAGACTTGGAAAATGGAATTCTTGATGAAAGATTAGAGCAAGAATTAAGACAAGTTGATTATGATGACCTTTTCAAAACTGTAGGCACTAATCTTGGAATGGTCGATACTCAACGTCCATCTGGGGAAGTAAGTACACAAGGCTGGAGATCAAAGTTCGCAAAAGAAGTAGCGTTAGAATTAATTTCTAAACTAAAAAATATTGGGTCACGTGCTTGGAATGAACAGATAAAAATTTATGTAGATAAGATACCACTTTTGACCGACGGTGCAAAAGAAACTTTGAAATATTATCTTGGTTATCAAGTAATAATGCAAGCTTTGGATATCATGGTAGATTTCACAGGCACAGCAGAGGACGGTCTTGCTTACGCCTTAAAATATGTTGGATTGCCTGCATGGTTGGCCGAACCAGCATCCAGAGCTATTGTCTTCTTCCTGCTGTAAAACCGAACAAAAGGGGGACTAAACGTGTACATACTCGCATTGATTATACTTATTACTACAGGTTTGGTATCCATAGCTGATATTCTGTTTGATATAAAAGATTCAGGTGAAGGAATCCGGTTGATGGTTAAAACTTCACAGGCTCTATTCTTCTTATCATTGTTGTTTTTCACAGTAAAAAGCGGTACCAAGAAAAGAGACTGAACTCGTCACACAAAAAAAGGGTGGAATTGATATAGTTTATCAATTCCACCCTTTTTTGTTATTGCTGTTTCCCGACGTACAAAGCCAATCTGACGATTCTGCCGAACTGTTTCCAAATATTCCTCCACCGCAAGGGATGACTCGGCGATTTTTCATTCCGGGAATCACTGGAATAGCCTGTTGTTCCTTCAAAAAAAGAGAATGGCATGGATATCATATCGCGGTCGGCAAACACTTGGGATGAACATTCTGGGATTATTCGTTTTAGGCTCCATGTTTTTTTCGACAAACACTAATGATGGAAGGAGATGAAGGAGTGAACGGTGTTTTATCCCAGTCCGAATATTGATTTTCGATATAAAAGCCGCGGCTCGTTAATAAACGCTGAAGCGTGTCATTATCAGTAAAGCGACATGCAATTCGAGAAGTTGTTTTCTCCGATCCCCAATCTCGGAACGTGACCCAGTGCATGATCTGGTTACTTGAATCATACGACTGTGTCCCAGAAACCTTGACTTTAATTCCATCCTTATCGATAAATTTTCCCCAGATGCTTTCCTCTTGGTTGGATAAATCGGTTCCCAAGGGGTTTCGTGTTTCAAAAACAAACATCCCATTTGGCTCTAGGTGCTTGTAGACGGTTTCGAGTAAGGCTCGTTGATCCTCATCGCTCAAAAATGCCTGGAATGCATTTCCTGTCAAATAAATCATGGAAAAACGCTTTTCGGAATCGAATGTACGAGCATCAGCTTCAATAAAATCTACAGGCAAACCTTGAGCTTTAACCCGCGCATATTCAAGCATCGATGAAGAAATATCAACACCTGTTATATGTATCCCCGATTTTGATATATGAATGGTTGTCAATCCTGTACCACATGCAAGTTCCAGAACCTCGCCTGGGTTCAATCTAGCCATATCAAGATAGAAATTGTATTTATTAGTCTCGCCGCCAAATTCAAGATCATAATTAATCGGGTCTCGATACTCTTCAAGATTATCGTGATTTATCAATATGAATCATTCCTCCACTACAATACAGATTTCTTTAAATCATCCTTCATTATACCATCTATTTCTCGGTTTTGCGATATATGGAAACCATGTTGATGTTTTATAAAAAAGGACTGGCGCCCAAGCACTTTTTTTTAAAAAAACCGCTAATTTAGCGGATCGGATGAGGCATATCTTTTTACTGGACCAGAACGTGTCTTTAAACCTAATTTAACCATAGTAAAATAGTCGCTCCTGATTTAACATCACTTGAAAGAATTAGTGATATTAAGGAGGACTTTATATTGAAGAACGATAAAGGGGTAACGTTTAAAATGGGAAAAATAATGGATGTTAGTTTAACTTTTGACTCAAAAGATGAAGGTACAATTATAGTAGGAACAAAACAAAGGATTAGATCATTTAACCTACCCGGAAATAAAAAAATTATAGGTGATAAAATTCTTATTAAATACGCAGATCAAAGTGAGACGTAAAAAAGGCGGTTTCCCCTTTTGGGGAAACCATTCGTTATACATAATTCTTTTAAATATTTACTAAATATCCGCATTAACAATACTCTGAATATTTTATGTGAAATACTTTTAGTGTTTATCCATCTTTGTTATAGGAATTTATTGATTTCATTAAAGGCTAATTCCCTGTGACCTGCTTGGCAGTGTTGTTCACCACCTGTTTCTTTAGTAAATACTTTGGTTGTAATGGACGCAGCATTGATTAATTCTTGTTGGATTTGTGCGAGTCGGCTAATAGGTACGTATTGATCATCTTGTCCAGCTAGTAAAAGAACATCTTGATTAATGAATGCCCCAATGCCTTGCATTGTGTGCTTTTCAAAATTTTTAATGAGATCAAAAGGCGTTGCTACACCTGTGTTTTCCATCCCTTTGGTAATCTTCCAATGCAAATCAATATTGTGAGTCATCATCTGTTCAAATAATGAATTCACTTGATCTACTTCATTACGATCGACTAGCTGCATTATACTCTGATACGTTTCTTCTGGCATGCCCATTTTTAATGCATCTAAGCCACAATAGAAAATGTTAAAAGCAACTACTTTATCGATTCTCTTTTCGAAGGCTGCCGCACGCATAGCTAAATACCCTCCCCAAGAAGCACCTACGAGACTTACACGATCTAATTTGAAATAATCGATCACCGTTGATATGGGCTTTTCCCAGTTATGAATGAATTTTAGACCATTTTTTAATGCAGTTCCTTGGCCTTGACCATCAAATACAATAATATTGTAATTAATTCCCTTCATAAATTTCATCATTTTAAGCATCTCTTCCATGTAAGAATCATAGCCACCAAAGACAAGTAATGTTTTCGTAGCTCCAGGCGCCAACAATTTTACAGCAGGAAGATAGGAATCTTCATAGGGAATCTTGTAGGATTCATAATCAAAATCATGAAAGCCTTTATAGAATGTTTCTCTATATTTTTGATACATTTTTTCTTTATTGGGATCTGTAGTTGCAAGATAAAATTCTGCAGCTTGATAGTAGACTGAGGCTAAGTCATAGTCCTTGCTGTCTTCGCGTTTCTTTGCAAAATTGAGCCAAGCCTCATACCAGCTATGGGTGTCGTTTAATTTCGGAATCATTTTTTCCAAGTCAGCTTGTGCTCGATCATCTTCTTGATAATAATCATTGATAAAACGATTAATTTGAAGATTGAACTGTTCGTTATTGACATATGATTTAAACATATATTTTCCTCCTTCAATTTGGGTATGTGTTTACTATGGAGTATAGTTACTACATAAAAAATAATTAGTATCGCATAATCTGTAAGATATCTTACATGTTATATATGAAGTGTTCGAAAACTTACACATAAGGAGCAAGTGGTCAAATGAATGAAGATATCAGAATTTATAAAACAAAAATAGCTATTGAGCGAGCTTTAATAGAATTACTCCAACAACATGATTTTAAAGATATTACGATCAAAAAAATTTGTGACCAATCTCTTATCGGACGTTCTACTTTTTATAGTCATTATTTGGATAAGTACGACTTGCTAGAAAAAATAGTTAAACAGTATGCTTCTGATTTTAAAGTTGAAATTGAGCAGCGTTTTGATCCCATGGAAGATGGCAAGGTGGCAAATGCCATAGAACTTGTAACCGATAATATGATTAAAAATAAGCTTGAAATTTCAACATTGTTAGCCGTTCATGAAGTAACAGCAGATCTACGTAAGGAATTTGAACAAATTTTGTTTAGGACTTGCTTAGATTATTTAAAGCAACAGAATTCTTCAACTTCAATCGCATTGGAGTATTTAGCTGAACTATATGCTGTTAACTCAATGATGTCTATTCAGTGGGTCTTGAAAAGTGGCAAAGATGCTAACATCATTCTTCTTTTAGATCAAATGCAAGAATATATTTTTAATCAGTTAAAGTCTGATCTATATACAAGTTAGCACGCGTGGAGTATGGGTTGCAGGAATAAACAATGAAGATCTATTTTGTGAAATGCAAAATAACACTTTGTTAATTTGTGATTGAACTTTAACAAAGTGTTATTTAACAAAGTGTTATTTAAAATAATCTTCTCGTTCACAACATCGGTTCACCAAAAGGTAGTTTGCTGGAACTTTAACTTTATAATCCTTTGGTAAGTCCTAATATCTGATCATATATATCTGTATTACTTAATCCCCCGTGATAACAAACTACGGATGCAATATCGAGATCTAAATACTTTTTCAATGAGAGATGAGCTGCATTTATATCGGGTGTGGTCGGGACATGAATTCCCGCGAGAATCCCGTTTACACTGTACATCGAATCCCCGGCAATAAGAGTCTTACTTTGCCTTAAATAAAGGCTGATATGACCAGGGGTATGCCCAGGCGTATGGATGACGCGAATTCTGCCGCAAAACGGCAGTTCCTGACCATCTATTAAGGTATCGTCCACTTTGCCCTTCGGGGGATTCATAAGGTGACCATCTTTTAAAAGAGGGATATCCCCCTGAATATACGGCTTATCCAGTTCGTGTGCATATACTTTAACATTATGGCCGCACTCCTGCAAAATCTCAGGAAGACAGCCTATATGATCTACATCCTGATGCGTCAAAATCACAACTTTTAGTTTGTCGAACGACACGCCTACCTTTTCCATAGCCACGCGTAAATCTTCAATTTGCCCGGGAAATCCTGTATCTATTAATACAGCCATTTTTCGATCCCACAAAAGAATGGGGTGAATCCTATTCCCATGAAAATCTAGCTGAAGCATTTCTACTCCCTGTGAAATTTCCATAATATCGGGCCTCCGTACAATGTAATTGCCACCCATGCTAAAATAGGTTCATGGGGCGAATCCAACTCTGTGGCGTTGCCGTTCCTTAATGTCAATGGATACGGTGCGAATGGATGTAATAGGAATAACAAGCGTCTGATATTGCGTAAGGTATTTAACGAACTTGTCGTCAATCTGATCCAATATCCCGTCGCATACATTTGTCCCATCTATAAAATGAATAGTTACTTCCTTACCTTGTAAGCTTGCTAACATGATATCACCTCGTATTATTTCTTGAAGTTTCTTGCAGATCATTAGGTTTTGAGCATACTCTACAAAGAAGTTATCACTTGATCAATGACACCATATTCCAGTGCCTCCTGAGCGGACATGTAAAAATCTCGGTCCATATCCTTTTCGACTTTTTCAAAAGATTGCCCGGTCCGTTCAGCTGTGATACGGGTTGCCTTTTCACGAGTCCATAAAATTCGTTTTGCGCTGATCGCAATATCGCTGGCCTGACCTTGTGCGCCCCCGTGCGGCTGATGGATCATGATTTCACTGTTCGGCAACGCCGAACGTTTCCCTTTGGCGCCCGCTAGCAACAGGATCGCGCCAAACGAAGCAGCGAATCCCGTACATATCGTGTGTACATCGGGTTTGATGTACTGCATCGTATCATAAATGGCAAATCCTGCGGAAGTAGAGCCACCTGGGCTGTTGATATACATGTAAATTTCTTTTTCCGGATCTTCTGCCGCCAGGAACAATAATTGAGCAATAATACTGTTAGCCAAATGATCATCGATGGCTGCCCCGACAAACACAATACGATCCTTTAAGAGTCTGGAATAGATATCGTACGATCTTTCACCTTGAGCGGTTTGCTCAACAACATAAGGAACATAAACACTCATTTTTGATACCCCCAATTTCCTGTTTTCAGTTGATTTCTCCTTGTAAACGGACCGAGGCCGTAAAAAGATACGGAGGTTTCAATGGAAAAACGATTTGCGTAAATGGTGTAACTTTTACAACCACTTGTTCGTTTACATTTGAGGTAACAAATGGCTTTGCTCTAGGAAAGGGCAGAATAAGACCGTGGAGGAGAGGACCTATGCGCATAGATGATTCTATACAAATGACAGATAATATAATAAACATCGAGAACTTGGAGGAATTACAGGCGGTCCTGAAACGTTACTGTCTGTCGCTTACGAAATCAAATTGGGATGCGGAAGAACTGGCTCAGGACACTTGGATAAAAGCATTAGGTAAGTTAAATAGCTTCGAGCATACAAATCCCGAAGCGCTTTTGCTACGGATTGCTAAGAACACCTGGATTGATGACATACGGAGAAAAGCAGTCTACACTCGGATATTGAATAGGGAACAAGCGAAAGTAACTGTACCCGATCATGGATCTTTTGAAATCGAGATAGCGTTGCAATCCTTAATGAATCATTTATCTCCGCTTCAGAGAACTGTTTTTTTGCTGCGAGATGTGTTTGGATATTCGATTCGTGAGACATCCGACAAGCTTGAAACAACGGAGGGAGCGGTAAAAGTTGCACTTCACCGGGCACGAAAATCGCTTGGAGCAGTCAGGGAGGATCTCCTCAAAGGAGAGTTATCCTTACCGGAAAGTGAAAACTCGAAGACTTTTCTAAGGGCGTTGACGGCAGCATATCAGATGGGAGATATTGCCGCAACGGTTATGTTCTCCCATCAGGATGAAATGGAGCCGGACGTGGTGATCGGAATCGTCAATCATAAGATGCACCGGAGTCTCGCTTCAATAAAACAAACGGATTCCAATACCATGAGGATGATGGCGGCGTAGTTTGCGAAGAGAAATGCGGGGCTGATCATAGTGGTTGTTTCTGATGAAACAAGTTCCCGGTCATTCCAATTCACAGCTCTTAGCTGGGAATAAAATAAAGTATATTAAAGAAGGCTTCCGTACAGAGAAAATGATAAAAAAATGAAGTGAATTATCATTAAAAAGGGAACCCCAAGATAAACTATTAGGTCATTATAAGGTGGGAGAGACCTAGCAATAGCGATTTTGATAAAACTTGGAGAAAAAAAAGAAGAAAATAATAATATCTCTTCTAAGTGATTATTTAACAAAAGATCGATGAGCAAGTATCATCGGTCTTTTTATTAAATGTTGGGGGTGACTGCTATGGTTCAATCAGAGCGAATATAAGTTGCATAACAAAACAAAGGGCTTTGAACCCTTTCCTGTATTGGTATCTTAAAATTAATTGATGCAGGGTAATTTCAAGCCTCTGTTGCATACAGTACGGGAAATAGCGTTAAATATTGAGGTTCATGTATTACTTATTAACGAGAACAATTCCCCAATGAATGCTTGTCTTTAACCTTTTTAGAAATTTGACTGATTTCAGTTTTTATTAATTGGCCCACATATGACTTATATAGCATTTGCGGGTATTATGAAACTGTTTTGAGTCCAACAACACCAACGACAATGATCATGAGACTTATAATGCGCTCAATGCTTTTGGATTCATTGAAAAAAATCATATTTACTAGAACGGCAGCCGAAGTTCCTATTCCAATCCAGACCGCATAGGCAATGCTGACTTGAAGATAGTTAAAGGAGGCGTAAAGAAATGCAAAAGAACCTCCAAATCCGCCAAAGAACATCAGCAAATTCAAAAAGGATTTCCTTAGGCTGAATTTTTTTAAACCGATGACCCCAATCAACTCGAATAGAGCAGCAATAAATACGAATAGCCAACCCATATTAACGAACTCCTTTTGCCGATCCGGATTCCGGCTTATTGTCAAATAGTTTTAAAACAATAACCCCAATGACCAGAATCCCCATAAACAGACCTTTGGCAACACTGAATTCCGCGTCGAAAATAATAATGTCCATAAGAGCCGTTCCTACTGTACCAGCTGCTGCAAAGATGGCGTAAACGGTGCCTGTTGGCAATGACTCGCATGCTTTTGAAAGAAATTGCATATCGATGATAATAATGGTGATGATGATAACCCAGTGCCACCAAGTATTGGCAACATTAAAGCCAAAGACCCAAAGCAATTCAAATAGAGAAGTCAAAATGACAAAAATCCAACCCTTGTTCATAAAGCATATTCCTTTCCGCTTAGTAAATTCATAATAGTTACTACATGAATAATGAATGAACGTCAGTCATTTTATTTTAAAAAAATAAGGGCAAGTTTCCGGTGTTTTTCTTCATATTTCCCGTAATGATCTTTTGATGAAATGAAATACCCGAGTCTTATATACGTCCAGGGGTTCTTCTTGTTCAAGTCCAATATAAAATCGTTCGGCAGCATTTTCAATCAGATTGATGAGAAGTTTGGCCGTCCATTTGGCATGAGGATCATGAATGATCTCATGATGGTTATTGGCTTTCAATAATATGTCCTCAAACCAATCATAATAAGGAGAATAGATGGCTTCCCATTTTTCCATGGAATGATCGAACGCAAGACCGGAGTAACAAAGGACAAGGATTTCTTTGTATGAATCGGTGATGTTGAAGGTTTCGTCGATGACAACCTCCAACACCTCCCAAAAACTTTCTTTATCCTGTGCTTTTTCTTTAATTTTACCGAAAGTAATAGTCAGAAGATGATCTGCGATCGCCGGAATTAATGCTTTTTTGGAGGAGAAATATAAATAAAACGTTCCTTGGGCAATGCCCGCTTTTTTTGTGATATCGGAAATAACCGTCTTGTCGTATCCTTTTTCAGTTATGACTTCGATAGACGCGTTTAAAATGAGATTGTATTTCCCATCCGTGAAGTTTGCCAATATTTTTTACCCTCCTCAACATGAATGATTGTCATTCATTGTAGGGGGAGGTGAAACTATTGTCAACAAATTATTCCCAGCAGGCGATTAATTGATTGATAAAATCATCGAAATGATCGAGGGATGACAACAGATTCACATGTTTATCCTCCGTCAATATGGTGGCGAGCGCATCGAATACGTCACGGAATATTTTTCGATCCTCCCCGCTGACGGTGATTAATAAAACTATTTTCACGGTAGAATGATCCCATTTGATGCCATTCGGATTCAAATAAATGAACATGCCCGTTTTGCTGGATTCCATTTTGATCGCATGAGGAAGGGCTACTTGTCCGAACGCGGTAGAGGACATTGCTTCCCGTTCCATAATTTTGGTAAAAAAATCTTCGTTCGTATAACCATCCTGGTTCATGGTGTGACAGATAAACCGTAAAACGTCCTCTTTGCCCGACTTTGCCGTGGAGTGGCAGAAATGTCTTTCGTCTAAAAAAGATTCCAGATGGAGCTTAAATTGATTTTTCTTTTTTTGCTCTTTTAATTCAAATATTCTGTTCGATACTTTTTCTCGGTCATTTTCGATAAAAAACGGGGTAATCACGACATAGGGGACTTCTGGAATTTTGTGCAATTGGACGGAAGAAATAATAAAGTCGCTAGTTGCATAATTCAAATCGCTCTCGTCCGTGACAATCGAATGGATCGAGATATCGTCGCCAAAATACTGCTGCAATTTATTGATCATTTGCACATTCATATTGTAGTAGAGCGGAAACAGCACCGTACACGAGATTTTTACGTTCGTTTGCCGCTGCAATTCAATAGCATATCCCAGGTGAAAGGCCAAATAAGCAATTTCATCGTCGCTAATCCGATGACCGGTTTTTTCTTTAATCACATGGGAAGCATGCACAGCGCAATCGTAAATGAGCGGGCATTCTCTTTTGATCGTGTTCGTTAGTGGATTTTTCGTCGAATGATGATTTTTTAATCTCATCAAAAGGTTTTTAACATGCAGTGAAAAACGCGTAATAAAATCGGCATCGGCAATACTGATATAGTAATACTTATCCAAGTCGGATGCGATTTCGCTGACCAAATCAATACAGTCTTTCCCAGCGATCTGCTCCAGGTCACTGACTTCAATTTGCGTAAAATTAATGTTCGTCCCATTGCATGAAATTAAGATCGCCAAATCGGCGATTTCTTCTTCTGAATATTGCACGTGAAAATAGGATTCCAATTTAAAGGCGATTTCTTTGGCGATTAAATACGCGGTGTTGTCCATGTTATAATTCACGGTCTTATTTAAAAACTGAAAATCATGTTTCATTCTGTCCAATGCAATGGTGATGTGGATGATCATATTGGTTAAATAAAAATCATTGGTGAAAAAGTGATGGGAAGAAAAGGTTTCAACAACGACTTTCCGAATGTAATCCACATTCAATTCTTGATAAAATCTTTTGATTTTATCAATATCAATAAAGCTTCCATTGGCCTCCTCATACAAAATGCTGCTCATTAATTTACGTTTATCCTTTTCCTTGCCTTGCAAACTAATATGGTCCTTAACCAGGCTCAATTCCAGGTTGTTTTTGGAAAGCTTTTCCTTGATCAGCTTTAAATCCACCCTCAGCGTTGATTCGCTGATAAACAGCGCTTCGCTTAAATCATAAATATAAATGGGTTGATTGGTTTGCACCAGTTTTTTCAGAATATAAGCCATTCTTTCGGATTGGGTTTTCGGAATTGACTTTTGTTTGGTAGTTAGAAAGGTGTTCACCTGATCAGTATCGATCTTATAGCCTTTATTCGACGATAGAATTAACCCGTGGTGAATCTGATTAATCTCACCGATATAAGATTTGATGGTACGTTTGGACACGCCATAATTATCCGCTAAACTTTGCGACGAAATCCAATGCTTAGAGGAGCTTAAATATTGAATTAAATCAATATACTGTGTTTTCATATGCGTCTCCTCACTTTAAAATGTTGCACCATAGGGGTGCAGTTTTTTATTTGAAACTGTTTTTGGATTTGTAATATAGTTTGGTTGTAGTAATGATAGCGCTATCACACCACGATTATAAAGAAAAGCGAGGAGGATTACCATGGGAAATTCAAGCGAAATGCTAAATGTGCTGTTAATTTGCGGGTCAGGGGCAAGCTCCGGTTTTATGGCTGCCAATATTCGCAAGGCCGCTAAAAAAAGAAACCTGAATATGGACATCAAAGCCAGAGGGGAAGCGGAAATTGAAAATTACATCCATGACATTGATGCTTTATTAGTCGGCCCCCACTTGGCTTATATCATGGATGATATCAACGAGCTTACCCAAGATACCGATGTCAAAGTGCTCTTAATGAAGCCTTCTTATTATTCCACTTTGGATGGGGAAGCGGCTTTAGATGACCTGCTGAGTGAGTTGAACAGCTAAAAAGGGGATAAGAAAAATGAACAAATTAATGGAATGGCTTAAAAACGACTTCTCCCCGAAGATGAATAAAGTCAATAACAATGTATGGATCGTAACGCTCAAGGATTCCGTCATGCAATTATTGCCTTTTATTCTTCTGGGATCAGTATTTTGCCTTCTCACCATACCCGGTGATGTCTATCAAATCAAAAACTACCCTAATTTTTGGGTTCCGTTTGGATGGACGATGGGCATGCTGTCGCTGTTGGTTTCTTTCCTGATTCCGTTTAATTTGATGGAGAAAAAGAAGTTAAGAAAACAGCGCTTTATTGCCGGATGTACCAGTTTGATCACTTTTTTAATCATCGTTACTCCCCAGGTCGTAAAAGATGGCACGGTCGGTTTTACTCATAGTTCTTTGGGAACCGGAGGTATGTTCGTTGCCATCATCGCCGCTCTTTTCACCGGTTATATTATGAGTTTGTTTGGAAAATTCTCTTTTTTCAAGGAGGATTCCGTTATTCCGGACTTTGTCAGAGCCTGGTTTGATTCCATGCTCCCTATCGGGATCACTTTGGTTGCGGCTTGGGTTTTGGTCGATATCGTTCATGTCGATATATACAACATCATTTTAAATATTTTTATGCCGTTGGCCAACGTGGTAGAGACGCCTTGGGGATTCATGCTGATTATATTTATTTACTGTTTCCTATATTCCATGGGGATCTCCAGTTGGGTGTTAACCCCTGTCACCAAACCGATATTTCTGGCGGCCATTACCGCGAACGCGACCATGGGGGCGCATAATCTCGTAACGGCCGAAACGATTTTTTCGGCATACTTGTTTGTAGGCGGCGTGGGCTGTACGTTACCCCTGGTTATTATGCATGCGTTCTCTAAAAGCACCAAGCTAAAAGCGCTGGGCCGGGCAAGCTTTATACCCGCCATCTTTAATATCAACGAGCCTTTAGTATTCGGTTCTATCGTATGGAACCCCATATTGATGCTGCCGATGTGGATCATGGGTATCATCTTGCCGGCAATCGTTTGGATCGGGACCAAAGTCATTCCATTCGGCCCCATACCGAAAGTGATCTTCGATCTGTGGTATGCTCCTTTTCCAATTTCCACGTGGATTACGACAGGAACGATCACAGGCATTATTTTGATGCTCATCTGCGTCGCGGTGGCTACGCTGATTTGGTATCCATTTTTCAAAACCTACGAAAAACAAGAACTTGAAAAAGAATTGCCGCAAACCAATTAATCTGTTAAGGGGAAGTTAACAATGACATCGGAACAAGTAGCTCATGATGCGATGCAAATCATTTTGCACGCGGGGGAAGCAAGAAAACATTGTACGGATGCGTTAAAAGATATTGAAAAAAGCGACTTTGCTGGAGCTAAGGAGAAGATGAAATTAGCCAACGACGAAATTGTGATCGCCCATCGCGTACAAACGAATTGCATCCAAAAAGAAACAGAAGGTGGGCAAGGGGAGTACTCGGTTTTATTTGCCCATGCGCAAGACACGTTAATGACGATTTATAGTGAAATTAATATTGCCAAGCGGTTAATCGACATTTTCGAGAGCTTTAATCAGAGGTTGACCCAATTAGAAATGACTAATAAATAAAGGGAGGAAGTAATGAAAATGAAAAATATTCCATCAGGATTCCCGGCTGATTTTTTGTGGGGGGGAGCCATCGCCGCCAATCAAGCGGAAGGCGCTTATAATGTGAACGGAAAAGGGTTAAGCGTAGCGGATATTAATGAATTTACGGATGAAATTCCTTTAGATAAAAAGTACAATTTAGAACTGACTACGGACTATATTAAAGAAGCCATTCAAAACGAAGAGCGAATTTTTCCGAAGCGTTGGGGAATTGATTTCTATCACACTTATAAAGAAGACTTGAAATTGTTGAGCGAACTTGGACTAAAAACCTTTCGCACCTCGATCAATTGGACAAGAATTTTTCCGAATGGCGACGAAGAGAAGCCTAATGAAGAAGGTTTGAAATTTTATGATAACCTGATCGACGAAATTATAGCGAACGGAATGGAACCGATGATCACCCTGTCCCATTACGAAATGCCGCTTCATTTGACCCTGGCTTATAAAGGGTGGTACTCCAGAGAAATGATCGAGTTTTTTGCCCACTTTAGCAAAGTGATTCTTGATCGATACCATAAAAAGGTGAAATATTGGATTATTATTAATCAAATCAATTTAATTGTTCATGAATCCTTTAACCATCTGGGCATTGCGGAAGATGTAGTGGATGATTTAGCCTCCGCCAAATATCAAGGTGTGCATCATGAAATGGTAGCTTGCGGTTTGGTCACGAAGTATGCCAAAAACCTGGATTCCAACTTGCAAATCGGGATGATGCTTTGCGGGGGACCTGCCTATCCGGCTACCAGTAAACCGGAAGATGTATTCGCCACCGTTCGCAATAATCAAATGGAGTACTTTTTCTCCGATGTTTTAATGCGCGGATATTATCCTGGTTATGCTTTCCGTTATTTCCACGACAACAATATTACCGTTGAATTCGCGGAAGGCGACGAAGAAGCATTGAGAAATACGGCTGACTTTATGTCATTTTCCTACTACTATACTCGCATTTTTGATGAAGAAAGTTTGAAAAACAAAACAGGACCTTACCGCAATTTTGAACTTCCGGCCAATTCATGGGGATGGACTATTGATCCTATCGGTCTTCGTACTATGCTTAACCTGTTCTATGACCGGTATCAGTGCCCTATTTATATCACGGAAAATGGGGTTGGCTACCATGACAAATTAGAAGAGAATAATTCGATCCATGATCCTTATCGGGTTGACTATTACCGGGCTCATATCGAACAAATGAAAGAAGCCATTAAGGATGGGGTGGATCTAAGAGGCTATTATGCTTGGGGACCGATTGATATCGTTAGTTGTTCATCCTCGGAAATGAGCAAACGCTACGGATTTATTTACGTAGATCAGGATGATTACGGCAAGGGCAGCAAAAAGCGCCTCCGTAAAGACAGTTTTTACTGGATGAAAAAAGTGATCGCTTCCAATGGAGAAAATCTGGACTAAAGGTTGCGTAAATACATGGCTCTTGCGAAATTTGGCGGACGATTAGTTATTGTGGCCGTTGCCACGGCGTTAAGCGCTCTAGCCGTTAATCTTTTTATCGAGTGCAATATAGGGTCCGATACATTAACGGTTTTGTTGGATGGATTGCATAAAAGTCTCGGAGTTAGTGTCGGTCTTGCAAGCTTTTACGTAAGTATTGTTTTTCTGGCTGCGGGTTTATTGCTAAATCGTGAATCAATCGGTTTTTCTTCCATCATGTATTCCTTTTTGATCGGGCCCTTGATTAACTGGATTCATCCGTTTATTGCCAATATGGAACTAGCGGATTTATCGTTATTCAACAAAATCGTCATCGTCATCCTGGCTAACTTTTGTTTCTCCATGACTTATGTGTTGTTGATGAATTTTGGCAATGGCATGTACGCCTTAGACGCGATTTTGCGATATACGGAATCAAAATTCGGAATCAGGTATGATCTCGGCAGAATCGGTGTAGACGCGATCTTTTTAAGCACCGGATTCTTGTTCGGAGGAATAGTGGGGATCGGAACGGTGATCGCCTTTGCTTTAACCGGACCGGGAACCATGCTGCTCGAAAAAATACTGTTTAAATTTGGAAGGCTATATAAGTTGAACTAAAGAAAGAGCAACTTATATAGAGGAGAGGAGATAGAAACTATGGTGAAAAAAACATTTACAGTCATTGACGAGGTAGGCATTCACACGCGTCCGGCTTCCATCTTGGTTCAAGCCGCAAGCAAATACAATGCGGAGGTTAACATCGAATATAACGGCCGAACCGTTAACCTCAAATCGATAGTGGGTGTAATGTCTCTAGGTGTTCCGCAAGGAGCTCAAATTCAAATTGCTGCGGTTGGTTCCGATGCGGATAAGGCGATCCAAGGGATTGAAGAAACCTTGAAAAACGAAGGGCTTGGCGAATAATGAGCAATAACCTGAAAGGAATTGGCGCTTCAGCCGGTATAGCGATTGCCAAAGCGTACCGCCTGGAGGAGCCGGAGCTTCAAATCGTAAAAAAGAGCATTGGAGACAAGGACGCCGAAAAACGGCGATTAGAGCAGGCCATCAGCTGCTCCAAAGCGGAGCTGGAAAAAATTACGGAATACGTAAACCGTGAGCTTGGCGCCGATAAAGCGGAAATTCTCGCCGCTCAGTTATTGGTGTTAAACGACCCGGAACTATTAAATCCGGTTTTCGAAAATATAAGTACGGAAGGCGTAAACGCGGAATTTGCCTTGAAAGAATCAGCCGACAGGTTCGTTTCCATGCTGGAATCCATGGAAAGCGAATATATGCGGGAACGCGCCAAAGATATCCGCGATGTAACGAAACGGGTAATCGCGCATTTATTAGGCGTGCAAATTCCCGATCCAAGCTTGATTTCCGAAGAAGTTGTCATCATCGCCGAGGATTTGACACCTTCCGATACCGCGCAGTTAAATCGTAGATATGTGAAAGGTTTTACGACGGATATCGGCGGCCGCACTTCTCATTCGGCGATCATGGCCCGCTCCATGGAAATTCCGGCTGTCGTCGGCACAAAACAAGTTACGGCCAGGATTGAAAACGGCATAGTTGTCATTGTCGACGGTTTGGAAGGCGATGTCATCATAGACCCATCATCAGAAATCATTGCCCAATATGAAGCGAAAAAAGCAAAATACGAAACGCAAAAAGCACAGTGGGCCAAATTGGTTCATGAGCCGACGGTAACTAAGGATGGCGTGCATGTCGAACTGGCCGCGAACATTGGCACACCGGCTGATGTTAAAAATGTGCTGGAAAATGGAGGAGAAGCGGTCGGGCTTTACCGTACGGAGTTCCTTTACATGGGCAGAGATCGGCTTCCAACAGAGGAAGAGCAGTTTGTCTCTTATAAAACCGTTTTGGAAAAAATGCAAGGGAAGCCGGTAGTTGTCCGAACTTTGGACATCGGTGGCGATAAAGAACTGTCTTACTTGAAACTGCCCAAAGAAATGAACCCGTTCTTAGGCTTTCGGGCGATTCGTTTATGTTTGGAAGAACAGGACATTTTCCGTACACAATTGCGTGCATTATTACGTGCAAGCGTCTATGGAAACCTGAAAATCATGTTTCCCATGATCGCAACATTATCTGAATTCAGGGAAGCCAAAGCCATTCTTTTGGAAGAAAAAGAAAAGCTTGTGGCCAGCGGCGTAAAAGTAGCGAATAATATTGAAATTGGCATGATGGTTGAAATACCGTCTACAGCTGTAATGGCGGATCAATTTGCCAAAGAAGTCGATTTTTTCAGTATCGGCACCAATGATTTGATCCAATATACCATGGCCGCCGATCGTATGAATGAACGCGTATCCTATTTGTATCAACCCTTCAATCCAGCGATTTTACGGCTGATTTCAATGGTCATTGATGCGGCGCATAACGAAGGAAAATGGGTTGGAATGTGCGGAGAAATGGCAGGCGATCCGATTGCCCTTCCTTTATTGCTTAGTTTGGGACTTGATGAGTTCTCCATGAGTGCAACCTCAATCCTTCCGGCACGTGCACAAATTAAAGAGCTGGCCAGTGAACATGCAAAAAGCGTTAAAGAGGCCGTTCTATCCATGAAAATGTCGGAAGAAGTTATTGAGTTTGTAAAAAAGACCTTTAATTAATAACGATTGCAGCTTTGGGCTAAAACTTGAAAGGCGATTCTGCTGGATATTTCGGCAGGGTCGCCTTTTTAAGTATCTTGTGAAGTAAACTTATTGCCGCGAAAGAAAATGAGCTGATACCAGCCAGCGCAATGACGGCGCAATCGCTCCAATATTTGTAGGAAAACAACCTGCTTGAATATAAGCAGCTTGCGGGAAAAACGGAACAGACCACAAACCGATTTCATGTTCTTTCTGACAAACTCAAAGGCATTGGGGCGGCTATGAGAACAAACGTCGAATTAAAGACCGCAACGGTTGATTACGCCAAAACCCGCACTGTGTTTGAAGGGTACAAATCCGCGAAGTATAGCAGAAAATATTATTCGGAGCATAAGGCCGACATGAACTGCACCGGGCGGCGAGGGCCGCAGAGAGTTGTTTCAATTAAATAAGTGTGATAAAATACCTATCCACCAAACATCCTATGTTTGGTGGAAAAGGCGAAGAGAGGGTTGACACATGCTTCAGAAAACAAACCGGCTGACGCTGGTTGAGCAAGTCGCACTGCAAATGGAAAGTCTGATCGAATCCGGCAAGTGGACTGTCGGGATGCGCATTCCGGCCGAGCCGGAGTTGATGGCGGAGTTGAATGTTAGCCGCAATACATTAAGGGAAGCAATTCGGGCGTTGATACACGCGGGGCTCTTGAAGACGAAACAAGGGGACGGAACTTATGTCTGTTCTTCAAGCGTTTTGGGGGTCGTGCTGCAAAAACGTATTTTGCGCTCCGATACGCTGCAGACGTTAGAAGTCCGGCATGCGCTCGAACGTGAGGGAGCCCATCTGGCTGCGCAACGTAGAACGAGCGACGAGGCGAATGAACTTCTTCTCCAACTTGAACGCTGCGAGGCGGCTGCTGCACTCGGAGACATTGATGGATTTGTAACGGAGGATATTCGTCTTCACCAAAGCATCGTCACTGCATCTCACAATGAAATATTGATCGAATTATACGACCATATCGCTGAAGCGTCGCAAGATTCGATTACAAGCTTGACTCGTTATGAAGTCGGTGCGGATTTCTTGGAAATGCACCGGCTGCTTGTCGAAGCGATTGTCGATAAAGACGCCGATCGGGCTGTGGCAGCGGTTCACCGTTATATTGCGGAATCGCAAGCTGTTCTCGACGTCAAAGGAGGGGAACGGCCGTGAGCGTACAAATCGATACGAAGTCAACGATGGTCAAGAAGTCGTTGTCGTCGAGTTGGCCGATCATCATCGGTATCGTCCTGATCTCACTGACCATGCGATCACCGCTAACGTCGGTAGGCCCGTTGGTTGGCTCGATTCGCGAGTCCCTCGGACTGTCGAATACCGGGGTAGGTCTGCTCACAACTTTGCCGATGCTTGCTTTTGCGCTTCTTTCACCGTTCGCGCCCATTCTGGTGCGCCGCTTCGGGGTGGAAAGGACCATGCTTTATGCGTTGGTTCTGCTCATGGCGGGTATCGCGATCCGCTTGTTGCCTGCAACAGCTTCTTTGTTTGCAGGCACTGCTTTGCTTGGGCTCGCGATTGCGGTGTGTAACGTGCTCATTCCGAGTATGGTTAAACGGGATTTTTCTCGTCAAGTCGGTCTCATGACAGGAGTGTACTCCGTGTCGATGAATTTATGCGGGGCGATCGCATCCGGTGTAAGCGTTCCGCTCGCCCGTAATCTCGGTTTCGGTTGGAATGGCGCGCTAGTCATCTGGGGCGCACTCGTTTTGTTGGCCGCGCTATTCTGGTTGCCTCAAGTTCGGGTGAGTCACGCGTCTTCCAGGACAACAACGGGCGGTGCGTCAGCTCGTCGAAGTCTGTGGCGTTCACCGTTGGCATGGATGATTACGATTTTTATGGGGATGCAGTCTCTCTTTTTCTATGTTTTGATCGCTTGGTTGCCTGAAATTATGACAAGCCGGGGCTTGAGTGAAGACAGCGCCGGTTGGATGCTGTCGCTGTTTCAAATCGCTGCGCTGCCCGTAGCGTTCATCGTGCCGATCGTTGCGGGGCGCATAAGGAATCAACGTTCACTGGTTATCATAATGACTATCCTGTTGTTTGTATCTTTGGGAGGCCTTTATTTCGGCGGAAATGCTTTCATTTCGTTATGGACAATTTTACTTGGAATTGGTGGGGGATTTGCGTTCAGCTTGGCCACGATCTTTTTAAGTTTGCGGACGAAAGATGCCCACGATGCAGCTTCTTTGTCCGGCATGTCGCAATCCGTTGGATATTTGCTGGCAGCAACTGGACCGATCTTATTTGGTTTGCTCCATGACATCACAGCAAGTTGGAACTTCCCGCTGTTATTATTGCTTGTCGTTAGCGCTCTGTTGTTCATATCTGGCTTGGGCGCCTCAAAAAATCGCACAGTATAAGGCAGAATCGCCTCCAAGAGCGATCATGACATCGCAACCTTGTAGTTCATGTGCGTCAGATGAACACATCAACTGTGAGAATTCGAAAAGCTCGCCTTACACCAATGTCTAAACAAGAGCACAACGAGGTTATCAATAAGTATCGCATTTAATTACATTTACTTGCAGATAGAATTGAATTGTTCATTATTAAGATGTATGAATTTTAATAATACAACTTTATTGTATATTGCAGAATCACATAATCAGTAAAAACGTTGATACCCCAAGGGGGGCTAGTACACAACTTTATTGTCCGTACACATCATCTGGATGAATGATTTAAGTTTATTCGTATCTAATGGGGATAAACTAAACAAAGAGGATGCGTAGTTTATCGATGCATGGGACAAGCACATTGCGAATTTGTCTGGTAAAGCAATCTACTTGAACGAAATGAGTGTAATATATCAAACTGTACTTCTATTGATAACGATGCAAGAAGCCATCAACTAATTTGGCGTCTGTCATCTGAATTACGGAGTGATTTTCCAGTTCCTCGGCCATATCATCATCCGTCATGGACACGGCCTTGGGCCTTCATGTTTGTGATATGTCTAACAAGTGATTCCTCCGTATTAACAGCAAGAAACAAGGTGACAAAATCGCTGTTTGTCCCAAAAGCACAACCGTAAACCTTCTCATTCTTGACTTCTTTCAGTATGTTTTTAAGATCATCCAAAAATCCTGCTCTAAATCTTTCTTCAAATTCATTCAGAAAATTGTTCATCTGGTTCATATACTCCTTTATGAGTTTTATGCTTGATTATATTTTACATTATGAGCTCGACTCCATGTAGCCTACCGTTCATTCTCTTTCAACTCTTGTAGCGATAGTCCGAGGATCGTCACAGTTAACGAATGTCACTGCAGAAAAATTGTTTTAGAAATCCTTTCATTTGTTTAAAAAAAGTTGTTATAATTGTTAGATCAGTGTAGAGATATTGGTACTAGTTTTAATGACCAAAAATATATGTCGCATGATACGTCTACCATCTGAAATATTTTTATTTCGGAGGGAAACAATATGTATAAGGAAGAAAGACTGCCTCAAAACGCAAAAGAAGGTATATTATTTTTATTGATTATTTCAATTATTTCAGTAAACACGATCGCCCCAATTATTATGGGATTGGAACGAGGCTTTAGTAAAGAAAACTATTTAGAAACGCTAAAGATTATTCCGTTTATGTGGATTATCGTTGTTTTGTTAGTAAGATTGGTTGCAGGACCGTTAGTGGGTAAAGTGATACCCAAATTCGTAGGACAAACAGATGGATTTAATGCTAGAGTTTTATTGAATACTTTATTGAATGTTACAGTCTTATCTATGCTTCTAACCATTATAGGAACTTGGGTTGGTACGAAACAAATAAGCCTAGAACCTTTTCAGAACTTCTTTCACAGTTGGTTTAGAAATTTTGGTGTAGCATTTTGGATTGAGCTATTGGTTGCTCAGCCAATAGCCAGATTTGCAATGAAAAAAATACACGCAAGACACGGCTAGCCAAGAGAGAGTGTAAATCCGTAACACGATACCAAAGTCATAATAAAAAATCGCATAACAACGTGGTTTTTCGTAAAACGGTAAAGTTACAAACCATGTAAAAAAAGCGCTGGTCCCAGGCTGGAACCAGCGCTTTTTCACGTTTCGGATTACGAACTTTCGTCAGGCCAAGCAGGCCGGGTTGGCGACTTATTTCCTAAAATGACGCATTGCCGTCCGTTCGCCTCTATTCTTACTGGGCCGTTAAAATCAGTGGTCCGTCCGACGTAACTGCGATCGTATGCTCATATTGCGCCGACAACTTGCCGTCGGCCGTTCTCGCCGTCCACTGATCGTCGTCGATCGTGATACGGAACGTACCTTGGTTGATCATCGGTTCAATCGTAAACACCATGCCTTCCTTTAACCGAATGCCTTTACCAGCTACGCCGATATGCTCGTAGCTCGGCTCCTCGTGCAGGCTCCGCCCGATCCCATGCGCCAGCAGATCGCGTACGACCGAAAACCCGTTCGATTCCGCATGCTGTTGAATCGCTGACGTTATGTCGCCGAGCCGCCCCCCCGGGAGTGCCCGGGCGATCCCCAGATCCAAGCATTCCTTTGTCACCTTCATTAATTTTTGCGCTTCCGGCCGGATATTGCCCACCGCATAGCACCAGCACGAATCGCCGAACCATCCGCCGTATTCCACGACGATGTCGAGCTTCAGCAAGTCGCCGTCCATAAGCGCCCGGTTCGAAGGAATGCCGTGGGCCACCACATCGTTGACCGAAATGCAGGTTTCGGCGGGGAAACCGTTGTACCCTTTCGTAAACTGCTTGCCACCCAGCTTGGTGATGTGTCTGGCAACAAAGTCATTGATTTCCCGGGTGGTGATCCCAGGCTCGATCAGTTTGGCCACCTCGCGGTAGCAGTCCGCAACGATTTGGCTCGCCGGCTTCATCTCTTCGATTTCCCTAGGTGATTTTAAAATGATCATCCTTGTCTATTCGCTCCTTATCAATTCTATAATTTTAAAAACCGGACGATATCTCTGGCCTCCTCGTGCAGCTTTCCGCGGCGAAGCGAAAGCGAGGCGCAGCCGACCAAGGCGGCCAGCAGCATTTCCGCGCGCTGTAGCCGATACGGCGGCTCTGCCGCGTTTACGCCAGAAGCGGCAGCCCCGTCCGCCGCACGGCTGGTTTCCAACAGCGAGGCAGATCGAAAGAGCGTCGTG
>NZ_JCBAIQ010000024.1:0-82084 GCF_059772165.1 Paenibacillus sp. TY11 | reverse complement strand
TATGGAGTCGTATGGCCTCTACTTTGGTTTCAAATGTATACTCGTTAAATTTTGTTCCCTTTTTCGCCGGCATAAAAAATGCACCCCCTAGATTTCATCGGATCAACCAGGGGTTTATTGCAATGTCTATTCTAAGGGGTGCACTTCATATACTTAGGAGGGATTTTTTCATGGGGAATATTAAAAATACGTATAGTCAGGAATTCAAGTTGGAAATTGTGAACATGTACTTGGAAGAGGGAAAAACCTCCTATCAGTTATCCAAAAATCTGAATCTGGATACAAAAATGATTCGGCGCTGGGTTCATGCCTTTCGAGAAGAAGAGATTACAGCCCTCAGCGAGCGTAGAGGAAGCAAAACCGGTACGGGAAAAGGACGTCCCCGGACGAAAGGATTGAGTCTGGAGGAGGAAGTCGCAAGACTTCGAATGGAGAATGCATTCTTAAAAAAGCTGCGGGAATTCCAAAGGGGGTGAGCAACCATCAAACCTATGTCGCTGTATATCAAACGATTCAATGTCTATCCCCAGAATATCCGATCCAGGATTTATGCAGATTGGCTTACGTGTCTCGAAGCGGTTACTATAAATGGTTGCGTCGTTCTCCGGAAAAATCAAGGAAGCAACAAGAAGACGAACAGATCCTGGATTGGTTGAAGGAGGGTTACCACGCCGTGAAAGGGATCTATGGTTATCCGCGAATGACAGCTTGGCTTCGTCGCCAGTACGCCTGCAAGGTGAATCACAAGCGGGTCTACAATCCCGGATACGCAGAAAGAAACGCTTCTTTTAAACCTGTCTGTGAAGGAAATAAGGCGGAGAATACGTTGAACCGGGAGTTTACGGCAGAGCGTCCCAATCAGAAGTGGGTGACCGATATTACCTATCTTCCTTATCGAGGGACATTCCTGTACCTCTCAGCGATTAAAGATCTGTACAGTAAGGAGATTGTAGCGTACCAAATCAGCCATCGTAACGATCTTGATCTCGTCTTGAACACACTGGACCAAGCCATAAAAAAAGAGAGGGTAACCGGTACCTTGATTCATAGTGATCAAGGATTCCAGTATACCTCCCACAAATACAAAAACGTACTTCAAGAATACAAGATGATTCGTAGTATGTCCAGACGGGGCAATTGTCTGGATAATGCTTGTATGGAAAATTTCTTCGGCATCTCAAAGCCGAATGCCTGTACATTCAAAAATTCGGGTCTGTAGAAGATCTTACTCAAGCGATCCATTCCTACATCCGTTTCTACAACCAGGAACGCATCAGCTTAACTTGAACAACAAGAGCCCGATTGAATACCGGACTCAAGCTGCTTAATTTAAGGGCATTTTCTTTACTGTCTATTTGACAGGGGTAAGTTCAAGTTAAAGGTTCTTTTTATGTGCTGCCTTTTTAATGAGTCATGTGTTCTCCACTTTTATCCTGTCACCTTCAACCAAAATAACTTCCGCGTTGCTGATTGGATATAAATTTAATTGGCAGCCATATTCCTCAATGATGTTCTCCACCGCTTTTTTAAACGGTATGTTCGTATGATGGGGGACTGGATAGAATTCAATTACCCCTAGCGCAGCAAAGGAATCTAAAGCAGGCGCCTCCTGCACATCGTCCATAAGTTGAACATATTCGATATTCGGTGATAAAATCATCGAACCTGCAGATTCGCCTATATACAATTTTCCTGCATTAACTTCTTCAGCAATGATTTTGTCAGCCCCGGTTCTTTTTAACTCTTGAAGTAAATAAAATGTGTTGCCTCCGGTAATATAAATATAGTCATTCCCTCTAATTTTACTCGCTATTTCATCCCGGGTTGCTGTGCTTATTTCGATTTCATCCACGACTAATCCTAAATTCTCTAATGCTTTTTTTCCTGATTCCACATAAAACTTAACTTTCTCTGGAATACTTGCGGTTGGGATGAAGGTGACTTTTTTTCCTTCCAAGTTTTCACCGGCGAAATGGACTAACCATGGTGCAACATCCTTAAATGAGGACGACAAAAATATTTTTTTCATCTCTTTATTCTCCTTAGAACAGCGTTTAATGAAACGGGATATGTAACACTTTATTCTAGGTATATTATAAAATATATTAGTATCAAAACATGACACCATTGGAGGATAACATAAAAAAGCTTGAAGCTGATAAAGTCATATAAAAAAAGGAGACATTATTATTGAATAATATCTCCTTTTTTTCAACCTCATATCCGTTGAAAATAACTGGGGTTCCTTGATTTTGACCCATAAAAATACTCTCTTCCCCGCTCTCATTTTGAGTTGGGAGCAGAGGTTCGACCTTGAACCCGTAAAAAAGACTCCTGCCGCACAGCGATATTTCGGCCGATGCGGAGGAGTCCTGATGTTGTATTGGTGAATCTCAAAAGGTTCATGGTTACAGGGCAGGAGTTCCCGCGTTTATTCCCACTCAATCGTTGCTGGTGGTTTGGAGGTGATATCGTACACGATGCGATTCACGTTATCCACTTCGTTTACGATACGTACCGAAATTTTCTCCAGCACATCCCAAGGGATACGTGCCCAGTCGGCGGTCATACCGTCGATGGAGGTTACTGCACGAATACCTACAGTGTAAGAATACGTACGAGCATCGCCCATAACGCCAACACTCTTCATATTCGGCAAAGCGGTGAAGTATTGCCAGATTTCCCGGTCCAGACCGGCTTTAGCAATCTCCTCGCGCAAAATATAATCCGATTCACGAACAATCGTAAGCTTGTCCTCTGTCACTTCACCCAGAACGCGAATAGCGAGACCCGGACCTGGGAATGGCTGACGCCATACAATCTCAGGTGGAAGTCCGCATTCTTCACCAACTTTACGCACTTCGTCCTTGAACAGTGCATTCAGTGGTTCGATCAACTTGAACTTCATATCCTCTGGCAAACCACCTACATTATGGTGCGATTTGATCGTCTGTGCCGTTGCTGTTCCACTCTCTACGATATCCGTATACAGCGTGCCTTGTGCCAGGAAGTCAAAATCGTCAAATTGAGCTGACTCTTCTTCAAAAACATAAATGAACTCGTTGCCGATGATTTTACGTTTTTGTTCCGGATCATCGACTCCTGCCAGTTTGGACAGGAAACGCTCACGTGCGTCAATTTTGACAACTTTCATATCAAATTTACCAACGAACGTCTCCATTACACTTTCGGCTTCACCTTTGCGCAGCAATCCATGGTCAATGAACATACACGTCAGTTGGTCACCGATCGCTTTGTGAATGAGCATCGCTACAACGGAAGAATCCACGCCGCCACTTAAGGCACACAATACTTTCTTGTCGCCTACCTGTTGACGAATCTCACGAATCTGATCTTCAATGAACGATTCCATCGTCCAGTTGCCTTCACAACCGCACACTTCATACAGGAAGTTACTAATCATTTTATTACCTTGAATGGAATGACGTACTTCTGGATGGAACTGTACCGCATACAGATTCCGTTCCGGATGACTCATGGCAGCAATCGGCGCACTCTCCGTTCCTGCATCCAGTTTAAAGCCAGATGGCAGATCTGTAACGTGATCCCCATGGCTCATCCATACGGTTTGACGGGATTCCAGACCTTTAGCCAGTAGGGTATCCTCATTGAATTGCACGTCTGCTTTGCCGTACTCACGCTTGCCCGCACGTTCTACCTTACCGTCCAGTTGGTGAGCCATCAGCTGCATACCATAACAAATGCCAAAAATAGGAATTCCAAGATCATAAATAGCCCGATCCACCTGAGGAGCATTATCTGTATATACGCTGGAAGGTCCACCTGAGAAAACAATCCCTTTCGGCGCCAGCTCTCTCAGCTTCTCCGCAGGCGTATTGTATGGAAGGAGCTCGCTATATACACCGAGATCCCGAATTCTTCTTGCGATTAACTGGTTGTATTGTCCTCCAAAGTCGAGAACTACAACGATTTCATTAGGCTTATTCATTACCGTGCCTCCCTCAATTGTTCGTTTCATTATACGCAACGATAAAACAAGACGTCAAGAAATCAACCGGAGTTGAGTGGACACGAAAAGATTGTTAAAATAAATTGATTCTAAATTACTTAATCTGTTCGTAGGAGTGTAAACGATGGATGTGCTGAAGTGGATCGCGCAATTGTTCGAAGAATACGGATACGGCGTCCTTTTTTTCGGCTTACTGCTTGAGTTTATTGCTTTACCTTTTCCCGGGGAAACCACGATGGCTTATGCGGGATATCTTTCCTATGCGGGTACCCTGGATTTCGGTAAACTGGTGCTGCTAGCTTTTTTGGGCACAACCATCGGTATGACCATTACCTACTTTATTGGAAAATGGGCTGGACTCCCCTTTATTCAGAAATACGGTAAATGGGTTTTGTTATCGCCGGACAAGCTTCAGAAAACGCAAAAATGGTTTCAACGATATGGATACTGGCTTATTTTTCTTGGATATTTCATCCCCGGTGTCAGGCATTTTACCGGCTATTTTGCCGGAATTATTGCTCTTTCTTTCCGTAAATTTGTCTTGTATGCTTACAGCGGCGCTTTATTCTGGGTCATACTCTTTCTAAGCATCGGCAAGCTGTTTGGCCCCCAGTGGGATGCCATTTTCCATTTGGTAGAGCTGTATGCACTACGAATCGCGGCGGTCGTTGGGTTCATGATCCTGCTGTATATTATTTACCGATGGAGAAGCTCCCTGTTTAGCTCACTACGCAAATCCGAAAAATCGGTGAAAACCAGCAACAAGGATGACACGAAATAGTCAAACTCCTGCCGCCTTACGACTACGGGTCCCTGCATAATACATTGAAATCACGATAGATATCACAACAAACCCCGCGCCTCCAGCCAAGCCCAACAATCGCGGCTCCATCATTTCAACCGCCACCCCTGCTCCACACATAGACAGTCCGATGATACCCTGGCTCCACGCCGTCAGCATGCCCAACAATGGACCCTGTAAATACAATGGGGTCTCCCGCATTAATAATGTATCCAAGCAAATCGCCCCCACCCCGCCAGCCAACGAAATAAAGAAGTAGATGGCAACCGCTGTCCATGCGTGATAAGTACCGCTTAATCCCATAAGTAAAATCCCTTCCAAACAAAAGGCACACCAGTCCTCCCTTCAACAAAGAACGACTGAATAAACGCCCTGCTGCATAGCTGGCAACCAGACCCGCGCCCAAAGCCAAGTAAAACAATCCAATCCCGGCATCGCCCAGCCTCAAATTCCTGCACTATTGCCTGTTTACCATATTAATCAGCTCCAATCGATAGGATTATTCATTATACATTAATCTAATTAGTTGTTTGTCTAATTCACAAAATCTCTATACAACCGTCAAGGCATAAATCCATAACTTCAGAGCATACTAAGCCAATAAACTCCAATATCGGAGGATTTTACGTATGCCAAATCAGAATAAAGTTTGTCCGCTTACTCATGTGTCCTCTAACTTGAGGGATAATGTAAACCATATTGAAAGCTCCTTTGGAAACAGTGGAGATTTAATCATTAAAAAGCTGTTATGGATGCAAAAATGGCCAGCAGCTTTGTTTTATATCGATGGTCTGGTCAACACTCAATTGCTCCATGATTCCGTTTTACGTTCATTGATGCGGGTAAACGAACATCATGTACCGGAGGGCGCCGAACCGTTCGATTATTTAAAGGATCAAGTATTAATTGCTGGTAACTCCGGCAGTTTGGACGAAATGGATGACCTGTTCAACCGGATGCTATCCGGCGGTATCATCATTTTGCTGGACGGATACACAAAGGGCATATGGATTGATGCGGTTGGCTGGGAGGATCGCAATGTCAGCGAGCCCCAATCCCAGACCGTTGTACGCGGTCCAATGGAAGGCTTCACCGAAAATTTGCGTACCAACACAGCTCTAATTCGTAGGCGAATCCGCGATCCGCGCCTGTGGATGGAAACAAGACAGATCGGTCAAGTCACTCATACCAATGTGACCGTGATGTATATCAAAGGAATTGCTGACGAAGGGGTTATTCAGGAACTGAGAGAGCGTCTGGACCGAATTGATATTGACGGGATTTTGGAAGGGGGTTACATCGAGGAGGAAATTCAGGATGTGACCTTCACCCCGTTTCCCACCATATATAACAGCGAGCGCCCGGATTCGGTCGCTGCCAGCCTGCTGGAAGGCCGAATCGCTATATTGGTGGACGGGACACCCTTTGTTCTGTTGATTCCTGCGCTATTCGTCCAATTTTTCCAATCACCGGATGATTATTATCAGCGTGCTGACATCAGCACTTTATTGCGTATGCTGCGTTTCTTTTCTTTTTTTATCGCTATGCTGGCACCCGCAGTTTATATTGCGGTTACCACCTTTCATCAGGAGATGATTCCTACAAACTTACTGATCAGCCTCGCCGCACAAAGGGAAGGCGTACCGTTTCCTGCTTTTGTTGAAGCCATGCTCATGGAAATTACTTATGAGATTTTACGTGAAGCCGGGGTACGTATTCCCAAGACAGTCGGGCAAGCCGTATCCATTGTAGGCACACTGGTCATTGGGCAAGCAGCTGTAGAAGCAGGGGTTGTCTCGGCGGCTATGGTCATTGTCGTGTCCATTACAGCCATCTCCAGCTATGTTATTCCGGAAAACGGTCTGTCCATAGCGGTCCGAATTGTACGCTTTGCCTTAATGATGCTAGCCGCAGCCTTTGGACTTCTTGGAATATTGATGGGATTGATCGTACTTTTGCTGCACTTAACGAGTCTGCGATCGTTTGGAGTATCTTACATGAGTCCATTTGGCCCCTATGTGGAAAGCGATATGAAGGATACACTATTTCGCTTGCCCTGGCCTCGTATGACTACACGGCCTCAATCCAACTCTATTCAAAATACGATTCGCCAAAAAACGAAAAAAAGACGGATCGGCAATAAATCACAAAGCAGAAGGGACCAACCATGAAGCAGACCTTACATTTGTTCTTCGTCTGGGGGCTGATTGCATTACTATTGGGTGGATGCTGGGACCGCAAAGAACTAAATGAGCTGGGCATCGCTATTGGGATCGGAGTGGATATGGAAGGAGAGCAATATCAGGTGACAGCTCAGGTGGTCATTCCTTCTGCAGTAGCTTCCAAATCTGCAACAAGTGGAGGCTCCCCGGTGGTTACTTATCAGGCCACAGCGCCCACGATTCAAGAAGCTATTCAAAAAATGACAGATACAAGCCCACGCTCCATCTATTTATCACATATTCGTATGTTGATTTTGGGTGAAGCATATGCAAGAAAAGGAATTTCCGATGTGATTGAGGCCTTAATGCGGGAGCCTTTTACAAGAAGTGATTTTTATATTGCGATAGCCAAAAATAACAAGGCTTCCACGATTTTAAAGATACCGACTGCTCTGGAGAAATTACCAGCTAATAAAATGTTCGCTTCGTTGGACACCTTAACCAAAACATGGGCTCCTGCCACCAAAGTAACCATGGATCAACTGCTTAGCAATCTGGTTAATCCCGAAATCCAGTCCACTCTGCCCGCTTTGGAAGCTGTCGGAAATATAGAGTCGTCCATAGACAAAGGCTTAGAAGATACCACAAGCATATCTCCTAAAACTACATTGAGGTTCTCCGGTATCGGTGTATTTAAAAAAGACCGTTTGCTAGGATGGCTGAATGAACAAGACAGCAAAGGATTCAACTATATTCGGAATGAAGTGGACACGACAACGGGACATGCCGACTGTGAGGGAGGTGGTAATATCGCCTTATTAACTTTGAACAGTGATACTAAAAACAAAGTCATAATCCGTGGTGGAGAGCCTGTTATTTTAATATCGGTTACCAACAACAGCGCTGTACGAGAAGTCAACTGTCAGCATATGAAGTTAAGCAGTATGGCCGATATTAAAGAAATTGAAGCCGCAAGCAATGAAAAAATTGTTGGAATTTTAAAGCATTCCGTAGAAACCGTACGACGTGAGTTTAAATCAGACATTTTTGGATTTGGTCAGTTGATTCACCAGTCCAATCCCGAACTTTGGAAAAGGATAAAAGAAACGAAAGAAAATCCATTTATGGACTTACAGATTGAATACAAAGCAAAAACAAAAATCCAAAAAATTGGTACCTTGTTTGAATCATTCCAAAAACAAATGAAGGAGTGAGTTTGGTGGAGGAGAAAGGGCGTATCAGCATCACGAATATAGCTGTACTCGTATTTTTGAGTATTTTCGGAGACTGTGTATTGGTGTATCCCTCCATCATTACAAGCATATCCAAACAGGATGCCTGGATTAGTTCATTTTTAAGTATCCCTGCAGGATTAGCTGTGCTGTGGCTACTCCTGCGGGTACATCAGCTTTATCCTGATCTCACCTTTATTCAACTCTGTCAGCGAATTTTGGGTTCATGGTTAGGCGCTAGCATCTCTGTATGGTATTTGTTTCATTTATTGATGAATTCAGCGATTTATTTAAGAGAAGTCGGGGATTTTTTGAACACCCAAACTTACATCGTTACCCCTCTCCCTGTGATCAATTTATTCTTAATCCTTGTCCTTATGTGGGGACTGTATATGGGGCTGGAGCCTATTGCCCGAACTGCTCAAATATTATCTCCATTATTCTTGGCATTCACCTTATTTTTAATCCTGTGTTTACTGCCACAATGCGACAGTCAGCAGCTTAAACCCATAATGGAGCAAGGTATTCCTACGATTATCGAAGGCAGCATTTTTGCAGTTTCGTATCCATACGGAGAATTAGCCTTTTTACTGATGATTCTTCCTTATGTAAGCAAAAAACCAGGTCTGAAAAAGTCTGTTTTACTATCTGGACTTGTGGCCATCATTTTGTTAAGCGTGCTGCTACTTGTTTCAATCATGGTACTAGGCCCTTTTGTAACAGAACACAGTGTGTACACCTCTTATACGCTATCCAAAAAGGTTAACATTGGAAATTTCTTGCAGAGGATTGAATCCATGATGAGCATAGCCTGGATTATCACTACCTTTGTTAAAACCATTTTACACTTCTATGCCTTTACATTAGGAATGACTCAGCTACTGCGATTAGACAATGTACGGACCTTTCTTGGCCCCAGCTTCATGATCCTATTTGGTTTGATTATCGTTTCGGCACCCAATATTACATACTATCTGGATACGATCGTCCATGCCTGGATTTATTGGGATTTGACCGATTCGGTTGTCCTTCCTTTACTGCTGCTTGTCGTATACAAGTTTAGATCAAAAGGCAGCCACTCTCTAGGACCCGGGTAATCCCCTCACCTTTAATGGAAGGAGCAATGTCATGCTGATTACCATTACCGTCATCTGTATCGGTCTAGCCATCGCCGCCAAGGATCTACCAGGCTTGTATCGCAAGCGTAAGATTAAGGATATGTTAGTGTACATCATTATGCTTGGTTTAGGAACATGGCTCAGTGTCCTTGCTGCCAAATTAGAGGTTACGCCAAGTCCGCTGATTCTGATTGAAATAATCTATAACCCCGTTAATACTTTTGTGTCACATTTATTTGGCTTTTAGAAGGGAGGCAGCCACAAATGTCAAAAAAAGCACGTATCAGTGTTCGGCAAGTGACTGTCCTTATGTTTATGTGTTTAATCGGGGATATGCTCTTAATCTATCCGACTATTATTACGCACATTGCTCATCAGGATGCCTGGATCAGCTCTATACTGTCCATTCCGTTAGGCTTAATTGTTATTTACGTGCTCGTTCGCGTTCATGAGCTCTACCCGAGCCTTACACTTATTGAAGCGATTCGCAAAATTTTGGGGCCCGTATTCGGAACCATTGTCTCCTGCTGGTATTTGTTTTATTTTTTAATGAACACCGCTCTTATTGCGAGAGAGGTAGGCGATTTCCTGACTACCCAGTTATTTGTACAAACCCCTCTGCGTGTCCTGCTCGCTATGGGAATATCCCTAATGGTGCTTACTGCGCTAATGGGAATTGAAGCTTTCGGTCGTGTTAGCGAGATGCTATTACCAGCATATATATTAATCTTCTCTGGTCTGATCCTTGCACTCCTGCCACAAGTTCAGCTTTCTAATTTACGGCCTGTTTTGGAAAACGGGTTAGCTCCTGTTGCTAAAGGAATGGTCCCAGGCGTGGCTATGCCTTTTGCCGGAATGTCTATTATGCTCATGGTTTTTCCTTATGTAAACAAAAAAGCCCATTTTAAAAAGGACATGTTGCTCGCTTCCCTTATAGGCGGAATCGTGATTAGCCTGTTTCTGCTGCTCTCCCTTCTTGTGATTGGACCCTTTGTGACCAATTACAGTCCATACATTTCTTCTGTACTCACGACACAAATTAATGAACTGAATTATATTACACGCGTTGAATCGCTTGTTGCTTTAACCTGGGCACTGGCTGCCTATTTCAAGGGAGTTCTTTTCTTCTACGCCTTCACTTTTGGAACACCCCAGTTGTTCCGGATTTCTAATAGTCGTCCATTCGTCATACCCGCAGGAGCGCTTGTGTTTGGTATGACCATTTTAATATCACCAAATGTTTTCTATTACGTAAGAACTCTTGTTTACCCATTAGCAGCCTGGAATATTACGAACGGCTTTATCATTCCGCTTTTGTTATGGGCTGTGTATCTCTGTCAGCAGAAGTGGAAGCGGAGGCAGAATCTACCCAGAAATTAGAAAACCTTCATCAACCGAAGCATCTTCATATAGAAGCCGGTATCCGAAGGTTTTCTTTTTTTCTTAATTTACTCCATGTTCCGAATGTACTCCAACGAAGCATTGATATGCCCTTTGACTCTCAAACCACGCCATTCATGAACTAAAATGCCATTCGCATCAATCAGGAACGTAGACCGAACAATACCCATGTACTGCTTGCCGTACATCTGTTTTTGCTGCCATACACCATACATCTCAGCCACCTGATGCTCTTCATCAGATAACAACTGAAAAGGTAGTCCGTACTTTGCAATAAACTTGTCATGCTGCTTGAGTGGATCAGGGCTTATCCCGAGAATCACCGTATTCAAGCCTTCAAACTCCGTATGTTTATCCCGAAAATCACAAGCCTGTGTCGAGCAGCTAGAGGTCAAATCCTTGGGATAGAAATACAGCAATACCCTACTACCTCGATAATCAGACAGCTTGACACTCTTTCCCTCACTCCCAGGCAATTCAAAGTCCGGTGCCGCTTGTCCAATAACGGTAAATGTTGTGGACATCTCATCATCTCCTATCTTGTGGGGGTTCTTATGTGATCCGACCTATGAGCCTGCCCCTCTGTAGCGACGGATTCCCCAGTTCCACGCCAGTAAGCCCAAGGTCAGAAAGACAATCCCCATCACAGGAGTTAAGAGCGCCATATGGCGCATGTCCTCTCGGTGAAGAAACAGGGAGGCCGGATATACGCCAACAAAAGCAAAAGGCAGTATCCAGGTCAGCACAACCTGAATGGCACGGTTATAGATCGTCACCGGATAACGTCCGTAGCCCTGAATATTGTACATGAGCGGGATAATCCCTGTGGGTGCATCCGAAAAGAATGAAAGGGAAGTCAATATGGTGTATATGCCCGTATAGATTGCCACGGCACTTAGGCTCAAAACGATCAGCGCTGGTACGAACCACCACTCCATAGCCAAATCCATCTGTGCCCCGCTGATCCCCATAATAATCAGACCGATCACTGAGCCCACCAGCGCGGGCGGGTCCACATTTTCAAGGAAAATCTGGAACAGATTATATGCAGGACGAGTCATTACCCGGTCGAGCTCACCTTTCACAATATAACGTTCGCTAAAGTTCCAAAGGTTTACAAAACAGCTGAATAGTCCGTAAGGAACCATGAAAAATCCATAAACGAACACGACTTCATTTTCACTCCAGCCCCCCAAACTGTCTGTATGCATAAAAATAACCAGGATAAAAATAAGATTCGTGGCCTGAAACAGCAGGTCTGAAATAACTTCTACCCAAAAGTCGGCCCGATAGGTGAGCCGTGACTTCATGTAATTTTTCAAATATTCGCTAATGAGACCCAAATAGTACATCATCGGCTTACCCTCCCTGCACGAACAGACGTCTGCGCGCCAGTCGCCAAATGATGATCATCGGCACGAGCAGAACGACCAGCCAAATGATTTGGATACCCAGTACATTCCAGATGCCAACGCCTTTTACACGTCCCGTAAATACAGAACCCGGCAAATAGGTAATCGCCTGAAACGGCATCCATTGGGCGATCGTCGCCAGCCAGCCTGGAAACAAACTGATTGGCAAAATCAACCCAGAAAACAGATCTACAACTACGCGCTTCATACGCATCATGCCCTCATTATTTTCGATAAAAAAGGCCGTTAATCCCGTAATAATATTAATCTGAGTGTTGATCATAAAGCTAAAAAACAGCATGACCAGAAAACCAACCCAGGCTACCGGATCAGTGGGAAGCTTCACCGGAAATAGCAGCAACGCAATCGCCATACCTGGAATCATAAACAACAGAAAACGGAACATTCCCTCGCCGAGTCCTTGCATAAATTTAACAAATACATAATTATAAGGTCGGATCATCTGAATAGCGATGCTTCCATCACGAATATCCGTCGAGATTTCACGATCCAGATTGTTAAAATAAAAGGCCCTCGCCATCCACGATACTGCTACATACGTCGTCATCTGAGCAGCGGTAAAGCCTCCAATGCTACCCGCATCGCCATATATCGCTTTGTATGTGAAATAATACACGCCAATATTCATGCAATAAATAAGGATTCCTGAATAATAGTTCACACGATACGCAAGCATCGTGAGGAATCGGATACGAATAAAATCGGTATATACGCTAAGCATGAACTTTGGCCTCCACTATCGGATTGCCCTGGCGTTCAGCCGAGCCAGACTGATAGATACTGCGGACGATATCATCCGTGTTGGTTTCAATGATTTTGATATCCGTAATGTCAGTGCGACCAACTACGCTTGCGAGGACATCCGATACATTAATATGAAGAGGGATCCACACTTTGGCAGCCAAATCATTATCCATCGTCCAAGTCAGTGGCATATCAGCAGTCCATGCCTGCAATTGCTCCAATTGAGTCGGTGTGCCGAACTGAAACCGTACTTCTCGGCCTGTACCCCAACGCGCCTTCAGATCATCCAGACCACCATCATAAATGATATTCCCATCATCCAGCATAATGACGCGCGAGCACAGCGCTTCAATATCCTGCAAATCATGGGTCGTCAGCAAAATAGTCGTGCCGTGATCCCGGTTCATGTCCTTCAGAAACTCGCGGATTTCGGACTTCACCATAATATCGAGCCCAATGGTCGGCTCGTCCAGAAAAACAATGGACGGATTGTGCAGCAAGGCAGCTACCAGCTCACAGCGCATCCGTTGCCCGAGACTAAGCTTGCGTACCGGACGGCTTAGCAGATCCTGCAATTGCAGCCTCTCCACCAGCTCATCCAGCCTGCGTTTGAAGTCCGTAGCCGGAACCTGATATACTTTGCGCAGCAGTTGAAAAGACTCGATCACACCGATGTCCCACCAAAGCTGGCTGCGCTGACCGAAAACAACGCCAATGTTGCCTACAAATTTCTCACGCTCCTCATAGGGGACATAACCGCCCACCTTGAGATGTCCCGATGTCGGCACGAGAATGCCTGTCAGCATCTTAATCGTGGTGGACTTTCCGGCGCCGTTCTCACCGATATAACCGCATATTTCTCCTTGCGGAATACGGAAGGATATATCTTTGACCGCGGCCACCTCGTTGTATTCGCGGGCGAATAAATCAAGGAAGGCACCTTTTAAGCCCTCGCGGTTTTTTTGAACCTTAAATGTTTTGCGCAGATCCTGCACATCAATTGCCAGCATGTTATACCTCTCAATCAGGATTTTGTAAAATCCATAGTTAAATTGATTGTGCTCCAAAAAGAAATTATAATGTAATGAACTGAAAAGTGAAAGGGAGAGCATCCATGACAAGCAGAACCAAAAGGACGATATGGTCGGTTCTAGCCGTGGTTATCGTCGCGATTGTCGGCTTTGCCGTGTACTATTTTACATCCATTTATAATCAGCTGGATAATCTGCATAAAGAGGGTGCTAACTCCCCCTTCAAAAATGTAAAGCAGGTCGATCAGGTTCGTACGCCAGAACCGCCCAAGTGGGAAGGTACCGATATGGTCAACATTTTGCTGATGGGAGTCGATGGCCGCGGTATCCAGCAAGGGGAAGTCCCCCGATCGGACAGCATGATGGTCGTATCGCTGGACCCCGTCAAGAAAAAAATCCACATGTTCTCTATTTTGCGTGATACGTACGTGGATATTCCCGGCTACGGAAAAAATCGGATTAACACCGCCATTACTCACGGACCCAACACGGCCATGAAGACGGCTGGCGATCTGTTGGGCATCCCAGTGCAATATTATGTGTATACCGATTTCCAAGGATTTATTAAGCTAATAGACGCTGTAGGCGGCATTGATTTTGAAGTAGAGAAGGATATGCATTATACAAGTAATGCGGATAAGCATCAATACGATATTGACTTGAAGAAGGGCATGCAGCATCTGGATGGCAACACAGCGCTTCAATATGTGCGGTTCCGCCACGATGCGATGTCCGACTTCTCCCGTTCAGGACGGCAACGGGCATTTTTGGAGGCAATAGCCCAGAAAATGCAGACCACGACTTCCATCGCCAACCTGCCGAACATTTTAGAGCAGGTTAACCCGTACATTGACACGAATCTCAGTGTTAACGATATGTGGAAGCTGGCGAATGTGGGGTACCAAAGCAACTTTGCAGGCAGCGAACAGGTTCCACCGATGAAGCTGCTCGGAGAAGAAAATGTGGGCGGCGCGGCAGTTCTTACCGTCCGCGATCCGGAAGAACTGAAAAAGTACGTTCAGGATATATTTAATAATCCGCCTGTACAAACACAGGAACAAAATAAGGACCAGAACGAAACAAAGCAGCCGGATAGTGCGTCGTCATCCAAGACGGATAAAGCTTCATTTACAGGGGGCAGTAAAACCAGTAGTGAGGATGCTTCCACACAATCGACAACAAAGACAGGACAAAAAGAGCTATAATGATGTATGCAGGGGCAGCCGTGAACGCTGCCCTTTGGCGTGTGTATACCCCATTTTAATGAACGGAAAGGAAGTTTTTGATGATGAAACGGGAAAACTCCGAAGCATTATATAAAGAAGCTCTGGAGCATATTGTTGGGGGCGTTAACAGCCCTTCACGCTCCTTTAAGGCTGTGGGCGGCGGCGCTCCAGTATTCATGAAACGCGCCAAAGGTGCTCATTTCTGGGATGAGGATGATAATCGGTATATCGACTATTTGGCGGCTTATGGCCCTATTATTACCGGACATGCCCACCCCCATATTACCAAGGCTATTAGCGAAGCGGCGGCGAACGGCGTATTGTACGGAACCTCAACGGTATTGGAAATCAAACTGGCCAAGATGTTGAAGGAAGCTATTCCTTCTATGGACAAGGTCCGGTTTGTGAATTCCGGCACAGAGGCGGTCATGACGACGATTCGTGTTGCACGGGCCTATACCAAACGGAACAAGATCATCAAATTTGCCGGCTGCTACCACGGTCACTCGGATCTGGTACTTGTAGCCGCAGGCTCCGGCCCTTCCACGCTGGGCATACCTGACAGCGCAGGCATTACGACTAACATTGCGAGCGAGGTTATTACCGTGCCTTTCAATGATCTCGACGCGTTACGCCAAGCCTTGGAGCGTTGGAGCGACGATGTGGCGGCAGTCATGGTCGAGCCGATTGTTGGTAATTTCGGCATGGTAATGCCGCAGCCTGGTTATTTGGAAGGGCTGTGCTCCATGGCCCGTGCGAACGGCTCACTCGTCATTTATGACGAGGTCATTACCGCGTTCCGATTCCACTTCGGTTCCACCCAAACGTATGCAGGTTTGGACAATCATGATGCGATTCAGCCGGATTTGACCGCGCTGGGCAAAATCATGGGTGGTGGTCTGCCGATTGGTGCCTACGGCGGCAGCAAGCAGATCATGGAGCAGGTTGCCCCTCTCGGCCCGGCTTATCAGGCGGGCACTATGGCGGGCAACCCGGCTTCCATCTCTTCAGGCATCGCCTGTCTCGAAGTCCTTCAAGGGGAAGGCGTGTATGAAGAGATGGAACGTCTGGCCGTGAGGCTGACGGACGGTATTCAGTCCTCCGCCGAACGCTACGGCGTGCCATTGACGATCAACCGTATTCGTGGAGCTTTCTCTACGCATTTCTGTGATCATCCGATCACGAATTACGCTCAGGCGCAGGATACGGATAGCGAAGCGTTCGCATCCTTCTTCCGTCACATGCTGGATCGCGGTATTCATCTTGCACCATCCAAGTACGAAGCCTGGTTCCTCACGACAGCGCATACGGATGAAGACGTGGATACTACGCTGGAAGCGGCAGACGATTCGTTCCGTGCTATGTCACAAGGTAAGTAAACCCATCAGTAAGTAGTAGAAATGAATAGGATAAGAGCTGGAAGTAGTCTTAGGGACGGGGGTATCCGACCTCTGGGACTGCGTTCCGGCTTTTTTTTATTTCACAACTGTACCCGTACAGTTGCAAGTTTTATGGATTGTATCAGGTTATGCCATCCGGGTATATTGAGAGAACCACAGATTGAGGTCATTATTACGGAGGTTTATTATGCACAGTCGTTCCAGAAATGGGGCCGCCTATCTGGCAGCTCTCAGCTATGCAGCTATACTTGGATTTTCATTTTTATTTGTAAAATTGACAGTCACAGAGGCCAGCCCGCTGGATGTAATCGCCCACCGCTTTGCGCTGTCTTTTATCGCTTTAACCATTCCAGTGCTGCTCGGTTGGATCAAGATCAACATCAAGTGGCGTGACATTCTGCGCATTTTACCACTGGCGCTGCTCTCGCCTTTAGTGTATTTTCCACTGCAAGCCTTCGGGCTGATGAGCACCTCTTCATCGGAAGGCGGAATTATTCAAGCAACCGTTCCCATCTTTACGCTGCTGTTAGCTTCCTATTTTCTTAAAGAGCGCACAACGATGGTCCAAAAGATTTCCTTACTGCTCTCTGTCTTTGGTGTGGTTTTTATATTTGTGATGAAAAGCGGAGCACCACTAGCTTCCAATAGCTTTGGCGGTATTCTTTTGCTCGTGCTCTCTGCTATATGCCTATCCGGCTATAACGTGCTGGCACGTCCATTAACACAAAAGTACAATCCGATGGAATTGACCTACGTTACCTCTATTTTGGGATGTATCGTTTTTAACTTGATGGCACTGGGATACCATGCAATAGACGGCTCCATGAGCGCCTATACCGCTCCACTGGTAAAGCCTGATTACTGGCTGGCACTGGTTTATCTGGGCATTCTGTCTACCCTCGTCACCTCGCTGTTATCAAGCTTTGCCTTGAAGTGGATCGAAGCCTCCAAAATGAGTGTGATCGGTAATTTATCCACCCTCATTTCCATGATTGCCGGTGCTTATATTTTGAAAGAGCAGCTCGCCTACTACCACATTATTGGGGCTGTCATGATCATTGTCGGCGTGCTGGGTACCAATTTCGGAGGGCGAAAAAGCTTCACGCCAATCAAAGCAACTTCTGCAAAATCACAAAAAACGGGCTGAAAACAGATGTACATTTCACTAATGGAATGGTAAACTGTATAAAATTGTATGGCGATGATGAAAAGAAGTAGGCAGATGAAGAAGCTTCAGAGAGTCGGCGTTGGGTGAGAGTCGATGTTTCACTTCTGCTGAAATGGGTTTCGGAGCACCACGTTGAACACTGCTTTCCCAGTGGAACGGTCAGTAGGCACGGCGGAAAAGTCCATCCGTTATCAAGGGACAGGATATCGACGGATCTTCAGGCAGTGGCAGCTCTGACAAGAAACGCGTCCGTATCTGGTGAGAGGATCGTTTGTCAGAAGCAAACGGTCAATCCAGGTGGCACCGCGAAGCACAAGCTTCGTCCTTGGAACGCAATCGCTATGTATTAGTGTATTGCGATATTGCAGCAAAGCGGCATGGTCCGTAGGCTGTGATATTCCAGAGACGGAGCTTTTTTGTATTGGTTTGAAGCTGAATGGTCTCTAGGATGGACTTGAACTTGAAGGGAGGTGATGGCCGTGGAGGACGGCTGGTGGTGGCGTGTATACCGTGTAATGTTTGCAGCATTTTATAACTTATTGAAATTGGGGAGGAAAAAGTATGCAATCTACATCCGATATTATCCTGACTGGCGACCGTACGACTGGCAAGCTCCATCTCGGCCATTACATCGGCAGTCTTCGTAGCAGAACAGAGCTACAGCATGAATATCGCACCTTTATTATTTTGGCAGATGTGCAGGCGTTGACTACGCATTTTGATCATCCAGACGTATTAGCCACGAGTGTGCGCCAAGTCGCTCTCGACTATCTGGCAGCAGGTATCGACCCGAATCAGGCTACACTATTTGTCCAATCCATGATTCCAGAAATCGCAGAGCTGGCTCAGTATTTTAGCATGTTCGTGACGGTCAATTCACTGCGGCATAACCCGACGGTAAAAAATGAAGCTCGGCAACGCGGTACCAAAGATATGTGCTACGGCTTTCTCGGCTATCCGGTCAGTCAGGCCGCAGATATAGCGATCTGCAAGGCCACTTTGGTTCCGGCAGGTGACGATCAGATTCCTCATATGGAGCAGGCTCGTAAAATCGTTCGCCGCTTCAATGAACTGTACCGCCCCGTTCTGCCGGAGCCACGCATTTTACAAGGTGGGAGGCTAACCGGGCTGGACGGAAACAGCAAAATGAGTAAAAGTCTTGGCAACGCGCTGTATCTCGACTCTTCAGCCGAGGATGTCAACAACAAGCTTGCACGGGCAAAAACAGACCCGGCGCGTATTCGCAAGCATGATCCAGGTCACCCGGACATCTGTCCGGTATACGAGTATCACCGTTATTTCCGTCAGGACGGTATGGACGATATCCATGATCAGTGCTCTAAAGGAGCCATCGGCTGTACCGATTGCAAGAGATTGACGGCTCAGGCCGTAAATGCGCTGTTGGAGCCCATGCGTGAACGTCGTAAGACTTTTGCTGCACGAATGGGAGACATCGACGAAATTTTGGTCGAGGGGACGCGGAAGGCTCAGGTTACGGCGCGGGAAACGATGGGTGAAGTGCGTGATGCAATGGGAATTAGCTACTTTGGACGCTAATCTACCTTCAAAAAAAGAAATCTCCAAGCTGTGCAATTCCAGCCTGGAGATTTCTTTTTTAACTTCGTAGTCCTCGTCGGATTAGACAGGGTACGCCATGACACTCATTAACGCCAGTTCCGGCTGTGTCGTGTCCAGTCTGCTATATTGTACGATGATGGGCACATCGCTAGTGACCGTAATTGCGTAAGGAATGCCTGCCGGAATCCGTTCGCCGGACTTCTCCAACGAGGCTGTTCGGATATGGCGGGTTCGTCTTCCTTCTACCACCTCCATCAATCCCTCCAACGGCTCGCGGTCTTCAAAATAGATGTCTATACTCAGCTTTGCCGCACGGTTTCCACAGTTCAGCACGCATATACTCTCATGACTGAGCAGTTCTCCCCGGCTTTCCGGTGGAATATATCCGTCGGGGATGACCCAGAACAGACTACCTCGCGGTTGGTTAGCTGCCTTTTCCTGAGAAAGTTCAATATCTCTCATGCTATCGGCTCCTTTCACCTATGAATACTTTCGCATCCCTATGCACTTTTTTCTACCCGTACGGATTCTCCTTGGTACGCAGCAGTTGAGCCAGAAAAGCAAGCGCCAATCCCTGACCCCATCCCTGAATGCGTTTGTATGGCACGTTTCGGTAGCCGTCAATATCGTTCATCACAGCAGTTCCAGCGGATACACCCGTTACCGTGCCGTCCTCCTTAATGCGGGAAAGAATACCGTCGATCGCCTTTTGTGTGTATTTGTTAAACAACCGCCCTTGCATAAGCAAGGCAGTCGCAATTCCAGCCGAGCCCGATGTTTCCAGATAAGAGGTATCATCGTTCAGCACCGTATGCCACAGCCCTTCCGGGGATTGCAGCCGCACCAGCGCACTGAGCTGGTCACGCAGCGAGCCGTCGATGATCATATAGGATGGATGCTGCACCTCCACAAATTTCAGCGCTTTTGCCATCGTGAGGGCTGCCCATGAATTGCCGCGCGCCCAGTATATCCCTGACATCCGGCTTTGATTCGCATGGTCCCAGCCGTGATAATACAGATTCGTATCCGGGTCCTGCAAAAATTCTTCATGCCCGTGATATTGACGGACCCCATCCTCCCAATACTCCTTGTTCCCCAGCAGATGACCGATGCGCAGCAAATAATAACCGGCCATAAACATCGTATCCACCCATGCTTGCTGCGGAAATACATCGTGAAGTGAATTCACTGTATGCTGGAAAATGCCATCGGCAAACCGCTCAGCTTTTTTGGCCAAAAATTCTGCCATCTCGATGGCGATATCAAGGTATTTTTGCTCACCTGTGGCCTGATGCAGCGTCAACAAACAATGCCCGACAGAAACGCCGTTCACCGAGAGAGACGGAAGTCCATCCTCGATATTTTCGTCAACCCATTCTTTCAGCTTGGTCAAATACTTTTCATTCCCTGTCGCTTCATACGCTTCGCATACTCCGTAAAAGGCTACTCCACCAGGCCAATCCCAGCTATAGTGCATTTGAAACGTGCGTTCTACTACCCGGTCGATCACCTGTTTAACTTGTTCTTCATCAAAAATCAATGCAGGCATTTCCTCGTCTCCCCCTTGACCCCCGTACATGAAAAGGTCATCTGTCAACGTAAATACATGCGCAGCGGTTGCAAATCCAGTTCCTTCACAGCATCCGCCACCATGTCTGCAATACGAACTGCGCCATTCTCATGAAAATGCGTGTTATCCTCTAAGCCGCCGGAAAAGTTCATGTATTCACCAGGCAGCAGCCACATAAAAAGCTCTTTGCTCTCTTCGGGACCCAGCCGCTCATATAACTCCTGCGTGCGGGCAGACAAATCAATCAGTGGCACGTTCGCTTCTTCCGCCAGCTCTCGAACCGCTGTTATATAGTCACCGTGTGTGTCGGATAGCGTACCATCCTCGTTAAAATAGCGACGATGTACGGGCGTGACCAGCACCGGGGTTGCCTCATGACTTCTCGCGCCGTCAATGTAGAGGCGCAGATGCTCCTTGTAGGTTGTAAAAGGCTCCGTAGTCCGCTCCGGATCAGGCTTCTGATCATTATGACCGAACTGGATGAACAGGAAGTCTCCTGCCTTCATTTCGCCCAAAATGACGTCCAGACGTCCTTCGTCCACGAAGCTTTTGGAGCTTCGCCCCGATACGGCATGATTATCTACGCAGACATCATGCTTGAACAGGGCGGGCAAAGCCTGGCCCCAGCCTGTATACGGATAGCCGGACGCGTCCTGATCCGTAACCGTGGAATCTCCGGCCAGGAATAACCGGAGGGTCTGTGGCGCTGGCGCAATCTCCAGCGCATTGAGCCGCGGCGCGGTGCCTGATACGGTGAGGCGTAGTTTGCCGCCCCGGACAGGCACCGCAAACCGGGCCTCGGCGAACTGGCCCGGTAGCGTGTGTACTGGGGGCAGCATATGCTTGCCCTCGCCAGCCTTGAGTTGCGTGAGCGTTTCCGCCAGTGAATCGCCAAGCAGTACGGTGACGAGATACATCCCGTCCGGCACATCCGCGACAAACGCAGCGTTCAGCGGAATGCAAAAGCTGCTTCGCAGCCGCGTGAGTGCATCCTTGGCTGAGCTCTGCCTTTTTCGACCGTACACATGCTCCGTAGTCTCGAAGCCATAGCCCTGTTCAGCTGTATATAAGCAATCCGGGGACACTCCCTTATAGCCATCCGCAGGCTCCCCCGGACCAAAATCAAACTTCCACATTTTACTCACCTCTCAGCCATCACCCTTAACCCCCGTCAATTCAATCGTACACATCCGGATGCCTTCCATTTCTACTCTTACGCTTCATATCCTCACGCTATGCATTTGGGGTCTTACCCCTTCAAACCACTCGTACTCATTCCTTCTACAATTTGCTTCTGGAATGCGAAGAATACAGCGATAACCGGTAGCAAGCTGAGAATGGACATCGCGAACATTCCTCCCCAGTTGGAAGCGGACTCGCTGTCGAGGAACATTTTGAGTGCAATAGAAACGGTATATTTCTCCGGCGAATTCAGATACAGTACCGGACCGAGCAAATCTTCCCACTTCCAGTAGAAAGAGAAGATTGCCGCTGTAGCCAGCGAGGATTTAAGCAAGGGCAAAATAATCCGAAAATACAGTCGGAACTTGCCGCATCCGTCAATCGTCGCCGCTTCATCCAACTCTCCTGGTATCGTCCGTATAAACTGAACCATCAGGAAGATGAAGAACGGCATTCCGAAAAAGGACGGCACGACCAACGGCAAGATCGTATTGATCCAGCCGAGCTTGGTGAAAATAATATATTGCGGTACCAGTACCACATCCCCTGGCAGCATCAGCGTCACCATCATCAGGGCAAACCACAAGTTACGCCCTTTGAATTTCAAACGTGCGAAGCCAAATGCGATCAATGAGGAGGAAAGCACGGCTCCAATTGTTGAAATCACTACGATAGTGAGCGAATTCATAATATATGTGCCGAAGTTATACCCCGTTGTGCCTTTCCAGCCTGTTACATAGTTTTGCCAGATCCATTCTGTAGGGAAAAGCGAGGATGCCGTGACGAATATCGTCCGACTTTCTTTAAATGAGCTGAACAGCATCCAAAAAACGGGATACAGCATCAGGAGCGCCAGTGCAGCAACCAGAATGTGATAAATTGGCCATTTGAACGTTTTCCATGCCATCGGTATCAGCGCCCCTTTTCCGTTTCATAAAATACCCAGTATCTGGACGATATAAATAAAATCGCTGTCAGTATCGCAATCATAATGAGCATGACCCAGGCCATGGCCGCCGCATATCCCATATTGCTGAACATAAACGCCTGACGGAACAGATACAGTGAATGCAGCATCGTTCCATCCATCGGGCCTCCCTCGCCCTTGGAAATAACATAGGCCGGGACGAAGGTCATAAAGGCACTGATCGTCTGCATAATTAGGTTAAATAGAATAATTGGACTCAGCAGCGGCAGCGTAATACTGAAAAATTTTCGTACCGGCGAAGCACCATCTACGCTGGACGCCTCGTACAATTCAAGTGGAATGTTCTTCAACCCTGCCAGGAAAATGAGCATGGACGAACCGAATTGCCATACAGACAAGGTGATCAGCATCGTCAGTGAAGCATTTGGATCACCAAACCATTTCACCGGTGTTGCCCCCAAGGCCGAAAGCAAGCTGTTTACAATGCCGTCATTGCTGAAAATGTTGCGCCACATGATGGACACCGCAACGCTGCCCCCGATAATGGACGGCAGATAGTACATCGTCCGATAGGTGCCGACCATGCGCGATTTGGTATTCAAAATCATAGCCACAAACAGCGCGAAAATCAGTCGCAACGGTACACCGACCAATACATACGTAAACGTGACCCTGATCGAATTCCAGTATTTCGGGTCGCCTGTGAACATTTTTTCGAAGTTACCCAGACCAATCCATTTGGGCGGGGTGAACAGGTTGTAGGTGGTAAAGGACAGATATAGCGAAATAAACATTGGAATTAACGTAAACGCCAGAAAGCCCACAATAAACGGGCTGATAAACGCATATCCGGTCACATTGGCTTTCAAGCTATGATGATTTCGCAAGCTCATCAAGCCTCCCTTCTGTTGCATTTTACTAATTTCCGAAACCTTATAGTATTATTTAATCGTTGTTATACGCACTATATTATAATGTATACAAAGGGTGCTTCTGCGGTTTGTTCGTCGGGTTAACCGTGCGTAAATATGCTATGCACTACGCACGGTTAACTTAACGAAACTGACCCTCGACCATAGGCTAAAACGTTGTCAGATATCCAAAGGTCTTATTGCGCTCATTATTGCTTGTTATTCGCAAGGATGGTATTCGCATCAGCGCGGAATTTGGCCGCTGCATCCTCCGCCGTCATCTGCCCAAAATTGACCTGCTCAATATAATCGGTCAGGGTCGCAATCACTTCCGGCGATCCGACTGGCGGCGGCGGGCTCATTGGAGAAGCTTTTGGCTCCATGGAAGCCACAAATTCAAACACTTGCTTCGTAGGCTCGCTCAACTCCGGCGCTACAGCTTCCTTAATTTTGGCGGAAATCGGCACGCCCCGTTCGCCTTTAATCAATTTATTCGCTTCTACATCGTTCATCCAGAAATCAATAAACTTAGCAGCCTCATCCTTCACCTGTGAACGGGCAGCAACCGTCCAGTACATCGTAGGCTGCATATATACGCCTTTTTCCATATTCGGCCCAAACATCGGAGCCAGTGCCATTGGGCGGTTAACGACCTGCTGTAAGCCCACATACTGATTGGACCACTGCCAAATGCCGATGCCTGTTCCTTTGACGATATCGGATTCCTCAAGAATACCCTTGGTCTGGTTCATGATTTCAGGAGGCGGGGTCGCCCCCTTCTTAATCAGCTCAGCCAATCCGCCGAAGAAGTCAACAAACAGCTTATCGTCGTCATACCCCAATCCTGTTCCTTCCGCATTGTAGAGAGACTTTCCTTGAGTACGCAAATAGTAGTGGAAGAAAATATCGGCAGCCATAGAGCTGTCAAAGTATACTTTATTGGAACCTGCCTTCAAAGCCAGTTCTTTGTATTGATCCAATGTCCAGTTGTCAGGAATTTTATCTATGCCCGCTTTTTTGAGCAACGCCGGGTCATACTGGAAACCCAGAACATTAACACCTGTTGGAATACCATATTGCTTTCCGGCAATTACGCCGGTTTTGAGTACATTTTCGGTCACATCAGCGACCTGAATTTTTTGATTCAAGTATGGCGCAAGATCCTCCAGTTGACCATTCTTCGCATATTGGCTAATGTACGAAATGTCCATTTGCACGATATCCGGCAGCTGATTAGCCGCAGCCTGCGGAGCGAGCTTTTTCCAATAGTCATCAAAAGAGGCATATTCGACGTCAATCGTTACATTTGGATTTTTCTGCTTATACAAATCAATGACCTTCTGCGTGTATTCATGACGCGTATCCGATCCCCACCAAGCGATCCGCAACTTTACTTTCCCGTCTGCACTTGTGCCCGAATTGCCGCCGCCGTCCGCTCCGCTACATGCCGTCGTCAAAACGAGCAGCATAGCCATGATCAGAAACCATCCCTTTTTGCCCACCTATCTCTCCCCTTTTCGCTGTTCTAGAAAGGAGCCGTGTTACAAGTGACAACGTATTTACGCAAAATTGATAGCGTTTACATTTGCTCCTGTTGTTATTTTCCCAAAAGCAGAGAAGCATTGGAATACACAAATCAGATTTCCTAAGTTAAAAAAACAGAGGGACTCCGCCCACTCATCCCCGTTCGTGTGATTTAATGTACTCGGAAGGCGTCATACCCGCCCATTTTTTGAACACCTGGCTAAAATATTGCGCGTTCCCCCCGAAGCCGAACCATTCCGCCAGTTCGAACACCTTAACGTCTCCCGTCTCCCGAATATGCTCAGCCGCACGTTCGATCCGATAACGGTTGACGTAATGTGAAAAGTTTTCACCTGTCACCTTTTTGAAAATCTTCCCTAAGTAGTCGGAATTCATATACAGCATTTGACCCGCCACTCCGTTCAGCGACAGATCGGATTTTCTGTAGTTTTGCTCAATAATGGTGATCATTTTATCAACGGTGGAAGATTGGCGGTACACATTACTTTTATAATAGATTGCGGTCATTCGTTCGGCAGCTTCCTGTACAAAAGACTTGAGACATGCCAACGTTTTTTGCTCTGCCAGCACGACCATTCGGCTCGTAAACGCCGCACGCTCCTCTTCAGGGCATATACGGATCATAGCGGCATAGAGCTGAAGCACATAGGAGCGCGTCACGGAGATTTCCAGCTTCATACGGGACAGGATGCCGAACAACCGATCCACTTCCTGTGCAACCTCCTCCGCATTTCCGGCTTTGATCAGCAGACCGAACTTCTCCTCGTCCAGCTCCAAATCTGCCATCTCCCGGGTATCCTCAGCCGCCAAATCCTCCTTTGTAATCAGACTGCCCTCCCCGGTGTAAAAACGGTGATTCATACAATGCAGTGTCTCCCGGTACATCCCTCGCGAATGCTGCATGCTATCCGACTCGCTAACCGCGAACGTTACCTCCAGCTTGTAAAAACGGTGAAACGTCGCACGTACCGCTTCGATCTGTTTCATAAGCTGTGACGTGTCATCCCCACTTTCCAGCACGATGAGCAGTTGTCCCTGCATGGTCGTACTGAGCAAGACATCATCCATTAAATCCGCCGCTATATTTTGCAATGCAAACAAATGCTCCGGCTCATGGGATTCCTCCACCCGCAGCAGCAGCATTCGAACCTGCTTATCTTGCAATTCCAGACCGAACAACCGCTCATAAAAAGCGATATCACGGCTACCGTAAGTTTTATAGGAAATAAACTCCTTCAAAAAATGCTCCTTCACATGAGGCAGCATACGCTGAAAATCAAGCTTCATCCGATTCACGAACTGTTTGCGTTCTTCCTGCTCCTCCCGCTCCTGCCCCAACTCGGTCAGAGCCTCATGAATTTGCCGCTCATTGCAGGGCTTCAACAAGTAGTGCTTCACCCCGTATTGCATGGCTCGACAGGCATAGTCGAAATCTTTGTAACCAGACAACAAAATGAAACGAACGTCTGGAAAATGCTCCGTCGTTTTGGCAACCAGTCCGATACCGTCCAGTCCAGGCATAGAGATGTCGCTGATTACAAAATCAGGCGGGCTGGCCTGAATCTGATCATAAGCCTCAATCCCATTACGTGCCGTACCAACCAGCCTCGTTCCCGCTCTGCCCCAATCAACCACCTGTGATATACCTTCCAAAATCATACGCTCATCATCAACCAGTAGCACCTTGTACACGACCCTGATCCCCTTTCACATATGGAATACAGACATGAATCGACGTTCCTGTTCCTGACTCGCTATGCAGCTCTATCCCCCACGGTGTACCAAATGTCAGGTTAATCCGTTCCTGAATATTCGTAAGTCCAATGCCCTGTCCACGAGTCGTGACCTGCCCGCTCCGCAGCTTTTCCAAGAAATCAGGCGTCATTCCCGGTCCGTCATCTTCAACTTGCAGAAACAGAGCCCCCTCGCTTTCTCTCGCAATAATAGCAATCCGACAGGGTTCAATCCGCGGCTCCAGCGCATAATGGATGGCATTCTCCACCAAAGGCTGAAGCGTTAGCTTCGGAATTTGCGCGTCCATCAGTTCTTCCGGGACATCCAGATGGAAAACGAGACGTTCATCGAAGCGTGTTTTTTGGATCGTTACGTAGCTCCGCACGATTTCCAGTTCTTTTCGAAGCGGAATCAGCTGCTCTTCAAAACTGACCGCACTGCGCAGCAGAAAAGCAAGTGCTTCCACCATTTCTGAAATTCGATCCTGCTTATTGGCCTTGGCGAGCCAGTTCACGGATTCAAGCGTGTTGTATAAAAAATGCGGATTAATCTGTGCCTGTAGCGCCTTTAACTCTGTTTCCCGCAGCAATAGCTGCTTGGCAACATTCTCATTAATAAGCTCACGGATACGGCGAATCATCTTCTTATACGTCCGATGCAGCAAGCCCACCTCATCCTGTGTGGAAAGGGGGACCGCGCCAAGCGCTTCCTCTTCCAAACGGTCGAGATCGCCTTTTTCTATTTTACGCATGTTCTGGATTAATTGAACGATCGGTTTGGTAATGCTGCCTGACAACCTAGCTCCCAATGCCAGTGCAATAAGAAGCATAATTACAAAAATAGCGCTTACAATTTCTTTGATGATCGTAATGCTACGAAACATATCATCGAAAGGGGTCATATGCAAATACGTCCACCCCGTATAAGAGGATTTGATTTGAGCTGCGAAAAAGGTCCCTCCTGAGTAGGTCGCAATCCCATAAGGCTGCTTCCTCCCAAGCTCGGCCTGAATCTCTCTCTCACTCAAAAGCGGTGTTTCGGGATAAATCATCCGCCTTCCATCTGTAATCATCAACTGTCCGTCACGGCCGGAGGTCTGCACACGATCAGCTACAATCCGGTCAATTCGCACACGAATCGCAAGCGTTCCGAGCCCATTCAGCGTAAAATTGGAATCGGTAAAGGATTTGAACTGCCGCGCTGCCAGCAAGGAGGAATGACCTGCCGCATACCATGCATTGGAACCATCATATTCGTCTGCCAGCTCCGACAGGGTGGACCGAAGCTCTTGGGGAATACCTTCACGGTTGCCCGCGCTCATGACCTGCCCCTCTTTGTCGATCACCATCATAGAATAGACATAGGTTTCAGAGCCGGCAAAGGCGACAAGCCTATTCGTTATTTTTTTACGCAGCACCATTTTGGCATAAGGTGACGTTTCCTTTTCCAGTTGTAGCAAATAACGTTGAAGCTGCTCGTCCGTTGTTACCTTGAAAGTAACTTTTTCAACATCCTTCAGCTCATTTTCTATGCCGATTGAAGAAATATTGAGTACTTCGGATGTCTTTTTGTACATTTGATTATCATAAATATGAAATACGTATTTAAGTATGACTGCAACAACCGCAAAATTAACCAGCATGAGCACCGTAATCAGCAGTACCATTTTATGATGGATTCCGGCATTTTTGTAAGCGCTCTTAAAATAGGTAATCAGTGAATGTCGCCTCCTTTGCTCGTTCTGCCCGGTCCAGCTCAAAATGGAGAAAACTTTATATATCATACAAAATACCCCATGCCTTGGTCATTCGGCAAGAGGTATTTGTGTTTGCTTAGCGTTGATCGGTTGGTTTCGATTTGTCCGCCTTGCTCATATATTCGTCGTATCGGTCATCAAGTTCCCGTGCCATACTCCGGTATTTACGCGTCTCCTCGACAATGGGATCAATATGAGTCTGAACCCGCACCTCATATTTAGGGCTGAGCCGTTCCCGTTTTTTGGCCTCATTCTCACGAATTTCGCCTTCCGTCAGCAGTTCACTGAGCTGGCGTTCCAATTCTTCGGATTGGCTCATCGCGATTTCCTCCTTCAGGATGATGGTCTCTACGTAGAATTATAACCCGGTTGCGTCTGCTTCTTTCAGCACTTGAATAAGTTGTGAATGAATAGCTGTATTCGTAGCTGCAATATGCCGTACACTCAGGTCATAAGGTCTGCCCAATGTATCCGTAATTGTGCCGCCTGATTCCTGTACCAGCAAAGCGCCCGCTGCCACATCCCACGCATTCAAACCAATTTCGCAATAAGCGGACAGCCGTCCCGATGCCACATAAGCCAGATGCAGTGCTGCCGAGCCGAGCGCCCGAATGCCGCGTACCTGAGGTGTAAGAACCTGCGTAATTTTCATATTCAACGGTTGTGCATACGTACGATCCGGCGGGAAACCGATGCACACCAGACTATCTCCCAGTGTTTCTTCTCTCGATGCTTGCATGCGATTGCCATGTACATACGCACCTTTACCTTTTTCCGCTACGAACATTTCATCACGGGACGGATCATAAATAACCCCGACAATCACCTCTCCACGGTGGGCCAAGGCAATAGATACACTGTAGTACGGCAGACTGTGCACAAAATTGGTAGTGCCGTCTACCGGATCAATAATCCATAAATATTCCTCTTCACGGGCAGCCTCTAAAGCGCGGGCCGAAGCTTCGGCTCCCGGCTCCACCCCCTCTTCACCCAGAATGGCATGATCGGGAAAATGGGTCAGAATCAATCTGCGAATCATCTGCTCTGCACCTTTATCTACCTCGGTCACGAGATCCGTCGGAAACTGCTTGGTATTCAAATGTTCAACAGTTCCCAGTCTGCTCTTAATCCATTCCCCGGCTTTGGATGCCGCATTAATAGCCACGGCAGTATAGCTTTTTCCTGATACGATATAGGGAACCTTTTCGTTTTCATGTTCATTCAACGTGTTCACTCTACTTTCTATATCATTGTTACGTGGTTTACGAATCTGCCCTACAGCGCAGTCTCTTAACCATCTCTGTTTCAGTACAAGTTTGCTAGTTTACACATTCTAGTATACACAATAAGCTTCAAAAAGTTTCTGTTTATGGGAACTTTATCCGCGAAATGCTACTTTCTAAGGCGTAATTTCTACGGAAGCTCCATCCAGCACTTTAACCCCATCATCTTCCTGAAGACGCAGTTCATTCATCAACCCGAACAACGCTTCATCCTTACGTTTGGCTTCAAGCATGACGTCAATCCGATCCGTATATCCGGCAATATTGCGCAAAAAGGTAAGCAACGGCTCCACCAGAACACCGTCCGCATGACCACGGGGGTCTTTTTCACTTTTGGGACTGGACGCATGGATTTTGGGCGGCAATGGATGATCAGCAGAAGATCCTGCTTGGGCCAATTCCCCTTTCCAGGTCTCCAAAATACCCGGCCATAGCTCCCACGGCTTCTCACCCTCGTTATTCACCCATTGATGATGAATATCGAGAACCATCGGTAACCCCGTCAACTTGCAAGCCTCCAGCGTTTCCACCGCATTGAATGTTTTATCATCATTTTCCAGTGTTAACCGTTTTCTTAACGAAAGCTCCAACGCACTAACCTGCTCTACAAAACGCTGACCTGAGGTCACCTTATCTCCGTATGCACCACCGATATGAATGTTGTTTTTGGCTTCCGCACCGAGTCCCATGGCCTCCAGCATCGCTTCATGGTGCTTCAGATCATTAATGGAGCTTTGCAGCACTTCAGGACGGGGAGTGCTCAACACTGTAAAATGATCCGGGTGAAACGATACCCTCATCCTATTCGCCTTGACATAGTTCCCGACCTCTGCAAAATCAGCCGCAAGCGCCTGAAATGGGTCCCAATCCCGCAGATCCTGATGGGTCGCGAGCGGAATCAGCTTGGATGAGAAACGATAGACCTGGATATCACTCGCGCGATTATGACGCAGCAGCCTCAATGTATTATGGAGATTTTCGGCTGCAATCCGTTCTAGCTTGCGGATCGCAGCTTCTCGGTCTCCAATTTTGTTAAAGCTAGCCATGGTCATGGTTTTAGAGGGGGATGCATTTTGCACGGTGACCGACATGGCTACATAACCGAACCTTACTATCATTGGTGTCCTTCCTTTCAGCAGTTCGCAGTAGATGGTAAGGCCGCTTTCGTTCTGTGACCTAAAACCCTTTTCTACTGATCATACCCGGAAAAGCACCTGCTGATTCGGCGCTATTGCACAAATTGCAAGAAGGAAACAGCTAGGATTACTGCTGTGCTCCAAAAAACATTTCATCCGCCAATGCGGTCTGAATTCTCGATTCCTCTTCATTCAGCTTACGAATGAGGATCATTTCAACCTCGGTCACTTCGTCGCCTTGAAAATTGATTTCGGCGATACAGCCCACAATCTGCACGATGGCTACTGCCACGTTGTCCACGCTGTAAGCGATGACCTTCTGGCCTGTCGGGAACACGCGCAGGCCGGATTTAACCATTTTGCCACGTCCATATTCCAGCAGTTCGTAAAGTTCTTGTTCGCTCTTGAATTTGCACACCGAGTTAAATTCAGTTTGAAAGCCCATGTGTAGCCGCCACCTTTCATGACTAAGGGTTTAGTAAAATCCCAAGTATATGCCATATATATGAACAAAAAGGAGAGTGATCAGCTCCCCTTTTGTTTTATGAGTTCTCGTAGTGCAACGCAGACCTGCGCTCATAACGCTCCAGTGCAAGGGCAATCATGCGGTCCAGCAGACTCGCATAAGATACGCCAGTTTCTCTCCACAGTAATGGATACATACTGAACGGTGTAAAGCCAGGCATCGTATTTACCTCATTAATAAGTATATGTCCGTCCGAGCGTCTGACAAAGAAATCGGCACGGGAAATCCCGCAGCCTTCCAGAGCGCGGAATGCTTGCAAGGCGGCTTCACGAATACGATCCGCCACTTCCTCGTCCAATGGTGCCGGAATGAGCATTTCCGATTGGCCATCCGTATATTTGGCAGCATAATCGTAGTAATCACTCGACGATACAATTTCACCCGGTACCGAAGCAATCGGCTCGTCATTACCAAGTACGCTGACCTCAATCTCACGGGCATCGACGTACTCCTCCACAATCACCTTCAGGTCAAATTGCAAAGCCAGATCTACAGCTTTTTCAAGCTCTTCTCGGTTACTGGCTTTGGAAATACCGACACTTGATCCCAGATTGGCCGGTTTGACAAAGCAAGGATAACCTAGCTCGGTTTCCATGTTTCGTATCAGATCGTGACTGGTCTGTGCCCACTGTGTACTATTAAAATAACAGTATTTCACTTGCGGCAATCCTGCATGCTCAAACAACTTCTTCATGACGCCTTTATCCATACCTGCTGCCGAAGCCAGCACTCCTGCACCGACATAGGGCATATCCGCCATTTCGAACAGACCCTGAATCGTTCCATCCTCGCCAAAGGTGCCGTGCAGCAGCGGAAACAGCACATCCAGCGTCTGCTCTCCGTACAGCTTGCCGAACAATGTATCTAATGCCGCCTTGGTGCCGCCCTCTGCGCGTTCCAGCTTCAATTGTTCTACAGAAGCCAGCGGTGCGCTTAATAGCGCCCCTCTACGCCAATCGCCAGCCTTCGTAATATAAAAAGGAATAATCTCGTATTTCTCATAGTTAAAGGCGTTCATTACCGCATACGCCGTTTGCAGCGAAACCTCATGTTCGCCCGATTTGCCACCGTACACCAGCCCTACGGTCAATTTTTGATTTGACATGCCTATCCTCCGCTTTCCTACTTTCGTCATTGTGCCTGATTTGCACCACTGTACCTGTTATCCATCATTTCATTTAAAAATAGTCGGCGATGTGATAAAAGCGATATACCGTGTTGTCCGTCCACGCATACGAATTTTTGTAGTCCCAATAACGATGTCTGGAGCTTACCGTATGTGCATTGACTAGCGGCATGCCGCCCGCATCAAAGGCCGTGACCACCGTGCTGTGCTGGAAGGTTCCGTCACCATCCCAATCGTAAAAAATGACGTCCCCCAGCATGAGCTGTTCCGGACGACTCACCTGCTCAGCGGTCAACCCCCATGAGCTGGAGCCCAAATACCGCTCCAGACTGTTGGAAACCGCCCAACTGTAGCTCCACAGCTCACGTCCGGCGACCCGTCCTTTATACCACCAGCCCGATTCTCTTTTACCAGTATAGTGGATCGGTGCTCCCCCTGCAAAGAGGCATTGCGAGATATAATTGGTACAATCCACATCAAAACCTTCAAACTCCGGGTTAAAGCTATCCCACCACTGATCTGCATAGGCCGCTGCTTCTTCACGGCGATATCGGCTGGGACGCGCTGATGAACCAAAGCCCAGCACACCGCGATTCAAAAGCGGCAGATTCCCTCCCTGATTAAACGAAGCCTGTTCAAAAGGAACCTCTCCCCCCGCAGGTTTCCTTTCTGCCGGATCGCGCTCAATTCTCGTCACCTGCCAGGCTTCACCCTCGCGTGTGAACGTCAGACGCTCCCGTTCAATTCGATCCTCCCGGTGAGTCATCCCGCCCTTCTCATAAAATAGTCGGACATGCAGTTGTACATCTACCACTGCCTCATCCGGGGTATCCTGCACAATTCGTAACGGCTTGGCGCGTGTCTCGCTGCGTAAGGGAACAGCGTCCCGTTCGTTGTACCACTGCTCCAATCTGGCCGCACGTGCTGCTCGTTCCATCCGCTGACCCACTTCCAGATACTCATCCGGTTGCGGTACACCATTCACCTCACTGCGATTGTATTGATTCACGTAAGCAAAAAGGGCCTGTTTCCATTCCCGCTCCCCCATCCCTATCCCTCCATATTCGTCCCGCTATCCTTTTCCGGGGATAACCGGAATGATGTATAACTTCCTTTCTTCCCTCTCTAGTCTGATATGCTCTCTATCTATAAGTATGAATCTCTAAAGCTTGGTATGAACATCGAAACGCGAGGGAGCGGAACGTTTTATTTTCCAGTCTGCAACGAATAATTCAGGCCAAAAAAACTTTACGGAACCGCCTGAAAACGGTATACTTAATCCAAAAGCAATCATTTTGAAATTAAGTTTCATCTAATGAAACGAATTACATTCATCTCAACCTCTAACACGCAATGAACCACTGAAGATGAAATTGAGAACGCAACCAATTTAAAGCAACTGTGCAACGTCGAAAAAACGACATCCCTATTTTCCCCCAAGCATCCACTTCAAGGAGGTAATACTTATGTCAGGAAAAGATCAATTCTCTATTGCCCGTAGTCTCGAAGTTAACGGTAAGCCTTATCGCTACTACAGTCTTAAGGCACTGGAGGAACAAGGAAAAAGTGGTATCGCCAAGCTGCCTTTCTCCATTAAAGTATTGCTGGAAGCCGCGGTTCGCCAATTTGACGGACGCGCCATCACTGAAGAACATGTACAGCAGCTGACAGGCTGGGCTGAGGATCGTGACACCAACAAGGAAATTCCGTTCATTCCTGCACGCATCGTGCTTCAGGATTTTACCGGCGTCCCGGTGGTTGTCGATTTGGCTGCCATGCGTGATACTGTGAAAAAAGCGGGCGGTGATCCGAAACAAATCAATCCGCTCGTCCCCGTCGACCTCGTTATCGACCACTCGGTCATGGTCGATGCTTTCGGCACCAGTGACGCGCTGGACTACAATATTAATGTAGAGTTTGAACGTAACGAGGAGCGGTACCGTTTTCTGCGCTGGGCACAAACGGCGTTCAACAACTTCCGCGCCGTACCGCCATCCACCGGTATCGTCCATCAGGTCAATCTGGAGTATCTCGCCTCCGTGGCCGCCACCAAAACCATTGACGGCGAAACGGTTGTCTTCCCGGATTCCCTCGTGGGAACAGACTCCCATACCACGATGATTAACGGCCTTGGTGTCGTAGGCTGGGGCGTCGGCGGGATTGAGGCAGAGGCGGGTATGCTAGGGCAACCGCTGTATTTTGTTACTCCCGATGTGATCGGCTTCAAGCTAACAGGCAGCCTGTCGGAAGGCTCTACCGCCACGGATCTGGCACTTACAGTAACGCAAATGCTGCGTAAAAAAGGCGTGGTCGGCAAATTCGTGGAATTTTACGGTCCCGGTCTGGCCAACATCAGCTTGGCTGACCGTGCGACGGTTGCCAACATGGCACCGGAATACGGCGCAACGATTGGCTTCTTCCCGGTCGATGCCGAGACGCTGGCCTACCTGCGCAGCACAGGACGTTCCGATGAGCAAGTAAGCCTCGTAGAGGAATATTACAAAGCCCAAGGCATGTTCCGCACATCCGATACGCCGGACCCTGTGTTCAGCGATACGATTGAGCTGGATCTGGCTTCGGTTGTACCGAGTCTCGCCGGACCCAAACGTCCGCAGGACCGTGTTGAGCTGAGCCGCATGAAAGAAACCTTTGAAGGTATTATCCGTACCCCGGTGGACAAAGGCGGCTATGGACTGAGCGATGAAAAGATCGCACAGAAGATTCCGCTGACCCATCCGGACGGCTCCACCAGCGAGTTGGGTACAGGAGCAGTCGTCATTGCGGCTATCACAAGCTGCACGAACACCTCCAATCCAAGCGTTATGCTCGGTGCGGGCTTGCTGGCCAAAAAAGCAGTGCAGCGTGGACTCAAAAAGCCGGGTTATGTTAAAACCAGCTTGACACCGGGTTCCCTCGTCGTGACGGAATACCTGCAAAAAGCCGGACTGATCGGACCGTTGGAAGCCCTCGGCTTCCATGTGGCAGGCTACGGCTGTGCGACCTGTATCGGTAACTCCGGGCCACTTCCTGACGAAGTGAGTCAAGCCATCACAGACCATGATTTGACGGTTGGCGCAGTCATTTCCGGCAACCGGAACTTTGAGGGTCGCGTGCATGCGCAGGTCAAAGCCAATTATCTCGGCTCACCGCCACTGGTTGTCGCTTATGCGCTGGCAGGCACGGTGAACATTGATTTGGTGAATGATCCGCTCGGTTACGATCAGGACAATCAGCCTGTCTACCTGAAAGACATCTGGCCCACTTCCGAGGAAATTAAGGAAGCCATCAGCCTGTCTCTCAGCCCGGATATGTTCCGTCGCAAATACGAAAATGTATTTACTGCCAACGAAAAATGGAATTCCATTCCGGTTCCTGAAGGCGAACTGTATGAATGGGATGAAAACTCAACTTATATTCAAAATCCGCCGTTCTTTGAAGGACTTCAGGATGGCGTGCAGGATATCAAGGAAATCCGTAATGCCCGTGTGCTTGCCCTGTTGAATGATTCGGTCACGACCGACCATATCTCACCAGCAGGCAACATCGCCCCTTCCAGCCCGGCAGGACTGTACTTGAAGGAGCATGGCGTGGAACGCAAGGACTTTAACTCCTACGGCTCCCGTCGCGGTAACCACGAGGTCATGATGCGCGGTACATTCGCCAACATCCGTATCCGCAACAATGTGGCTCCAGGCACCGAAGGCGGCGTGACCAAATATTTGCCTACGGATGAGGAAATGTCCATCTACGATGCGTCCATGAAATATCAGGCAGCCGATCAAAACCTGATCGTCATTGCTGGCAAGGAATACGGCACAGGCAGCTCCCGTGACTGGGCGGCCAAAGGTACGCTTTTGCTGGGCGTTAAAGCCGTCATTGCCGAAAGCTTCGAGCGGATTCACCGTAGCAACCTGGTCGGCATGGGTGTGCTGCCCCTACAATTCCAGGAAGGCTATGGCTGGTCCAGCTTAGGCCTCAACGGCCGCGAAACCTTCGATATCCTCGGCATTGACAATGACGTGAAGCCAGGTCAAGAGCTTACGGTTGTAGCCAAACGCGAGGATGGCACCAAGTTCGAGTTCCCGGTAACTGCCCGTCTGGACAGCACTGTCGATATCGACTACTACCACAACGGCGGTATTCTGCAAACCGTATTGCGTCAAATGATTCAAGAGTAACGAGCGAATGAATAATGAAAATCCCCTTCAAAATGCAGTGAAAACTGCAAATTGAGAGGGGATTTTTTATAAGCTCGAAGCATTCAGGAGAAAACATATGCCTATGATTGAAAATACGAGGGTTATAAGGAGTGTGAAGAGACCAGGCAGGCTTTTCATGATTGCAGAGCCTTCTTCGCTCTTGAACTGACGACTGAGATAAGGCTGGAGCATAAGCATAATTATAAAAGATAAGAGGCTAAGTCCACACAACAACCATACCTCAGGAGAAGATTTGTCAACAAAACGGTCAGCCACATCATTAAAATTGTAGTGGATTGCTACATTCCTAGGCATTCTCGGATACATGAAAAGGTAGATGATGAAAGGCAAAACAGAAACAAGAAAGGACAATACATTACAAATATTCAATCTATTTCGCATGGAAGTTCTCCTTTAGAGTTAAGGGCATTACGTCACTAAAGACGGTTATATTTAACTCAAAAAGTACTTATCCATTCTTTAGTATCTCCAAATAACATAATCTAAATAATCAACAAACGTGATTCTAACTAATAATTTCAGCAACTAAGATTTACAATGTAGAGCTCATATGCGAAATTTTCCTGTTTTCCAAATTAAACTCCGCAGATATCTTCATTTCATGGTTAACTTTGTGAGTTACTACTATAATGATTGTATCAGGATAATTCTGATGTAAGTTATGAAAAATAAGACTTTCATTCTTCAAGTCTAATTCTGAAGTAGCTTCGTCCAATATAAGGACACTTGGATGCTGTAACAAAGCACGTACTATCATTAAACGTTGAGTTTGTCCCCCACTTAACGAAATTCCATGAGGGCCAACAAGAGTATCGTACTGTGAGGAGAGAGCCATAATCTCATTATGCAGGCCACAGCTTATACACACCTCATACACTTTCTCTGTATCCACATTCACCAGACCGAATATAATATTTTCCATTATTGTGCCATTAAACAAAAAAAAGTCCTGCGACACAAACGCAAAGCGTTTAGCAATCTGTTCCGTTGAAAAAGTACTTAAATCAAGATTACCATATAAAATTTTCCCCTTTGTCGGTTTCAGAATACCGAGCAACAAATTTAGTATTGTTGTTTTACCAGCCCCGCTGGCCCCGTTCAAGCGGATCGTTTCCCCTATTTCTATTTTAAAAGATATGCCATCTAGCAAAGGGACACCTTCCTGAGTAACTAAGTTTACATTATTAAAAACAATCGGCTCCTTATCGGGTAAAACTTCTTCTACATCCGAATATTCTCTTGTAGGCCATAACAATACTTCTTTAATCCGAACAAGTGAAGCTTTCATAACCTGCAGTTGAGGTAATATTGAAGAAATTTGACTTACAGGTTGATAAAGAGCACCTATATAGCCATAGAAGGCAAGCAAACTGCCAATCGTTATTTTACCTTGATGAACTAAATATGTACCTGCAATTAAAATAGATAGTGGCCCCAGTAATGCGATCAAAGAAGATAGACAGGTAAAAAAATTTGACCATACCGTGACTTTAATAAAAATCTTTGCATAATTTTTAATGTGTAATGAATACAAACCATATCTTTCTTAAAACCTTGTTTTAGCTTAATATGCTTCATACCTGCAAAATCCTCATCCAAACTGGTTAGAATTGCAGACTTATTCTCTTGAAGCTGCATACTTAATCTGTGAAGTTTCCGACTAAGAAGTTGTATAGTCATAACAAAAAAGGGAATCGTTATAATTCCTATTAATGTTAATTTCCAGTTCAGATACATTGCTACCCCGATATATATTACTATGGTCAAGCTGTTTATTATAACATTTAATACAACACTTGTACATGTTTGTCCTACAACCTCGATATCATTTGTTATTCTGGTTAAATACTCCCCCCTTGGTATTCGGGTAAACATCGTATATTCCAACCTATAAATATGTCTATAAAGGTCTTCACGCATATCAATCATCATTTTTTGGATAAAAATAGAAGAAAAGTAGCTCTGCGTAATAGACAATAATACCTGCAAGATTGCAACACAAATGATGAAAAAAATAAGTGGAAATAAAACATCAATTCTTTTCTCTATTAAAACCTTATCCATTATAATCTTTATATAGTAAGGTCCAGGTGTAGAAAGTAACACTGAAAGAAACAATAAAAAAACGACTTGTAGTAGCTGAAATTTTCTTTTATATATATATTTCCTCATATATGACATAAGTCTCTGCCCTCCTGTCATTCATTGTTTTTTATGTTTACTACTAATGACAAGAGAAATAATCAAGCTGATAATTGTAGGTAAAAAAGAAGCAAGCACCATATATACATTAACTTGCAGCCCTAATCCTATAGCTATACCTAATAAGCCAAAAGCTATCCAAATATAAGCAGAGATACGATGTGTCTTTTTCCACGCGGTTTCATTTGAAAGTAGCCATGGAAACTTCAGACCAATTAGACGGTTAGGTGTCAATTTTGTGAATGTGGAACCTACTGTCAAATGTGAAACCGACGAAAATAATAAAACAATATTTAAAATATTAAAAACCAATTTTTCTGAATGTATAAGCATAAGAATAAAATATATTATATCCACTGCAACAAATACACTTGAACAAACCTTTCGATAAGGAATTAAATTATTTTCAGAAAATTGCTCTCTATTTTTTGAGTATCTTGGGTATAACGTTACAATTAAAAAAGTAATAATCATAACTCCTAAAGGTATATACAGAAAAGGTATACGATATGTAGTTGAAGGAAATGAAGGAGAAAAAATAAAAAAATTAATGATATGCAGTATAATAAAGAAAACAGAGACATGAATCCATGGCTTTTTAAACTCTTCTTTTAAATTGTAATTATTCACCATAAATATTCCTCATTCCTTAATTGGTTTTTGTAAATTTTATTGAGATAAATGCTATAAATTCTTCAAGTACAGATAAGCTTGCAGAGTAGAAGATAAAGGTTCCAGCTCTTCTTTTTGATACCAACCCGCTCCGATATAATATCTCCAAATGATGACTTAACGTAGAGTCAGGAATATTTATTCTCTGATTAACCTCCTTTACTGTAAGGTCTTGCTGAATAAGGATAGAAATAATTTCTCTTCGTGTTGGATCAGCCATTGCTTTGAATATATCCTGCATAACCCCCACCTCTAATTATTTTTTCTTAACTAAATTAAAAACTGTATTTCTAGAAATATGGTATTACTATAAATAAGTAAATATTTAGGTTCATGACACTTTAATGTAACTAAGGGGTTGGACATTAAGCAAAGACTCACTAGTAATAAACATTTTTATCCACACCCCTTAATTAATTTCTTTGTAATACATTAAACTGTAATAAACCAAAATATTGAACTTGTTACATAATTGGATTAATAGCTAGTTTTTGTTGCAATCCAGGAAATAGTTCATTTAATTCAACATTAAACTGATCTATTAGAACCCCGTCCACCTTTGCCGCAAATTCAGAATCTGCTAATAGCTCTGCCATTGCTAGCACTGAAGGAGTTTCTTTTGAAAAATTTAAAGACTGAAATTTTTGGGATGCAGCCCCATACACCTTTACTGAAGTGACTATAGCCAATCCAATAGCAGCAGCAGCAGTTACTGCTAAACCTACTTGTGCTATTACTCCCAACGAAGTATAAACAATTGCTGGAGTTACAGCTACAGCAGCAGCAAGTGCTTGAGGCTCAGCATCTGCATCTGCCTTAATTATGAATTTATCAGAAAGCATTCTGTTTTTTTTCAGTACCTCCACAAATTTAACAGCATTACGGTTAAGTATTGACTCACCAATTTCAGGTTCCGCAGATATGAGCAACTTCCTAATGTCATTTCTATCTCGGTCAATATCAATATATCCTATGCTGATTTTTTTGAAATATGCCTTAGGATTTTTGAAAAACTTCATGAGTGACTGTTGCGAACTCATAATAGATTCTATACATTCTTCTAATTTTGTGGGCTGTTGTAAATCGGTGAAATTTAGCTTAAAATCCATGTTTCCCTGTTGTGCAACTGTAACATTTAATCCGCTTAAAGGCTTTTGGTATAGTCTTGTTTTTTCACTTTTCATTCTCATTTCTCCCTCTAGGATATTTTTACTGCTTGTAGGTAATACTTTCGCTTTACATAATACCTGAATAACACTTCATCTTTTATCTCACTCCAATATTTGAAAATCACCTCCTTAACAGATTCATTCCCGTAAATTACAGCACAGGCTTGACAGTTATGAGTTATAGTCGCATCAAATCTTAATGTTGGTGCTTTTGTAGTTGCAAAATGGTATATTCGTTCCGGACCGTCTACCCATATCCATAATTTTAGAAAATCCTCAAACTGTTTATTATAGAGTTCTTCTAAACTTTCAGATTTAAATTCTCCAATTTTCATTTCTCTAATGTGCTCCATCGTTATGCCACAACAACTTGCAAGTTGCATATTTGGAGTTAGTGCCAAATTAGTTAGGATATTATCGCACCCTTCAAAAGAATCCATTGATTTGTAATTTCTCTTAGCTATATCAAGCGGAACGATTTCTCTCTCTTTGAAAAAGGGAACCCATACATTGTTAATAATTCGAATGTTATATCTGTGCTGATCACGACTCATGAAATCTTTGAGTTCTGGATGATTGACGGCATCTTCATATTTAAAAGTTGAATTTTCAAATCCTTCTACCACAATAATGACCTTAATACCAAACCTAGCAGCTTGTATGGCACCATTCACAATATTATCAAAAGGAACAAACTCCTGATGGTCGTTGCCAGTAGAAAAATTCAGTTCCTTTAATCCTGCATTCCTAAGAGGCTCTATTCTTCTCTTGGCAGCCTGAGTGGTGCTAGCCCAATATCCATTACTAACACACCTTGTATTAAGTCCCAAAGAACTTGCACACTTGACGGCCTCAACCAAATCATTACCTAGCAGAAAACATTCTCCACCTGAAAAAACTACTCCTCTTAAAGTTTCAAAAGTTTCTTTTCCTTCCTTGATAAATGCAATAATATCTTCCAATGGAACTCTTTGATTTAAATGTGGCCCACATTCGAAACAACACTCTTTACAAGCAGCAGTACACTTATAGGTTCCTAGAACAGTTAACGTATTCGGTGCAATCAAGCTCATAAGTAAGGCCTCCTGTTTCCTTTCATATTTAAAATTCCGATAAATTAAGACAACTATCTCAACGAAAATGTAAAATAAAAGAATTAAAATGAATATATTTCCATAAAATATATATTATTGTCTGATCATAATACATATTTTTCAAAAAAAATAAGAGATCAAAGTCACATTCACAATATTTTTTTACAAATAATGGATTTGCTTATGTTCCGATAAGAAATTATTACCTACTAATTCGATTATTGAAATAAACATCACAACAGCAAAAAAGCCGATCCTCTCAGGACCGGCTTCCAACTGTGTTCTCCTATAACCTTACTTTCGCACGCGAGTTACTTCGAAATATCCAGAAAACCCTCTCCAAACACGTCCCGCACGTCATGAATCGTGATAAACGCTGCTGTGTCGATGGCTTTCACAATCTTTTTAAGCGCCGACACCTCTTGTTTACTAATGACGATATACAAAACTTCTTTTGGATTTTTAGTGTAATATCCGTGGCCTGACAGGACGGTAACTCCACGGTCCATTTGCGTAATAACCATCTCCGCAATTTTGTTTTGATGCTCCGAAATGATCATGACCGCTTTTTTCGGGTTCAGTCCTTCGATCATGAAGTCCATCACCTTCGTACCGACGTACAAAATAACGATGGTCAGCATCAATTTTTCCGGCCCAATAATAAAATAGGAAGAGAATGCGACAATCAGATCAAAAAACAGCAAGGCATAGCTGATATTCCAATCCAGATATTTGTTGGCGATCCGGGCTAAAATGACCGTTCCCGCCGTTGTCCCGCCCACCCGCACGATCAAACCAATTCCGATACCCACCAAAACCCCGGCAAATACGGCATTAATCGTCGGCTCATGCGAATCAATCCGCCAGTTGGCCGTTAAATGTAAAAACAACGAGTTAAAAGCGACCGCAATCACGGTGTACAGGGTCGTTCTCTTGTCCAAAAATTTATATCCGACAATCAGCAGCAAGCCATTGATCACCAGGTTGACGATCGAAGGAGACCACTGAAACAGATAGTACAAAATGATCGTAACCCCTGTAACGCCCCCCTCGCCAAACTCATTCGGGATCACAAACAGATTAACAGCTAGCGCGAAAAAAAACGCACCCAGAATAATAAATGCAATGTCTGCAATTCTTTTTTTCATATATGTCATGGTCCTTTCTCAAACATTTCAAAGGATGAATCGCCAGATGGATTGGCTGACTTTGGTTGCCAAAATACGCTGACAACCAGTTCATGGTATCTACTACCAAACATAAAGTCAATACAACTTTGACACTTTAATTCGCCACCAGACTGCCTTAATCCTGACTTCAGGATTTCGCAAAATCCTCCTTATACAAGGTTATTCGACAAAAAAACACAATCCCGACTACTAAACTAAGAAAACGGGCCTCTGGCCCTTGTTTTGAACCTAGGCACATTCTCCCTCAGAATGACCATACACCTAATCCGTATTTTGGACACATATGACCATCTTCCTGTTTTATGTAAAAAGCGTTTTACTTTGCAAAAACGTGGTTATAATGGTTGAAACATTACCATGCAAGCTACCTGATATTACGACATCAAGTACATACAAATAGTCCTATACAGACGTTCTAAGCAACTCAATCTGAATTTGACAATATGGAATTGGAGGAATGATCCACATGAATACAATGAACTTAACTGTACACACCCTGATGCCCTTTCACCACCAATACCAACGTGCCAACGCGGTGAGTATGCAGAAGAAAGAAGATAGCTCGGAGAAAAAGCTCAGCTTTCAGGACATTTTGAATGAGAAAATGGGTAAAAAATAAAGTAGCCGTTTATCCGGCTGTATGATCTCTCTTTACATAAGCTAAAAAGCCGTGGCTTCCTACATCGTCTGTAGAGAACCACGGCTTTTTGTTATTCATACGTTCCTAAACTCATACGTTCATTTTACTGCCCGCCATCCCGATACTGCTCTGCTTTCTCACGCATCCCGGCGGCTACCGCCTCTTCGGTGTTCAGCCCCTTATCCGCCGCATAGGCGCGAATGTCCTGCGTGATCCGCATACTGCAAAACTTGGGGCCGCACATCGAGCAAAAGTGTGCTTCCTTGGCGCCCTCTGCCGGTAGCGTTTCATCATGGTAGGACAAAGCTCGCTCAGGGTCGAGCGAGAGATTGAATTGGTCGCGCCAGCGGAACTCAAAGCGTGCCTTGGACAAAGCATCATCCCGCTGCTGCGCCCGTGGATGCCCCTTCGCCAAGTCGGCAGCATGTGCCGCAATTTTGTAGGTAATGACACCCTCGCGGACATCATCCTTGTTCGGCAGACCCAAATGCTCCTTCGGCGTAACATAGCACAGCATAGACGTCCCGAACCAACCGATCATCGCCGCCCCGATGGCTGAGGTAATATGATCATATCCGGGCGCAATATCCGTCGTGAGCGGTCCCAAGGTATAAAAAGGAGCTTCCTTACAAATCTCCATTTGTAAGTCCACATTCTCCTTGATTTTGTGCATAGGGACATGTCCCGGCCCTTCAATCATGACCTGGACATCATGCTTCCATGCGATTTGCGTTAGCTCGCCCAACGTTTCCAGCTCTGCAAACTGTGCTTCATCATTCGCATCATAAATACTACCCGGACGCAGTCCATCCCCGAGAGAAAAGGCCACATCATAGGCTTTCATAATTTCGCAAATTTCATCAAAATGCGTATACAAAAAGTTTTCCTGATGGTGCGCAAGGCACCAGGCTGCCATGATCGACCCGCCCCGGGACACAATTCCCGTCATTCTGCTCGCCGTCATCGGAATATACCGCAGCAACACGCCCGCATGAATCGTAAAATAGTCTACGCCCTGCTCCGCCTGCTCAATCAGCGTATCGCGATACAACTCCCACGTCAGTGCCTCTGCTTCACCGTTCACCTTTTCAAGTGCCTGATACAGCGGTACAGTTCCAATCGGCACCGGGGAATTCCGGATGATCCATTCGCGCGTCGTATGGATATTGCGGCCCGTGGACAGGTCCATAACCGTATCCGAGCCCCAGCGCACAGCCCAGGTCATTTTCTCCACTTCCTCCTCGATGGAGGACGTAACCGCAGAATTACCAATGTTCGCATTGATCTTCACGTGAAAATGACGTCCAATCACCATCGGCTCACTTTCCGGATGATTGATATTCGAAGGCAAAATGGCTCGTCCAGCCGCCAACTCCTGCCGTACAAACTCGGGCTCTACCCCTTCGCGGATAGCCGCAAATTCCATTTCGGGTGTAATGATCCCTTGCCGCGCATAATGCATTTGCGTCACCGTGCGCCCCTGCGAAGCACGAAGCGGACGGTTGGTCACGCCAGGAAATTCAACCGTCTCCCGTTTGGAGCCGGGCTTTAGTCCATTATCCTCCGGCTTGACGGCGCGTCCCTCGTAAGCCTCCACATCGCCCCGTTCCAGTGCCCAAGCTCGCCGTAATGGAGGCAAGCCCTGACGGATATCGACCTGATAGTTTTCATCAGTCATCGGACCGCTCGTATCGTACACTCGCAATGGCTCATGATGCTCCGTACCCTGCGGCGTATGCGTGGGGTGCAGCGCGATTTCACGCTCTGGCACGGCAATGTCCGGCCGTGAACCTTGAATATATACCTTGCGGCTCCCCGGAAAGGGCTTTACCCCACCGGCTTGCTCCGCGTTTGTCTTCTCTGCTTCTACTTCCCTTGTTCCTGTCAACCTTACTTCTGCTGATTTTACTTCTGTTCCTTTTGTTCCTTCTGTTTCTGTCGGTTTCATTGTCCATTCCTCCCGTTTCGTTGAAATGACACACCGATCCGGAAACCATTCTGAGGGTGGCTGATCTATGCAAAAAAGCCGGTTCCCCAGGGAACCGGCTAATCTAACGAGGCAGCTATCCAGACAGTGCGCACGTGGAATAATCATATTCCAATGCGCTACCGTAGACAGCAGCTGCGTATACATTTCAATGGCCGATTACTTCCCTACGCTGGTATGATCCAGATCAGGTGCAAAGGGTCCGGAATCTTGCACGATTCCATCTCAGCCCGGCATTACAGGCTCCCCCAGTAACTGTGATACTTCTATTCACATGAGGCGGCTATAACAGTCATCCCGCCATCCTTATCAGACTACTTTAAATTTATTGCTTTGGCAACCCTTCTATGCTCCCTTTTACCAAGGAGGCGCTCCAAATCACTCTGATTGCTTCAACTTTATTCATTCCTGTTACGGAAGCATAAGCCCCATTTCCTTCGCCGCTTCGATCAAAATCGGAGCAAAATCATGAAGCGTCTCCGGCGCAAGTCGGCTGACCGGACCGGATACAGATAAAGCCGCAGCGACCTGTCCCTTCCGGTTCACAATAGGCGCGGCCACAGCAGCAGCTCCTGGCTCCCGTTCTTCATAGCTGGTCGCATAGCCCTTCTCGCGAATGTCCTGTAACTGGGCTTTATAGACCTCGGGGTCTACCGAGGGCGGCCATTCATCCCCGCTTAGCAGGGCTTCCAGCTCCTGCGGCGGCATAAAGGCCGCCAGCACCTTGCTGGAGGCCCCCACAGCCAGCGGCATACGCGCACCCACAGGCGCAACCCTGCGGATCGCCTGATTGCTCTGCACGGCTTGTATGCGAATACGCATACTGCCGTCCCGTAAGTACAAGCTGACCGTCTCGCCCAGACGATCACGTAGTCCTTCCATTGCAGGCTGTAACAACACCGCCGGCTCGTCGCTTTGGGACAGATGTGTGGAAAGCTCCCATATGCGGAAGCCAAGCCGATATTTTTCCGTTTCAGCATTTCGAACGACAAAGCCCCGATCCTCCAACGTAGTCAGCAGCCGATGAACAGTGCTTTTATGTAGACTAATTCTGGAGGCAATCTCCGTCAGGCCAAGATCCGAATCTGCGGTAAAACACAGCAGTATATCAAGTGCACGCTCTACAGCGCGAACGGTTAATTTACGGTCTTCCATCGTGAACCGCTCCTCTTGTATCCATATTCGTTTCACACTATGAAACATGGTTACATAAATTATATAGAATAGTCGCGGCTACTGTAAACCGATGTTTTTGTGACAACCATATTACAGAACGAGAACAAACATCGACAATTCTTTGCATCATTTTTACTTTTCCGGTTCGGGCGTTGACTTTGGATAATACCCATCATACGATAATAGGTATCTATATGGATATACACTACCATTTTCAAGTGGAATTATACCTAAATTCTATGAAACGAAGATCAATTTTATATAAGGAGGCTCTTACATGATTTCGACATCCCAGCGCAACTCTCAGCTACAGACCGCTGTTCAGGAGCCGTCCACCCCACTCTTTAATCCCCGTCTGCTGCGGTTCAAGCACGTTGTGATTGCTCTGCTGCTGTCGGTCGTCTTTTTTCTGTTGTTTTGTTTTATTGCCCTGCATGCTTACATCGCATGGGTGCTTACGAATCCCACCGTCGCACCGTTGTACTCTAATCCGATGCAGGCCAAAAGCATGCCTTATGAGGAAGTCAGCTTCCCTGCCAAGGATGGTAGTCGCATGGTACAAGGCTGGTATATCCCGGCGGATCAATCGCGGAAAACGATTATTTTCAGTCATGGTTACGGGGCTAACCGCGAAGAAAGCTGGATTCCAATGTATGATCTGGCGCATTATGCCCACCGTTTGAACTTTAATGTGGTCATGTTTGATTACGGATTCGCGTCACAAAACAGCAAAGCAGTCGCAACCGGAGGTAAGGCGGAATCCCAGCAGCTTCTCGGGGCGATCCAGCTTGCGAAGCAACGCGGCTCGTCGGAAATTATCGTATGGGGCTTCTCCATGGGGGCAGGCACCGCTCTTCAGGCGGGCTTGCAAACCAAGGATGTGGACGCGATGATTTTGGACAGCACCTTCCTGCTGGAACCGGATACGCTGTACCATAACATTCACAATCAAATTAATCTGCCACGACATCCTTCTTTGGAAATTCTGGAGTTGCTGTTTCCGGTCTTGAACGGCACCAGCTTGCATCAGATTCCATATCAGGAGGTTAAAAAGGAGAACTATCCGTTCCCGATCATGTTTGTGCATGGTACACAGGATGAAAAGGCTCCTTATCCCATTGCGGAAAAGCTCGCTGCCAATCAGACCAACCCGCTTTCCAGTGTATGGATTGTCAAAAACGGGATACATGAGCTTATTTTCAGAGAGCACCCCCGTGAGTATTTGCGGCGGGTATCGACGTTTCTAAGCAGTGTGCAGGAGCTGGAGGACAAGAAAACCATCGCTGATGCCCATAAACAAACGACTACGAAGTAAGGAATTTATTTTTGAAAAGCTGTATTCTATTCTTCGTCTTGAAGAAGCCTGCCTATGGACACTTAACCCGTGCCGTAGCCAGGCTTCTTTTTTGTTTCCCGTGGGTATTCATTGTTCTGCGTAACAGTTATGACCTGATTGAAGGAGTTTATAGACATATATCCGATGAGACAGCGAATATACTGGGTACGTATGCATCCGGGGCAGATCTGCTAGATCCACCGGGTAGCCATAGTGGGACGGGAGGTAAAAATGATGCTGAGTACTTATGGGTCTTTCCTGCCCTTACGTGTGCTGGAGGAAATTCGGCATTGGAAGCAGCAGGAAAGTTGGCATGTGGAAGTGATTAAGTCCGCTACTGAGGGGCTGGAGCCTGCATATGTGCAGTTGCTGGATGATTGGCGAACTATATTCGAACAGACGGAACGCACCGCCATAGAGTTGCTTGAGGAGCAACGGAGCGCACTCGATCCGGCAGATCAGGCATGGCATCATCAATGGAAACAAAAGTCGGGTGCTCCACAAGCACATACACACCAGCTAGCAGAACAATCAGAACATACAAGGGGATCAGATGCATCATCATCTGGAGAGATACTATTGTCAGAGTCAGCCTTGAACTCGCAGCCGGCCTCACAAGAATTAAATCGTCGATTGGACGATTTGCTGCAAACCGCAAACCGTCAGTCACAGGAGTATGTACGGCAGCTCAGTCTGCTGACCGAGCACAGTCATGCGTTGCGTCAGCAGCCAAAATCCGCCGGAGTTGTATTACATGCGGCGCATGAAAGCCAATATTTCCTGATCTCGACTACCCCCTTCCAAGAGCCCGGCTCCATCGCGCGGGCCGCTAGGTTGTATCATGTAGCGGCAGAGGGTGAGGATTACCCGGAGGAAGCGTTGCGAGAGCGGCAGGCGGGCATAAGGGGAGAAGGTACATGGGCGACTAAGGGCGTCCAGTCCGGCCAGACGCAACCTTCGGCAACGGAAAAAACCTCACCCGGCCGCCCTGTTCCTATTGGTGGACATCGGCTACCGCCACTCCCTTACCCCTATAATGCACTTGAACCGTACATTGATGAAAAAACGATGCGTATTCACCATAACAAGCATCATTTGAGCTATGTGAATGACCTGAATAAAGCGGAAAAGAAGCTGGAAGAAGCCCGAAAAACAGGTGATTTTGACCTCGTAAAGCATTGGGAACGAGAACTGGCATTTAACGGTGCAGGTCATTATCTGCATACTCTTTTTTGGACGATCATGAGTCCTCAAGGCGGTGGAAACCCAAGTGGGCCGCTGGCTGAACAGATTAAAAAGGATTTTGGCAGCTACGATGCATTCAAAAAGCATTTCAGTTCGGCGGCCGAGAAGGTTGAGGGCGGCGGCTGGGCGATCCTGGTGTGGAGTCCGCGCGCGGGACGGCTTGAAATTTTGCAGGCCGAAAAGCACCAGAATCTGACTCAGTGGGAGTCCATTCCGCTGCTGGCGATTGATGTGTGGGAACACGCATATTACTTAAAGCATCAGGCCGAACGCAACAAATATATCGAAGACTGGTGGCATGTCGTCAACTGGCCAGAGGTCGAAGAACGCTATACCCAAGCCTCTAAACTGAGATGGCAGCCATTCTAAGCTAAAGATAAAACTACACCTGCAAATCATATCGCTCTCTGAGTGCTGCCATTTGCTCGGTCAATCCTTCTGGCTGTACCAGCCAGCCATCGGCAGGCAAAATGGCAGCCCGGTTCTCGACGACACGGCGCAGAGATGCCGTGTACGCCTCGACAGACGGCACTCCAGCCAGCTCTGCCAGGCTACCCATCGTTGTCGGATTCACCCGGGGGTAATCCGACTGCTGCACGCCCGCCGGCGTATCTCCGGCTGCCTCCGTATAAAACTGCTGCACCGCCTGTGCACGCTCTGCACCATTGCCCTCAATCATCACGAAGGCTGTGATGATATACGCCTTGGCTTGACGTCGCTGTGCAATGCCGCAAAACTTGCGGCCCCGGACGCTGACATCGTAATCACCGGGACAGAAAGACCCGGTGATTTCTCCGGTCTGCGCCTCGGCAGACCACGGGGCCAATGCATCGGCAATCAGCCCCGCCATGAGCCGAAAATCCTCATGCAGGCTGATGGCCCGCTGCGGATTCGGCAGGATCAGGGACAGGTTCAGTACCCCCCTGTCCAACATGACGGCTGCTCCGCCCGATGGGCGCACGCATACCGACGTTCCCGCGCTGCGCACTCGCTCCATCGCCTGTGGGGCATAGGGTAGCCTGCGATCCCGGTGACCAATCACAAGCGCTGACGGATGCCGCCATAGATGCAAAATGGGCGCAGCACCTTTCCCTACTTGCCGACAGGCCAGCTCCTCCCAGGCCAGCGGAGACAAAACGTCCTCCTGAGTGGTCGCGAGTGGCGCTTCAAACCATTGCAACTCAGGCAAAGCTGTAATTTTTTCTGTTGATTTATGTACATTATCCATACGTTATCCCCTATCTTAAAAATAACTGTTATCCATAGGTTAATCGTAATTTTTAGGGCAGCTATGCTGCTTTCTCCACCGTCCACCTATCCTGATGTTAACAAAAAAAGGTGGCTACGCCTATGCGTAAACCACCCTTTTTTGTTCATCACATAACCGTCACGCGATGTTCGATCAATCCTTGAGCAGCGACAGGAACTCTGCGCGTTGCGCAGCATCATCGCGAAACGTACCGCGTACCGCAGATGTTACCGTTTTGCTACCAGGCTTTTTGACACCTCTTGCACACATGCACAAGTGTTCGCCTTCCACGACCACCATAACCCCGTGAGCGGAGACCGCTTCATTTAAAATATCAGCGATCTGCGATGTAATACGCTCCTGTACCTGCAATCGGCGGGTCACCGCCTCCACCAGACGGGCAAGCTTGCTCAGTCCTACAATTTTGCCGCTGGGGACATAGCCGATATGCACTTTTCCGAAGAAAGGAGCCATATGGTGCTCACACTGACTGTAATAGACGATATCCTTCACAATCACAAGCTCCTCGTGATTCTCGTCAAATGTCACACCCAGAGCATCCCGAGGATCAACCTCATAACCCGCAAATATTTCCTCATACATGCGCGCTACGCGTGCCGGTGTTTCCAACAACCCTTCACGCTTGGGGTCCTCACCGATCAGTTGTAAAATCTGCTCCACATGGTACTCGATTTTATCCCGGTTATCCGCAGCTTTGCGGTTAATATAATCTTTTACGCCAGCCACAGTAATCCTCCTCTATGCAGCAACCTCATGCGGTATCCGTGCTCACGTTGCTCATTATTTCCGACGGCCCTGATTTTTACGCGGACCAGGCTGATTTTTGGAGAACTGTTGGTTCTTCATCATCTGCTGGGCTTTTTGCATTTGTTTCCCATTCAGGTTGTAACCCATCTGTTTGGCCATTTTTTGCAGCGTTTCAGGGTCGTTTTGCATCTTTTCAAGCTGTTTGCGAAGATAATAAGCACCGATGAAAAATCCCCCGACCAAACCAACAATCAGGGTAATGATCGGAATGACAATATTCCACACCACGAAGTCGTCACCTCTGTATATTTATATGAAACATCTTGAATTACACACGAACCTATCATAGCAAAACATGGGACAGCTAGCAAATCACATTTTGCAAACATATGTCCTCATTCTTTCTCCAAATCCAGCAGCTTCATCTTGACTGGCAAGCCTCCAGCATAACCGACCAAACTTCCGTTTTCACCCGATACCCGATGACATGGAAACAGGATGGGTAACGGATTTTTATTATTTGCTTCCCCAACAGCACGTACCGCCTTTGCTCGGCCGATCGATTCCGCAATATCTTTGTAGGACACACTTTGCCCGTACGGAATATTTTGCAGTGCACGCCATACCTGTTCTTGAAAAGGAGTCCCTCTCAAATCATAGGCTATACTAAATTCCCGTCGTTCTCCCGCAAAATATTCACGCAGTTGATCTGCGGCTTCGCGCAGTTTGTCAGGTTCCTGCACATAGACATATTCCCCAATCCATGTCCGGGCCCATTGCTGAAGCAGTGCTTCCCTCGCATGAAAAACGCCATAGTCTATTCGGCACAGCCCCCGATCTGTAGCGCACAGCGTCAAAGTGCCCACAGGTGTCTCCATTTCATCATAATAAATCGTAGTTGGACCCTGCGAGTCCTCGATCATTAATTCAGAATCCTTTTGCTGTTCTGCCTGCTTTTGTTCCTCCAGTTTGGAATGCGCTTGTGCGATCATTTCGCGTACTTGCTCATGTTGTTCCTTCTCTGATGCTTGCTTGATCGCTGTCATAGCGTTTTCCCCTCCTATTCGACTCAAAGCCCACGCCGCCGTGCCTCTAAGCTCAGGACGCGGATCATCCAATAAAACCTCCGTTAATTTGGGCACCGCGCTGATATCCTTGAAATTGCCGAGTCCAATGACCGCATTGCGTTGAATCGGCTTCTTCCCCCGCCAAGCCGCCGCACTTTGACCAAATCGGTCTTTGAATTCACGATTGCTCAAATCCAGTAACGGCAGCAGCAACGGCTTCACAATTTCGGGATCGGGTGTAAGCTCCGGATGATGATCCCAGTTAAGGCCTCGATTTTTGGGACATACGATTTGGCACGTATCACATCCATACAGCCGATTCCCTATTTTCAGCATAAACTCCTCATCCAGAAAGCCCTTGGTTTGCGTCAAAAAGGACACACACCGCTGGGCATTCAGCTGCCCCGGACCCACAAGCGCGCCCGTAGGACACGCGTCCAAACATTTGGTGCACTCCCCGCAACCATCCGTTACCGGTTCATCTGGCTGAAAAGGAATGTTCGTCAACAGCTCACCTAGATAAATCCAGGATCCCAGCGTCGGTGAAATCATCATCGTATTTTTGCCACTAAAGCCAATGCCTGCGCGTTCCGCAACAGCTCGATCCGACAGTTCCCCGGTATCCACCATGTTTTTCAACATTGCATCAGGCACTCGCTCACTGATAAAAGCCTCAAGCTTTTCCATCGCTTCGCGCAGTACCAGATGATAATCTTTCCCCCAGGCTGAACGCGCCAAAATACCACGGTACTTGCCCTTGTCCGACTTCGGCGGGTCCTTCATTTTGGAAGGATACGCCACCGCAATGGCAATCAAAGATGCTGGCTGTGAGCCATACAGCTCCGGGTAGATCCGCTTATCAATATCCGGCTCCTCAAAACCAGATTCATAGCCTTTAGCCCGATGCTCTTCCAATATAGCTTTCAGAGACAGAAAGGGGTCGGCGGATGCGAACCCGATGGAGTCGATACCCAGCCCTGGAGCCGCCTCAATAATTTCCTGCTTGAGCGAAGCCCAAGTCGAAGCGGTTCCGGCAGCCGCCCGAGTCAGTCCGCGTTGCATCCGATACTCACCTCTCTTCCACTTTTTATCATTACAGATATGAGGATTTGCAAAATTCTCATATCTCAAATTTCAACAGAAAATAGCAGCAGATGCTACCGTAAATTTTTAACAGCACTGGTCGCCAGAAAATCACAGCGATTATTCAGTTCATTGTCACTGTGCCCTTTAACCTTCACATATTCAACTTCATGCTTACCCATCAGTTCCCACAGTTCTTCCCATAGTTCCTTGTTCTCCACTGGCTGATTTTTACTGTTGCGCCAGCCATTACGAAGCCAATTTTTAATCCAGCCCTGTTTGAAGCAATTGACGACATAGGCAGAGTCACTGTGTACTTTCACATGGCAAGGCTCCTTGAGCAGCTTCAGTGCTTCAATCACAGACTTGATCTCCATTCGATTGTTTGTCGTCATTTTCTCGGCACCTGACAGCTCCTTACGATGCTCTCCATACAGCAAAACGATCCCCCAGCCCCCAGGCCCCGGGTTTCCCGAGCAAGCGCCATCGGTATATACCATCACTTCTTTCATATTTCTCTTCCTTTCCTGATCGGTAACCGCCTGATCCGTCATGGTCCTGATCGGTTCGCACGTGTTCCGCATTGATTTCAGACTATAGTTGCTCTATAGCCACTTCCATTCAGATATCGGCCAAAATATAAACTCTGCACGCCCCAGTAAATCTTGAGATTTAATGCTGCCAAAATAGCGGCTATCCTTGCTTGCAGCAGTATGGCGGTTATCTCCCATGACAAAAAAGTGCTCCGGCTCCACCGTAAAAGGACCGTAATCACCATCCTCCACGTCCGAGTTGGTGTAAGGTTCATTTAGCAGCTTACCGTTCACATACAAATGATTATGCTCAACCCGGATTACATCTCCGGGAATACCTATTACTCTTTTCACTAAAAATCTTGGGCTGGATAGCTTGGAATCGGGATCTTTTAAAATCACAATGTCCCCCCTGCCCGGATCATGAAAATTATAAACCAGCTTGTTAACGAACAAATGCTGGCTTTCCATTAGCGTCGGCTGCATCGAATGTCCTCTAACCGTGGACAAATTAAACACGAACAGGTTCAGAAGCAGCAAGACGACCATCGCGATCAAAAGAGTGATTAACCAATCGCGTATGTAACCCCAGCGACCTGCTTGTTTGGACGTTTCCGGAGAAGGAAGCGGGCCTGACGAAGGAGTCAAAGCGTCCATAATTAACCTCCTCAACCCTGTTATAAATAGAAAAGCATATCCCGTACCCGATTGCAACGGTTACTCAGATATGCTCTAAATGTAAATATTATACTTAGTGATATTCAATTCTCTTTATATCGATTGCCGATTAATGTGGCGCCAAGATACTCAGCTTCTGAAAAGCCTGTAAAATCTGGCTTGCTCCGTAACCCATCGCTTCGTACAAAGGCATGGCCGCGCTGTTATGCTTGTCCCCTGCTACCCAAATACGGCTAACTTTACGTTGCTGAAAACGCTGCTCCATGGACTCTACAAGCGATTTGCCGATTCCCATCCGACGATGATCCGGGTGAATAGCAATACGATAATAACAACCATGATTCTGATCAATCGTGCCGATCAGGGCACCAACGATCTCTCCCTCTTCTTCTGCAACGACGATCAAACCGGAATCCCACGAAAGCTGACGGGCAAAAGCACCCACCGTCTCTTTGTAGCACTCCTCTGACAAGGCAATTTGCATGAGTTCCGTTACTGAATTCACATCACTTAATTGAAAGGAACGAACGTGCATAAGTAATATCTCCCTTTTCGTAAGCATAATAAAAAAATTGAGACAGCACCGTCATTTTTACATAAATCCTTAAAGTTCTTATCATGGTGTTAATCACTAGGCATTATGATAAAAATGCATACGATCTGCTATATATGAAATGAAGAACAGGAAAAGGGTGTGTGCCCTCAAGTTCGTCATGTCATAGACATGACAGAATATAGCAGACGACAAAAAAGCCGAAATTTCTGCTTCCTTGACCATTAAACCATACTTTTAGACGGAATACATCCCTTTTTCTCATGTAAGCGCTGTATATGAAGCGTTTACATTTCAGGAGCTCATATTTGCCTCTTATTACCTATGTATTGTGTATTCCAATCGGGTTTTTGGACATGCTAGCTACCAGGCCGTATTTCCCAGTTTGCTATTTTACAAACAAAAATGTTGATAAAATAGGCTGAATGCGGTTTAATATAACTATCGAGGGTATTATTACATAGGAACACTTACCCAACCATATAACCAGGAGGGATTTTACTATGGCATTTCAATTACCAGAACTTCCTTACGCAAAAGACGCACTGGAACCGCACATTGATGCACTGACAGTAGAAATTCACCATGATCGTCACCATAACACATACGTAACGAACTTAAATGCAGCTCTGGAGAGCGCTCCTGAACTGCAAAGCAAAAGCCTGGAGGATCTGATCTCCAATCTGGACAGCGTACCTGAAAGCATCCGCACTGCGGTTCGCAATAACGGTGGTGGACATCACAACCACAGCCTGTTCTGGGAAGTTATCGGTCCTAACGGCGGCGGACAACCGACAGGTGCTATTGCTGAAGCAATCAGCAACGAGCTGGGTGGCTACGACAAATTTAAAGAAGACTTCACTAAAGCAGCTACAACACGTTTTGGTAGCGGCTGGGCTTGGCTGGTTGTCGGCAAAGACGGCAAACTGGCGATCACTAGCACTCCAAACCAGGATAGCCCACTGTTCGAAGGTCTGACTCCGGTACTTGGACTGGACGTTTGGGAGCATGCTTACTACCTGAAATATCAAAACAAACGCCCAGACTACATTGCAGCATTCTACAATGTTATCAACTGGGATGAAGTAAACAAACGTTACGCGGCTGCGAAGAAATAAGCCAGTAACAACATCTCTATCCTATAATAAAGGGCTGTCTCAAAAGTAGATTTTCTACGAATGAGACAGCCCTTTTGGCATTCCATGGTAAACTGGTGGAGATGTTTCTTAAATACAATCTCTGGAGGTTCATGGATGCAGACTTTTTTTCGTTACAACTGGATGATTCGGGAACAATGGTACCGCTGGTGTGAAGAGGTGCCGCAGGAGGAACTGCTTAAAGAACGGGTCGGCGGGGTTGGCGGCATTCTGAAGACGCTCTTTCATATCGTTGATGTGGAATGGAGCTGGGTTCAAACGATTCAGGGCAAACCCGACTTTCAGGAGGACTTCTCTCGGTATGATACGCTGGACAAAGTCCGCGAACTGGATGCGAAGTTTCGAATCGATGTCGAGCCGTTCGTGCTCTCCTGGCATGAAGGTCTGGAACGAAAAAGGTTTGAAGATCACCTCCCGGACGGCAGGATTGTGATTGATGCCTGGGGCGAGGTGATGCGCCATGTCATTGCCCACCAAATCCACCATATTGGGCAATTGTCCATATGGTCCCGTGAGCTCGGTAAGCCTCCGGTTTCGGCTAATGTAATCGGCAAAGGACTGATTGAGAGTGATTGTGGCGTCGATTAGATTTAAACAGCGTAAATGTATATTCATGTGAACACAGGGCCGTCCTCAGTAGTTTTAACTGCTGAGGACGGCCCCTTTTTCTTTTTGATATGTTTCGCATTAGGTAAGAACTGCTTGCCGCTGCACACTCATCTGATACTGCTTAGGCGTAATGCCATATTCCTTTTTAAATAGACGAATAAAGTAGGAAACGCTCTCCTAATTCAAATCAAAAGCGACCTCCGTTACGTTTCTGTGGTGGAGCCATTGTTTGGCGAGCTGCATCTTTTGATTCGTAATATAGTCAAGTGGAGTTAACTCTTAACAACGAATGATGAATAGGCATCGCCTTTACGTATCGTTATTTTTATGAGATGTCAGGTTGAACGAAAAAAGAACCAAAAAGCTGCTGGGACTTCTCCCAGCAGCTTTCGGGGACCTACACCAAGGTCCCTTTTTGCTTCGCATAATACTCGGTGATCAGATCGAGGAACACCTTGGGGAACGCCAAGGTGGCCATATCCTTCTCGCTGATCCAGCGGTACCCCGCTGGCAGCGCATTGCGCCTGTGCTCCGCATGCTCTGCCAGTGCAATCAACGCCCCCGGCTTCGCTCCGGTGCTGTAGCTTGCCCGCTGCTCGGCAGCCAGCGGTTGTCCGCCCGCCTCCCCGGCAGGGACGGCGACCTCTTCACACTGGAACACACGCAGGTTCCAGTGAATGTGGCTGAACGTGTGCTCCGCCTCACGTACAAACCGCACCGGGCGCGCATGCACGCCCTCTGCTAGCAGATGAGCCGCCAGGTGATCCATGGCTGGCTCATCTGGCACTGGGCCGTTGTAGCCCTCCGGCCCGGCAAGCTCGTGCGGCAGCTCCCACATGCGGGCCAACAGGCCCTTGGCCGGGCGCTGCCGTACGAGCAGGCGGCCGGCGTTCGCGCCGCTGCCCTCAATGAGGGCGACAGAACGTGGCTCCAGCCGAGGCGGCTTCGCCTTGGTCTTGACTGGCAGCGTCTCCTCGCGACCTGCCAACCTGCCCGAGCAATGCTCCATGACCGGGCAGGTCAGACAATGAGGCGACTTCGGCGTGCAGACCAGCGCCCCCAGCTCCATCAGAGCCTGATTAAAATCGGAGGCCCTTCCTTCGGGAATCAGCTCCCGTACCAGACTTTCCATATGCGCCCGCGTGCTGCCCTTCATAATATCCTCTTCAATGAGAAAATAACGCGATAGCACACGCATCACATTCCCGTCCACAGCAGGCTCTGGTCGATTGAAGGCGATACTCATAATCGCCCCCGTCGTATACGGGCCTACTCCTTTCAGTGCAGCGACAGCTTGTGTATCATCCGGCACCTGCCCACCGTGAAGCTCAACTACTTGTTTTGCCGCAGTTTGCAAATTCCGGGCCCGCGAATAATAACCCAGCCCTTCCCACAGCTTAAGCACATCCTCCTCGGGTGCTTCCGCCAGCGCTTCAATTGTAGGAAAACGTGCAATAAAGCGATTAAAATACGGAATGACCGTATCCACACGCGTCTGCTGAAGCATAATTTCCGAGATCCAGATATAAAAAGGATTCCGATGGCGGCGCCACGGCAAATCACGTTTGTTTCGTGTATACCAATTCAACAGTTCAAAGCTGAAATAACGCTTTTGTTCCAATGTATTTGTAGTCATCACATCACGTCTCCTTATATTCGACAATCACAAAAGCAGAGGCAATGTTAGGCTGATGTGTAATACTCAGGTGAATGCTGTAATTCGACTCGCCTGTAGATGGCAATCTCAGTCTATCCCACGCGGACGAAGACAAATAAACGGCTGGCTTCCCCCCAGGTTCCGGTAAAATATCCATATCACCGAATCCTATAATCTGCCCAATTCCGCACCCGAAGGCTTTCGTTATCGCTTCCTTTGCGGCAAAGCGCCCTGCTACGAACTCAGTTAGCCTACCCTTGCGTTCCACAGCAAGCTCACGTTCTGCCGGGGTCAACACCCGATTCAAAAAAGCATCTGCATATTTACCTGCCAAAATATCAGCCATACGGCTTATTTCCAACACATCATGTCCAATTCCGTAGATCATTTGGGTATTCCCCGTCCTTTTATTACTTTACTGGATCTATTGTAACAGTGCGTCCACACCATGGCGAGTCACAAAGGCGTAAAAGCAGCACCAAAATATGTTAAAATAAGAAAGGCTATAAGAAAAGCTATAGGTGATGTTTGAAATTCAGCTGATATGCCCATTTAAAAAATCCCCGTAGAAAGGAAGGATAGGATGTCAGAAACCATTGTTGTTGAAGCAGGTACCAAAGCAGGAACAGATGCGGTGATCCGGGCTTCCTGGTTTCCCGCTAAAAATACAGCCAAAAGCCTGCTCATCATCGCTCATGGCTACAAAGGATTTAAGGATTGGGGCATGTTCCCCTATATAGCAGAAGCATTGAGTATGGATAACCATGTTGTGACCTTCAACTTTTCACATAATGGCATAGGTGAGGATCTGGAGAATTTTACCGAGCTGGAAAAGTTCGCACGCAACACCTATAGCCGCGAACAAGAGGATTTGGAACTATTGCTATCCAATCTGAGAGCACGCCACGAATTCAGAGAATTGCCGTTGTTTCTGTTAGGACATAGCCGAGGCGCGGGAAGCTGCTTCGTATACGCTCTGGATCATCCCGGCGAGATTGCTGGTGTCATTTCTTGGAATGGCGTGACAGATTTGGACTTGTTTACTTTACCTCAAAAAGAAGAAATGCGCGCTAAGGGGCGCAGCTATGTGCAAAACGCCAGAACCGGGCAACAGCTTCCGCTGGATGCTGTCATTCTGGACGACCTGGAGCAAAATCGCCAGCGTTTTGCCATTGTAGACAGGCTTGCCAACAGCCAGCTCCCAGCCGTACTTATCCAGGGAACCGAAGACTCCAAACGTCTACGGGAAGGCTCTGCCTTGCTCACATCCGTTCGTCCCGACATTGAGTGGGTACAAATTCAAGGCGGCAATCATACCTTCAATACCGTTCATCCATTCCAGGGAGGCAGTCTTCCACTGGATCAGGCGATTACCGAAACCCGCCGCTTCATTGAGTGGATCACCACTTAGACTATAGCTCCTTCAATACAAACGGCGATCCGCCGGGCGGATCGCCGCATTTATTTACTTCAGGATTTTGCAAAATTCGATTCCAGTCGCTCCAAGTGCAATATATAGACGAACTAGACCATTTCGATCTATATATTGTTTATTGAAAATCGCTTATTGGATTTTTGCAAAATCCTCACTTGAGCATTTTACAATTCCATAATGATTAATGCTTAAACTCCTGGGATGCTTGTCCGCTTATGTGCTGTACGTGTGAAGAAGCTTTCCAGCTTTTCGCGTGCCGCCGGGTCAATTTCCTTACCTTCCAGGTAGTCGCTGTTTGCTTCGTAGGAGATTCCCAGTTCTTTTTCATCCGTCTGGCCTTCCCACAATCCTGCTGTAGGCGCTTTGTCCAAAATGGCCTGCGGAACTCCAAGATAGCTGGCCAGCAAACGCACCTGACGTTTGTTCAGCGTGCTAAGCGGCGTAATATCGACCGCACCATCGCCCCATTTGGTATAAAAGCCTGTGATGGCTTCTGAAGCATGATCTGTACCGACGACGAGCAGATTCAGCTCATTCGCAAGCGCGTACTGGACCACCATACGTGTTCTTGCCTTTACATTCCCTCTCACTTGCGGAGTAATGGAACGCTCAAGACCGATATCCTTTAACGTATGCTCCACTTCCACGGCAACCTTGTCCACGGCTTCCTTAATATTCGTTTCCCCGGCATATTTCAGGTCGAACGCTTTGGCAACCGCGTAGCTATGCTCGATATCTTCTTGTTGACCGTATGGTTGGAATACACCCAGCGTTTTATATTCTTCCCCTTGCTCCTGCGTCAGCTCATCTGTAGCCTGCTTGCACAAAGCGGCTGCTACGGCACTGTCAATTCCGCCACTGATGGCGATCAACAGCCCTTTGCTTCCCGTTTTCGTTACATACGACTTGAGGAAATCCACACGCTTACGGACCTCCGCCTCTACGTTAATCGTAGGCTGTACTCCCAATTCAGCAATAATCTGTTCCTGCAAACTCATCAGATAAGCACCTCTTTTTTAGGAATTTCCTTCACAAGCCAACATGCAAAAGCCCCGGCAAGTTTCGCAGGCGAAAAATGCGGGGCATAGCTTGAGCAGTCTTACCGGCAAAAACGGTCAAATGCACTGGTCAAATCAGCAGCGATTTGATCTGCAGAACGATCCTCCACCTGGTGACGCTCAATGAAGTGTACCAGTTCGCCGTCTTTCAACAGCGCGATGGAAGGGGAAGATGGCGGATACGGTGCGAAAAATTCGCGAGCCTTCGCCGTTGCTTCCTTGTCCTGTCCAGCAAAAACTGTATACAGATGGTCCGGCGTAATATCATGCTTCAGCGCTTCAGCCACACCCGGGCGGCATTGGCCTGCGGCACAACCGCATACCGAGTTCACAACAACCAGCACTGTACCTTTAGCATCAGGCAGCTTGGCCTCCACATCTTCTGGAGTACGCAGTTCCTGAATCCCAAGATTCGTCAGTTCATCGCGCATCGGCTGAACTGAATCTCTCATATATTGATCGAAAGACATAGACATATTCTTTCACTCCTTTTCGAAAAATCATGTATACTACGTTTCTAATTTCATCCTTTGCCGTAGTAAAGGCATGGACATCTAATCCTCATTATACAATCTTTTTCACGTAATTTGCAAAAATCCGGCTATATATTTTCACAATTATTTCTGTATCGAATTCATGGCAGGAGGCTCAGAATGATCCCGGTAAGTCGGAATGGTTCTGCGTAATCGGACTTTAAACTGCGTGCCCATTCCCTCCACCGAATCTACGGCAATCGTACCGTGGTGACGTTCCACTATACTTTGACATAAGGCCAGACCCAGACCTGTACCTTTCGTTTTGGTTGTGTAAAAAGGCTGGAACAGCTTTTCAAGCTGTTTTTGCGGAATTCCCGGACCTGTATCTTTTACTTCCAGTTCCACGAAATCCCCTTCCTCATGAGTAGAAATGGTTAGCACCCCCTTTTCCCCCATAGCTTCCATCGCATTACGCGATAGATTAAGCAGTAATTGCTTCATTTCCTTAGGGTTCAAATGCAACATCGTCACATGATCCTCCAGCTTCAGCTCAATCGTCTGCCCCCTCAAGTTCGCATCTGCCCACAATAAAGGCGTCAGTTCGCGAATAATATCATGCAGATGACATTGCTCCTTCTCGACAATCCGATTCTGGGCCAGTGAAAGAAAATCGTTAATAATCCCATTCGCCCGATCCAGTTCCTCCATCACAATACGGTAGTAATGGCCTAGGGAATCTGGACTTTTTTCACGCATAAGCTGTAAAAACCCGCGCACAACCGCCATCGGATTACGTATTTCATGAGTAATGCCCGCTGCCATCTGTCCGACCAGACTGAGCCTCTCGAAATTGCCTAGCTCACTGCGCAGCGTCTCCAGCTCTGTAATATCCTGCAAGGCGATAATGACGCCTGTCGTTTGGTTAACATGTTTATCCCGAATAGGAAGGAAACTTGAGAAGAATACTTTGGGAGTAACATGGATAAAATCAGCACCCGCCTCTCCTTCTAATGCTTTCGCAACTCGTTCGTTGACCACAGGAGAAGCGCTAAAACCACCGTACAACGAGGTCAATGGACGACCTACTACCTCAGGCAGCGTAATGTAGGGATCGAAGTCCCGATAGAGTTCCAGCATCGTTTTGTTCATATGTATAACTCGTTCTTCGCTGTCCAGAGTAACAAGAGATAACGGCATCAGATCCATGACTTGACGCAGCTTATCCACTTCAATTAAGTATTTGCTCGTAAACTCGGTCACATCACGCCGCAGCGCCAGCTTCTCAAAGGCATTATGCATCAGACTCACGACCATAAAACTTGCCAGCACACCTACTGCAATATTCCAAAACGTTGTAAATAAGTCAGGAATGTATACGGAAATATCCTGTTTGCCCCACAGTAGCGGGAATAACGCCTTAAACAGCATATCAGCCACAACATATGCAGAAATCAGAAGCTTTTTGTCCAACAATGTTCCTCTTTGAAAAAACTTGACATGCAGTAACATAAAAGGAAAAAGGATAAAACCAGTGCCCACATACATCGGGGACATTTCTGTCGACTGGGCTATCATCAGGACACCCGTCAGTGCGGAAGCGGCGAGCACGAAGGCAGTACGTCGTCTACCGTACATGATGCCAACTGCAAGGGGAATAATACCCAGATTGGAAGGTAGACCATATGGAGACTGATATTGAAAGAGTGAACATAGCAATATGGCTGGCAAGCAACACAAGTAAAGTATTCCTTGATTAGGTCCAGGGAGTAGATTGCCTGCCCAAACCTTTTTCTTATCCCCATAATCCGTTAATATAGAGAAAAAACCCGCCGATATAACGGCAAGGAGAATCTGGAGCACACTTTCCTTCAACGCAATTAACAAGGACTTTTCCCCCTCATCATCTTTCCTTGACGCCGTTAGTTGAATTAAAGCACAGGCTACAATATATTACAATATATGTGTTAAAATCCCGGTGTAGAACGACAAAATCTGCTAAATACCGGATGTATATAAAAGAACCGTTTTTACGTGTTTCAAATTCCTGGAAAATGAAAGATATACGTGCTTACTGTGCTCAAAGGCTATCTAAAGCGACGGTATTACGATATGATGAAAAACCTGTTACGCCATTCTGAATTTTTTGAAAATTTGTCGACGAAAAGGAAGAGGTCTATGACTTACGACGTTATTGTAATCGGAGGCGGCTCAGCCGGATTAATGGCCGCTGCTGCTGCCAGCGGTGAGGGCGCCAAGGTGCTTTTACTAGAAAAGGGAAATAAACTCGGGAGAAAGCTCGGGATCTCCGGTGGAGGACGTTGCAATGTCACGAATGCAAAAGAGCTGGACGAACTAATTCGGCATATTCCCGGCAATGGCCGTTTTCTGCACAGTGCGCTGGCAGCTTTCGGCAATCGGGATATCATCGCCTTTTTTGAACAGCTGGGTATAGCCTTAAAGGAAGAAGACAACGGGCGTATGTTTCCAGTGACAGACAAAGCCAAAACAGTTGTCGATGCTTTGATCAACAAGGTACGCTCTCAAGGAGTCGAGATTCGGACAAGCTGCCCTGTTCAAGAGGTTATTTACAAAGAAGGTCATACGGCTGGCGTGCGGCTGCGTTCCGGTGAAATCCTACGTAGCCGTAACGTCATTGTAGCCGTCGGTGGCAAGTCCGTCCCGCATACAGGCTCGGAAGGTGACGGCTATGCGTGGGCAGAGCAAGCGGGGCATACCATTACAGAGCTGTATCCAACAGAGGTTCCGTTGACGTCAGGCGAGACGTTCATCCAGACGAAAGAGCTTCAGGGACTATCCTTACGCGACATCAGCCTGACCGTATGGAATGCGAAGCAAAAGAAAGTTGTCGTCCATGAAGGAGATATGATTTTTACACATTTCGGTCTATCTGGCCCAACCGCTTTGCGGTGCAGTCAGTTTGTCGTTAAAGGGATGAAAAAGGATAAGGTAAACACGGTGTTGGTTACTCTCGATTTGCAGCCTCGCAAGCATGCCGATGAAGTCTACCGCGAAACGCTGGAATTGGCATCGGCCGATGCTAAAAAAGCGATCAAAAACGTGCTTAAGCCTTATTTACCGGAACGCTTGATTCCATTGTTGCTCCAGCAAGCCGAGTTGCGCGAGGACTTGACATATGATCATATTCCCAAGCAACAATGGCAAGAACTTGCCCACCGAATCAAGGCGTTTCCAATTCGTGTGAACGGTACGCTCTCTCTGAAGGAAGCATTTGTTACCGGGGGCGGTGTGAATTTGAAAGAAATTAATCCGAAAACAATGGAGTCCAAGCTGATGCCTGGATTGTTCTTCTGTGGTGAGATTCTGGATATTCACGGTTACACCGGTGGTTATAATATTACAGCGGCGTTTACGACAGGGCATACAGCAGGAACCCAAGCGGCTTTAAACGAGATGCTGTAAGAGTGTGGAGACACTACGCGTAGGCTTTGATCTTACGATCGCTGTCGCTTCTCCAGATTCAAATCCTCCGCTTCGCTGCATACCACCACTGCATCCTCGTTTTTTGGGGAAGATAGGAAAGGGGAATGAAAAAGACTTAAATCAGTTGTATTGCTGATTTAAGTCTTTTTTGGGTTTATGGCGTATTGAACAAGATCCATCTTGTTTTGACGTTTGCCGCTATTCCTAAACCTCAATAATGATAGGTAAAATCATGGGTCTTCTCTTGGTCTGACTGTAAATAAACCCACCCACATCATCTTTTAGCATCTGCTTAATCAGACCCCACTGACTCATTTCGGTTTCTGTTAATTCGTTCACTGTGGACATGATCGTTTCGTGGATTTGTTTCATGAGATCTTCGGAATCCCTAACATATACAAATCCCCTTGAAATGACCTCGGGGGTTGCGAGCATTTGTTTCTCGTTTTTACTCAAAGTCATCACAATAATCAGCATTCCGTCTGAAGAAAGTTTTTTGCGGTCTCGCAGTACAATGTTACCTACGTCACCTGTCACCAGCCCATCGACCAGACTATTCCCAGATGGTACTTTGGGACCGAGGGATGCCCTTCCTTCTTCGATTTGAATGGTCTCCCCGTTACGGACGATGAATACATTTTCCATAGGAATTCCCACAGACTCTGCAAGCTGACGATGACGATACAGCATTCTAAATTCACCATGTATAGGAACTAAGTACTGTGGTTTCATCAAAGTCATCATTAATTTTAACTCTTCTTGACTGCCATGACCGGATACGTGCATCCCTGTGGCGCTGCCTGATCCATAAATAACCTGTGCACCCAGCACATACAAATTGTCAATCACCTGGGAAAGATTCCGCTCATTCCCGGGTATAGCTCCCGCGGCTATGATGACAGTATCACCGGGCAAAATTTCGATTTTGGGATGCAAGGAATTGGCTAGACGGGACAGTGCGGCCATTGGCTCGCCCTGACTTCCTGTACATAAAACTGCGATTTCTTCTGCGGGAAACCGCTCTGTTTCTCCCGGCTCTATCAACAAGTCCTCAGGCATGTGCAAAAAGCCCAGCTCCTTAGCCACCGATACCACATTTACCATGCTGCGTCCGAGTAAAACCAGTTTTCGGCCTGTTTCTACTGCTGCGTCAATGACTTGCTGGACACGGTTCACATTGGAAGCAAACGTGGAGATAAATACTTGCTGCTTTGCTCTGGCGAATGCATCCAGAATATGCCCGCCAACCAAACGTTCTGAAGGAGTAAATCCCGGTCTTTCCGCGTTTGTACTTTCGGAGAGAAGCACTTTAACCCCTTTTTTTCCGATTTCCGCCATCCGATGAAGATCCGGAAAAGGTCCGCTTACGGGAGACATATCAAATTTGAAGTCACCGGTATGGACCACATTTCCTTCCGGTGTCTGAAAAAAGACGCCCAGGCAATCCGGGATGCTGTGGACGGTGGTGAAAAAAGATGCCTGGATCGTGCCTATATCGATGGTTGAATTCGCATCTATAAGATGAAGCTCAGCATCACGCAAAAGGCCGTGCTCTTTTAGCTTAATCTTAAGCAATTCGATGGTGAGCTTTGTCCCGAATACGGGAATATTGATCTGCTTCAGCAAATAAGGAATGCCCCCGATGTGGTCCTCATGTCCATGAGTCACGATGAGCGCTCTGACTTTATCCTGATTTTCCAGCAAATAGGTGACATCCGGTACAATGAGGTCAATACCAGGCAAATTTTCATCAGGAAACTTGGAGCCACAATCGATAACGACAATATCCTGATCGTATTGGATGAAATACATGTTTTTCCCGATTTCATTCACACCGCCTAGAGCAGCAATGAGTAATCTATTATCAGCAAGCATCAAGTTTATTTCCTCCTTAGGAAAATGCTATCCATATTATTCATTTTCCCCGCAAACTTATGCACCATACAGGGAAAGAAGTGAACAAAAAAACCCTTGTCTCTAAAAGACAGGGGTTCTGTGCTTGATTTATTAGATACCCACCGCAGCCGAAATAGCAGCAAAAATAGCAGCAACCAGCCACAGGATCGGGAATAGCTTGAAAATTACCTTCAGCCACTGTCCAAAGCTGATCCGGGCAATGGCCAATCCCGCCAGCAGTACTCCGCCCGTCGGTGAAATGAGATTGGTTAACCCGTTACCGAATTGGTACGCTGTGACTACTGCTTCACGATTGATGCCTACAAGATCGCCAAGCGGTGCAAGTACAGGCATGGTTAGTGCAGCTTCCCCCGAAGAAGAGGGTACCAGGAAAGTAATAATATTATGCGCAACCAACATAATGGTGGTGAACAAGTAACTTGGCAATCCTTCTAGGATGCCTGCGAGTGCATTCAATACGGTATCGATAATCATACCCTGCTCGGCGATGATCAGAATTCCGCGGGCGAGACCTATGATCACTGCAGCATAGATAAATTCTCCACACCCTTTTACAAAATTCTCAGCTATTTCCTTCTGACTCATTTTAGTAACTACCCCGACAAAAATACCGAGCGCGAAGAAAAGAGCGCCGATTTCAGTCATATACCAGCCTTTGGCCAAAATTCCCCAGACAATTGCTCCAAGCGTTACAATAAACCCACCTATAATTAATTTGTCCCGAAACGTGAAGACGACGTCCTCACCTGTATTTTCTTTTATAAAATGCTCGCGGTTTATAATATCACTCTGAAACACAATGGACTTCTCGGGATTTCGCTTAACCCGGTGCGCATACCACATCGTAAAGGCAATAGAAATCATAGTAAATACAAGCCATTCAATAAATCTCAGCCAAAGCTGAGGATTCCCCTCCACTCCTGCTATCCCTTGGGCAATCAATACTGAAAATGGATTAACAGTCGAACCGACATACCCAATTTGCGTTCCCAGAAATAGAATAAGAATAGCAGTCATAGAATCGAAACCCAGGGCAAACATTAACGGAATAAAAATCGCATAAAGCGGAATAATTTCTTCACTCATCCCAAAGGTAGAGCCTCCGAGACTGAATATAACCATGGCAATTGGAATAAGCAGAATCCCCTTATTCTTCAACCGTCTGGCAAGAGCTGTCAGGGCACGGTCAATGGCTCCCGTCTGCAGTATAATCCCGAAGGAGCCGCCCACAATAAGGACAAAAGAGACCACATCGGCGGCATTGATAATCCCCTCAATAGGAGCGCTTAGGATTTGGGGGAGTCCCTGCCTTAGATCACCATTCTCACCAGTTTTGGGTACAGTGTGATAAGTTCCCGAAACGATCGCCGTTTTGGTCACACCGTTCACTGTCACTTCATGACGCTCAAATTGTCCGCTGGGCACAATCCATGTCAATACGGCGACTGTAATAATAATTAAAAATATTAATGTATAGCTATGGGGCAAGGATAACTTCCATTTCTTTTTCTCGATGTTCATGTTTATCCCTCATTCCAAGAATGGTTATAAGTAACCTTCCCTCCCATAATGGTCAGTATCACTTGGGCATCCCTGATATCACCAGCGGATGCTTTAAGGAGGTTGCGGTCAAAAACGGCGATGTCAGCATATTTCCCAGCCTCCAGCGTACCTGTGACCTCTTCCATATAACAATGTCTGGCTCCATTAATGGTCCATGCCTTTAAAACTTCGGATGGCGGCATCCCGCAATCGGGATACCAGCCTCCAGCAGGTGATCGGTCCGGAAATAACCGATGAGAAGCTGAGTACAGTGAATCGGGAACACTGGTGATAAATAAGGGCAGATCAGTCCCAATGGTTATCGGCACGTTAGCTTCCAGCATGGATTTATAATTATAAAATCGGTTTTCATTATCTTTGCCTACCACAACAGGCATATAAGACTCTTCATAGGAAGGATTCAGCAGCAGGATTTGGGCGTAGACTTCGGCAAAAATTTCGTTCTCGCCCATTCTGATTAGATCATCTGGATGAGGATACTCTATATCACTGATAGAATGCCTGATATGGTTATTACCTTGCTGCTCGCGGCATTTTTCAATCATGGATACCGCTTGGCGAATCGCAGCATCACCTTCTGCAGTTAGGCAGCATTTGATACCTTGGCTGTCCGCTTCCAGCACAGAGGCTTCAATCTTTTTGTAGTCAACCGTCCTCAAAGTCGTTACTCCCGGCATATCTGCGTAAGGTTCCAGCATGTCCCCCGTATGATCTGCTACGACACCGTCAAGCATCAGCTTGTATCCTTGGAAGCGAATGAGGTCTCCATTATAAAGGGCTTTGTATTTGATACCGGTGGCAATATCAAGCGGTTCAACGACCGGTTCAAGCGAAAAATGAAATCTGAGCGGCAGTTCACCCGTTTCTTTCAATTCTTCTAGAATCGGCAGCAGCTCGCTATGCTGGTCAAAGCCAATATCTTTTATGGAAGTAACTCCTCGTGCAGCCAGCACGCGGCAAAACTCCATAAACTCTTGTTTGACAAGGCTGTGGTCCTGCATCATAGCTTGGAGCAGCAAAGCGCGTGCCTCAGCACTGCATTGATCCGGCGAAAATTGATATTTCTCCTGAGCCAATCGGTTCATCCAGCAGTAGTTTTTATTTAGGTTAATGGCAATTACCGCCCGATCAGGGAACAAGTCGTCCAACAAGCTTTGCTCAGGCAGGCTGCCCCAACTTTCTTCGCTCCATCCGTAAGCGGTTACATCTTTCCCTGGCGGAAGGTTGTTTGCCGCTTGTAGCATGAATTCCACTGCTTCTTCGATCGAGGCTGTATGAGTCAAATCCACGCCTCGATGCATCGACATATATCCGGTAAAAAATACATGGTTGTCATGAATTCCTGGCATGATAAAGGCATCACCCAAATCATAGACAACTGTTTCCGCTCCTATCCAAGCTTGTGCTTCTTCGGGTCGCCCCACTCCCGCAATACGTTCTCTTTGCAGTGCAATAAACCCAGGCGAAGCTTCATTTTCCAAGCCATTAAAAATAGCATTGGACAGTAGAACTTTGTCCGCTAATGTGTCATTCTTCCCCTGCACAGTTCCACCACCTCATTATTTATCCGCCTAATAACACAACATAACGTAACATAACGTTATAATACTGCTTCTGCTTCCCCTCATCGGGTTGAAGCAGAAGCTGACCGTACCTGAATAACCTTGCATAACAGGCAACGGATTATATTGAGAATTGATAACGGTCTCCGATGATGTACTGCTTACCTACATGAACCGGGCTTCCATGCTGATCATAAATAATCGTATGCATGTAGAACAACGCCTGCCCGATGGCCGTCTCCAGCAGCTTTGCCTGGTATTCATCCGCCAAAGTGATTTGTAATATCGTCTCTCCTGGTTGGTTAGGATCGATGCTGTATTTATGACGCAGCAGTTCGTATACAGACCCCTCCAACTGCTCTTCCATTAGAAAAGCAAATCGGTCATAAGGATAATAATTATTCTCCAGCATTAGCGGTTGATCACCGGCGTATCTTTTGCGCTGAATATATAGCACTTTTTCGCCTTGTGACAGCTGTAACTGATGTGCAATTTCCTCATCCGCTTCTACGATTTCACGTTCTGTGACCACACTGTGTGAAGCGAGGCCGTTGGATTTGCAGGCAGCCGTAAAGCTGATGACATGTTCAATCTTCCGTCCAATTTTGGGTACATTGACAAAGGTACCTTTTCCTTGGCGTTTGGTCAGATAACCTTCATCAACCAATTCGGCAATTGCTTTTCTTACGGTAATTCGACTTACATTGTAGGTCTCGCTTAGCTCAGTTTCGGTCGGTATACGGCTTCCCTGCGTAAATGTTCCATTATGAATAGCGGTTTTGACCGCTTTTTGTAATTGAATATATAATGGCTCTGCTTGGTCTGAATTCAACATAATGTGCCCTCACTTGTCATATAACGTTATATTACTCCCACTTAGAGTATCAAATGTTACATATTCTTACAAGTGAAGATATTCGAAAATAATTTGTTAGTAACGGACGCCGTATCCGAAAGAACCTTCTATCAGACAGCTCTGGGCGGCAACCCTCGAGCCTTCTGCCATAGCGTCCTGAATATTACCGTTTTTCAAAAAGCTCAGTAAAAAGGCGGTTATATATGAATCTCCTGCCCCCATGGTATCCACAGCGTCAACGGAATCCGGCATTTGAAAATAGAACTTAGTCCCATCATAGGCGATAGACCTGTCACCGCCGCGTGTGGCTACCAGAATTTGCCCCTCTTTTTTTCGATTGGAGCGGATATAGTTCTGTGTCTCTTCATCCGTCATATGGCTGCAAGAGAAGAAAGCGAAATCGGCATGCGCAATATATTGCTCCACCTGTGCATCTGCGAAATCATCCGAAAAGTCAAAAGAAAGGGGGATTCCCAGCGTCTCCAATTCAGGTAGCAGGTGCCCTGTATGACTGTACAAGCCGGTGTGAATAAGGTCGAATCCGCCAAGGTAGGCCTTGTCATCTTCGCTCAGCTCCAGCGGATGGAGACGTGTAACTCCTCCCTCATTGCTGCCCAGAAATACTCGGTCTCCGTCTTCCAGGGTTACACGTGCGCAGCCGTTCTCACCGCTGTGATATCTGCACCGTGAAATGTCGATGTCAAGCTCACGGAGGATGTGTTCTACATGCTGTGCTTCGTTATCGTCTCCGAATACTCCTATAAAGGCAGCATCTATGCCCGCTTTTTTGGCAAACACACTGAAGTTAAGCGCATTGCCGCCAGGGTACATCATGCGCAGATGAACATATTTATCTACCACATTATCGCCAATGCCTAGTACTTTCATGATGGTTTCCTCCTGTTGGTAAGTGCACTTAGTAAGCTACTTTGCCCATATAACGGCGAGTTTCCAGTGGGTGATTGCGTACATTTGCGAGTGCTTCACGATAAACACATACAATGCTGTAAAATAAAACCGGATTAAAAAACTCTACGACCTCGTCGGCAATGGTTCCGATTCCAAGCTCCTTCGCATCGATCACTTCCACTTTCTCGGCATATTGATTCAGGAAAGTCCGTGCCCGCTCATCCAGCGCCCGTGTGCGTCCTTCGTTGATCATCAGGATAAATGGAGTTTCCTTATCCGTTACTTCAAACGGGCCATGGAAGAATTCACCGGAGTGGATAGAAGCCGCATGAAGCCACTGCATTTCCATCAGCGAGCAGATGGCAAATCCGTAGGCATGTCCATAAGAAGCTCCGCTGGTCAGGATATAAAAGAGATCTTCATTGCGATATTTGTCAGCGAATACACTGGCACGCGGTTCAACTTGCATTTTTGCCCGGTTAATAATTCCATTGATTGCCCCCAAGCCGTTCTGGAAAGCTTGGTAATGAACATAGCCTTCAGCGATTTGAAGCAGCTCAACAGTAAGTTCCAAAATAATAGCCATCGGGTTATTTTTGACATCGCTCTCATCTCCCCACTCGTAGAGGAATGAATAATCGGAATAGTTGAGCAGTGTCGCTTCACTATTGTGGGTTAAGCCGATGGTATAAGCGCCTTTCTCATTGGCTGATTTAGCAGCCGCAACCGATTCCGGCGTATTTCCTCCATGGGAGCAAACGATGACTACTGAGTTTTCACCTAACCGTTTTGGGAGCGCATGCACAAATTCATTCGCCGTATACATCCCTGCTACCAGTTTCTTTGCTTCACTATCCAGAAAATATTTTGAGGGGTACATATCGACTAGTGAGCCCCCGCAGGCTACTAAATAAACTTCAGAAATCTCCCCACTCGCTTGTTCATAAATCGTCTGAACCGTCTGATGTACATTCATTGTTATCTCTCCTTTTGTATAACGTTATATAACGTATTGTTTACGAGATAAATATAAGCGCTTTCAATAAAAGTGTCAAGCCCAATTATTCGGTTAAATAAACTTTTTTTATAACCTGTCATTAAAAAAGCTCTAATCCTTTTGTGCACGGAATTAGAGCTCCTTTTTGGATTTAATTCATTGGTAGTGTTGGCAATAACGAGGCTACCCCTACAATATACGTACAAAAAAATGGTCTAACAAATGGGTTTGTCCGAATAAACTAAAATAGACAAAAACATAACATCCAATAAATACTTAAGGAGGAAAAACAGCATTAATACAATTATCGGATATGTTTTTCTTGGTCTTTCACTTTCGGCCCCCATCGGACCGATCAATGCCGCACAGTTGGATCGAGGTATTAAGAATGGGTTTTGGCACGCCTGGTTTATCGGGCTTGGTGCAATAACCGCAGATATAATTTATATGCTGCTAGTCTATTTGGGAATGATCCACCTTCTTAATGCCCCGTTTGTCAAAGCATTTTTATGGATGTTTGGTTTTTTCGTACTTGTGTATACAGGTATTGAAAGCATTAAAAATGCAGGCGTGATTTCAGAATCCGAATTAAGGGGAAGTGGTAGTACATTAACTAACTCATTTGTGTCGGGCTTCCTAATGTCATTATTTAATCCACTTTCCATCCTTTTCTGGCTTGGCATTTACGGATCAATACTGGCAAACGTCGCTAATACATATCCAGTACAACAGCTATTGATCTATAGCGGAGCCATTATATTAGGCGTACTGCTCTGGGATGTGACCATGGCTGCAGCTTCAAGTATTTTCCGTAGATTTCTAAAAGCTAGTGTACTTAAGGCCATCTCATGGCTATCCGGATTATCTCTTATTGGTTTTGGCTTTTATTTTGGTGTACAGGCATTGCAATTACTATTTTTCCACTAATACCTCGTAATACCTCTCGGCTTTGACATGATTACTTGGATGCGTTCGTATGCTTTCGACGAACCCGTTGTACAATGAAGTCACATATTGCAATCAACAAGACAAGTAGTAAGCTGATATAAAAACCTGGGCGGCTAAGTTTATGAAAAAAAGATCCGACCACGGCTATAGCTATCAACAATAATCCGATCCAGCGCTTAGTGTTACTTGATTTGCTCGACTCCAGTAACTTGCCTGAAGATAGCAAAATAAAGCACCAGTTATACAGCAGCATTAAACCCGCTGCAGTTGTGATATATTCATATACTTTTCCCGGCAACAGCAATGACAACACGATTGCTGCGATTAATCCAACGGAGATCAAACTAAGTGCATAAAGAGGATATTTATCCTTCCACTTCCGTGAAAACAGTGTGGGCGCATCTCCTTCCTGTGCAAGGGTAATCATCATAGAAGTCTCTGCGTATAGAGATGCTGTCATCGTTGAGAACCCAGCAATAATAAGCACTCCGTTAAATAAATGAGGCACAAAGGCCAGATGGTCGCTGCTGAGCGCAAGCACAAAAGGACTTTCCTTCGGATTAAAGGCACTTAATGGTACCATAGACACAGCCAGCCCAATAGAAAGCACATACACCGCAGCCAGCGTAATCAGCATCACTTTTCCGGCTTTGGGTGCTTCCTCCGGATTTTGAAGTCGGTTAGACATAATTCCGAGCACTTCAATACCTCCGTATGCATAAAAGGCAAAGATAAAAGATGACCATAATCCCATGCCACCGGTTGGGAAAAAGTCTTTGTAACTGATGGGGAACTTCGGATTATATTTTCCTCCTCCAATCCAGCCTGCCAAAAGAGCAACCGCTAAGACCAGAAACATAACAATAGCCGCTATCTTAATGATGGCCAATACATTTTCAACACGATCAAAACCCTTATTGCCAAAAAAAATAATCACAAGCCCTAAGATCCCAAAGCCTGCCGCAAATATCCACATCGGTACCCCAGGGAACCAAAAGCGTGAAAATATAGATAGTGCGGTTAGTTGACTCCCATTAATAAGCAGCTCCGAGAACCAATATACCCAACCGCTGCCGAAACCTGCCCAATTTCCAAATGCTTTTTGGGCATAGGAACGGAAAGAACCCTGTTCTGGATGATCTGCCGTCATTCGCGAAAGGGCATCAAACACGACATACGTTCCAACCGCTGCCAAAAAGTATGCAATCAGCACGGCTGGGCCACCAATGGAAATCGCTAAGCCGGACCCGAGGAAATATCCTGTTCCAATAGTACCTGCAACCCCTAACAAGCTAAGCTGCCACCATTTTAATTTTTGATCTTTTTGCTTACGATCCGAAGACTTACCCATAAAGAGAATCACCCTATTCCTGAATTTGAGAACGAGTTCTCCGTTTTAAGATTGCCGATTTCACCATATTTCATGTGGAGCATGACTTTCTTTATCAATAAAGAAGCACCAGCAAACCCGGTCAAGGTTTACTAGTGCTTTTTAATATATAAAACTGGCCAAGGCCATTTGAAAATAAGTCGTTAATTGGGTTATGTGAAGCTCGAACTATCAAACTTTGGGTAAAGAAAGGGCCTTGTCTGCATTTTGAATATCCATTTGTATTTGCTGCTCCGGGTCATAAGCGTTATAGTAACCATTGTTCTTCATGTAATTAAAGATTTGTTCATGAAGATTAACAGCTTTGTTCAATTGATCACAAAGAACGTTTCGAACTTCCGAGCTGGTTGACTCTGTCAGCGCAAGAGCGTAGTTCTTAATTCCACTTTTAGCTGCAATTAACAAATCAGAAGCAATCACCTGATCCGTCATTCCGCTCATTCCAGTCATGTTTTCAATAATAGAATTCACGTTAATCCTCCTTTAAATTACACCAGCAGATTTTTAAGCTGTTGAATATCTTGTGTGCCGCCATTGACATCCTGCTGCAAAATATTTTTTAAGTTTGTGTCTGATACCAAAGGAATCATGGTTTGACTTTTTGTGAGGCAAGTCGTTTTAAACGTAAGCAGCTCATGTAATTCCAATTTTTCGTGAACTCCTAATTTTTGCAAGGTCAAGACCTCCTTTCTGAAAATTGTTATTCCCTGCTGTCGCCGCTATTTATGCATGACCTAAGCAACACCTAATATTTCACAGAACGCGAACTCATCCCAAAAAAATGCCATTAATCAAAAAAAAATCGAGGATATAAAAAGAACAGTCATCAATTAAAAACAACCCAATATATGAGTAAAAGCTCCTTCAAGACCACGATATCAATGGTTTTGAAGAAGCTTTTTATTCCAAAATGAGCGGCACTGTAATGGGAAGTCAGATATGGATGCTGCCGGAAAAGCCATCCACTTCATCCTCCGGTTGTTGATCAGAGCTCACGTTATGCTCCTCGATCGTATTGGCATATGTTTGGGAGGAACCATTTTTATATGCTTCACTCCAATCTTCGTTGATGATGTGAGCGGGAATAATCCAATCATCTGGACTATAGCCCGGATTTTGTGCGCCGTCACTTCTCTGCAGACCCGTAATTGTGCCCGAGTCGGAAGTGAGATTCCCTGTCTCAATCATGGCCCCTTCATAGGCTTGGCAAATCTCCAGTGCAGACAGTATATCCTGGTTTTCAATATGAACACTCAAACCCGTATCACCGTTCGTGCTGGCCGAGTATCCGACTTCTTTTAATGTTTCACAGGCTTGGACAGCCTGCTGCGGATCACGAAATTGAAAATGGAAGGAACCTGTATCCATGTGCCTCATCTCCTCTGTGGTACCTTATTTGGTAATTTAGGTTCATGCTATTTTTAATATATCCAACCGGGAACATATTTTTACATTCAAATCCTTTATTTTTCAAAAATTTACTTTAAAGCTTTGAAATTAAATAGTTAAAAAAGCAGCTACTGTGACAAATCGCATGTTTTCCCTGCGTAAATCCCTTTATGCTAGTAACAAGGGTATGGTTGCCCGGTCATCCGAGCCGAGCGGTCAAAGGATGCCCAAATCCATACATAAAGGCGGAATGAAGATGATAGATTACCGAACATTGGTGACACAGCAATCCATGCATTTATATAGCGTGTTTGCCAAGTCATTCAAAAGTGTAAACGAACATGCGGTTGCTGGCATCAAAACGGTGGGCTTCAACCCAACGGCCTTCGCTGTGATGGAAGTTTTGTATCACAAGGGCGCGCAGCCGATCCAGCAAATTGGAGCGAAGCTGCTATTGCAAAGCGGAAATGTCACTTATGTTATCGACAAGCTGGAGAGCCGCGGCTATTTGCACCGTCACCCGTGTGACCAGGATCGTCGGATTATATATGCAGAATTGACGGACGAAGGACAACGCGTCATGGACGAAATTTACCCTGACTATACACGTCAGATTGAACGCGCCTTTAGCGGAATCAGCGAAACCGAAAGAGATCAACTCATCGGCTTGCTCAAAAAATTGGGCCGCAGCGCTGATAATCTGTCACCTTATCACAAATAGAATGAATAGTAATTTTAGCAAATGATCGTTTGTGAAGAAACGAACAATCTTATAGCTGTGCTAAAAGAAAATTAAATTTACACCAGAAAAGTCCACTCTTTTATAATAGGGTGGACTTTTTATGTACCTGTAAAGGTGAAAATTATACATAAATCACAGAGGAAATATTGATTAATATTTTTTTGATTCGAGAAATTTTTTTTATCAATTTAATAATAAAATTCGTTGTGTGGTGGGGGAATTTAGTTTTGCATAAAACGCTGCCTAATATAAAAACAAAAAAGACTAGCCAAAAAGCTGGAGGATTAAGTTTTCATACTTCTGCTGGTTTCTATAATTCTAAATTGAAGGAGGATATTACATGAAAAGTACAGGTATGAAACGTCCCTAGATACGTTAGGCCGAATCGTGATTCCTAAAGAAATGGCACCTCTATGGAGATTGAGATTGGCGATCCTTTAGAATTTTATATGGACGTTGAAACAGTTTTATGGACAGTATTTCTCAGTTAAAAAAATTATTATAGGGTATCGTTCGGAGATCCTGATTCACTTGTTTTCCGAACAATCAAACCACCAAAAAAAATGCCTGGCATAAATAAGCAGACATTTCATCCTCATGTATTTGTGGTATAATGGATATAAATAAGAGTAGCCGCGATGTTAGCGCATCACGGCTACCCGGACAAAGGCCGATGGGCAACCACGGCGAGAGATTCATATCGAAATGAAAAACCACCGGTTAGGGAGCCAACCTATCGCCGGTGGTTTTTCTTGTCTTTACGTGTTTTTTTCTGTTTTCCACTGCCAAGCAAAGTCTTCATGCCAGCAAAAATGCCAACCACTTTTAGCAGCACATCCAGAATTTTCACCAAAAGATCAAGTAACACAGCGTCACCCCCTTTCGGGTAGCTTCGCCGTGTCATTCCCCACCGGTTCCCTTGTCCCACTCATTATAGCATATCTTGGAATCCTGCTGAATCAGTAGAGTTCATAGTCTTTCAAGAATGCGGCACTATCCGTTGAAACCTATTTGGTTAAATTCGTCTATCTTAAAACGACTTAAGGCTGGTGTTGGATACGTTGAAAAAGGCAAGAAAACGGCAGAATATCTCTGGGATTCTCCTGCACAGCGACCAAGGATTCCAATATACCTCTCGCCAATATCATAACCTGCTCAAACGATACGATATCCGAGCCAGCATGTCCCGAAAAGGAAACTGTTGGAACAATGCATGTATGGAAAACTTCTTCAGCCATTTTAAAACAGAGTGTTTTTATCATCACTCCTTTCATTCGCCAAAGCAAGTGAAGCACGCTGTACAACAGTACATACATTTCTACAACCATGAACGTTTTCAAAAGAGACTAAACAACCTAAGTCCCTACGAATACAAGACTCAGGCTGCTTAAATATGGCTTTTTAATAACTGGCTACTTGACAGGGGTCACTTCATTATATGGGCGTTCTTTTTTAATTTGAAGGGGATAATATACAAACTCATCTAAAAAACAGCCTCATTAAAAGTAGAATAACAATTGTTTGCTTGTGATTGACTGGATTAATGAAATAAACAAACCAATAAAAAAATCGTTAAATTAACTGTACAAAAGATGCTTTTTTCGACTCCCGCTTTTTTAAACAATGTGCCATAACTAAAAATTAACAGAAAAGCACTCATAGAGACAAATAACAGCGTTATGATTAAAATTATTGCAAAGAGGTTTTCTTCCCCAATAAGATCAGGAGCCGAATATTTACCCATAAAAAATCCAATATAATAAATACAAGTAGACACCATCATGATTTGATAAGGTAGCAATAATGCCAAAATAAAATGAATAAGGAAACTGAGATATAAATATATTTTGTTCATTTATCTCCTTTTCGGTTGCGGTTCAGTTGGTTAAACTCTTGTATCTCGTTTGTTGAGTATACTTCACCGTTGATGCTCTGCTTAAGTGAAGTATGGAAAGTGATCACACATAAAATGAGTTAACGTATCCTTCAAATTCCTATGCCGTTTCATATATTGGAACAAGATATCCGAGGTGAGTACGGTTTTAGAATCTTCGATACTAATAGTCCAGCACGATGGCTCCTCAGGATTATAACTAAATTCCCTAACGATGCCGTATGCTACACCTAGCTCGTCAATCATCTTGTGTAAAATCTGATGGATCTCATCAGTCACTTGATCGATATTAATATCACTCTGTTCCTGATCCTTTTCCTCATTCCAGTCGCTCATTGGATATAACCCCCAGGCATTGATAACTTTATTACATTACGACGAAAATACGGATTGCCTTTTTCAGTTGGCTTATTTTCATTCAAAAAACGAACATGATCCAAATGGCTTCAGAACACGAACAATTGAGCCGTGGAAAATGCCAGGCGCAAGTAGCGCTAAAAAAGACGTTCCGGTTTTCCCAGAAACGCCTTTATTCATTCGCCTTATTAGACACTCTTTTTGGCTATAAAAAACTTCCTGAATAGTAAAGGAGACAAGATCAGCAAAATCCCTATCAACAAAAAAATGGAGCCGTACAAATAGAGATAAAAATCTTGGGCCGGAATTAACATACCCATCTTGTAAATGGATTCACCACGGCCACGGGTCGTAAGAATATCAATCGCCTGCTCAGTTACAATTAGACCAGCGATTATCATAATAAAAAATACTACTGCTCTTTTCAAATTCCACTCACCTCCCTCTATAAGATAGTATAGCTGTAAAAGCTAGTAAAGAAGAAAAAAACAGGCTCCGGCACTCATATAGTTGCCTAAATATGTATACAGCTTTTTTAGGGAATTTCATGTAAATATTGATACGAAATCTATTATTATTCGATAGAAGGAATAATCTATGAAAAAGAACAAAATATTTTTTGCATCAACCTTGTCTGTTAGTTTGTTGGGAGCTGTTGCCGTGTTGAGTGCGATCTTTGCAAGTTCAAATGTAACAGATTCTGCAAATACATTCACTACTGCGACCCAAGATGCTGGTACAACAACTACTAGTGACCATGTCATAACTCTTCGAAAATCAAGAGATGTTTTTAATGACACGTTCAACAGAAAAGATCCAGTATCACGCTTTAAATTAGATCCTGGATACGGGCGTCTAAAAATTCTTGTGAAAAATACAGGTGATTCAACCATTACTTTTAGCCTGGTGCATACAGACAGTAGAAAATTATATATTACTAAGACTATTGGCGCTCATAGCAGTTTGAACTGGGATAGCTTAGATTCTTTTTCACAAGGGTTACGCTCGGGAAATTATGAAATACAATGGAGAGCTGACGGCGACATTGTGCATGTCACAACATGGGGTGTGTCAGGAACTGATTCTGCAAATACCTCCACTACTGCGATCCAAGATGCTGGTACAACAACTACTAATGACCATGTCATTACTCCTCAGAGCTTGGGAAATTCTTTTAACTTTGCTTTGGGAGGAAGTGCAACTGCACCAGGTAGCTTTGAGGTTCCTAAGGGTTTTGGGCATGTGAAATTGCGCATTAGAAACTATGCTAATGCTCCGGTTGATTTTACTTTAGAGCACAACGATTCTAGTAAAGTGTATGTTGACGACCAGACAATCAGAAAAAACAGTGAAACTGTTTGGAGAAGTATTGATGGCGGAATTTCGGACGGTATGCGTTCTGGACGATATACAATTCAGTTCCGCGGTGGTTCAAACAAAGTTAATGTGGAAGTATGGGGCGTAGCTAGTTCCCTGCCTTCAGAAACAAAATAATAGCTGAACAAAACAAAGAAGCTCCAGACCGATGAAGGTCTGGAGCTTCTTTGTTTTGTTTCTCAAGGTCACGTCGTAAGATCGATCCGGGCAGAACCAACCTCTCATCACTCGATCTCTATTCACCCTGCCGATGAATATAACCTTTCACAAAAATATGACCCAACTGAAGCCGTTTTAATGAATACACATTAAGTCAAAAAGGGTGTCTGATAATCAGACACCCTTTTTAACATTTACGAAAGGTTATCGGGATGACACGATTTGAACATGCGACCCCCTGGTCCCAAACCAGGTGCTCTACCAAGCTGAGCTACATCCCGAAATAGATGCCGGTGAGAGGACTCGAACCTCCACGGTTTCCCTC
>NZ_JCBAIQ010000023.1:0-86588 GCF_059772165.1 Paenibacillus sp. TY11 | reverse complement strand
ATTGCCGTTTGCGCGGACTTCCGAACGTCAGGGAACAAGCCCTCATGACGGCAACTGTGCAGAACATGAAGAAGATGGCGATCCACCTGGATCGCCTGGAGAAACAGGGGTAACACCCCTTTTTCCCAGATACCAGACCATTATTATGTAAAGAAAAAGAACCCGCGTCTCAAAAAGACGGGGTTTCTCGACAATCTGAAGCTTTCCATTTGGAAAGCTTCTTTAGTCTGTAAGTTAAACGTTAGACCACAACAGTCAGCAAGTAATCCTCACGCTTCACTTCAGTTTCCATTGTGTTTAGCACATCCAGGTATTGAGCGGAATTTGTTACGATAATCGGTGTAGCCGTTGTATAGCCTGCCGCCTTAATTTGCTCGATATCAAATTCAAGCAACAGTTGTCCTTGCTTAACCACATCGCCTTCTTTGACGCGCTTGTCAAAGAATTGTCCTTTCAGCTTCACTGTATTAACACCAACGTGAATCAGAATCTCTGCTCCGTCATTGGAAGTAATACCGATCGCATGTCCGGTTGGGAATACTGTCGTAATCGTTCCGTTGACAGGAGATGTCAGCACACCCTCTGTGGGATCAATCAGGATCCCTTTACCCATAGCGCCTGAAGCAAAAGCAACATCAGAAGATTGTTCCAAAGGCAACACTTTACCTTGCAGCGGGCTTACGAGAATTTCCTTCTCGATTGTTGCCTCTTTCTTCACGGGTGCGGCTTCTGTTTTTACTGTTTCTTCTTTGGGATCATCAAAGCCCAAAATCATAACCAACACGACTGCGAGTACAAAGGCAACGAGCAAACCGATGACTACCCACAAGAATCCAGTTCCAAAATAAGTTGGCAACGCCAGTAAACTAGGCAGGGAGAAGGATTTTGCAGTCGCTCCGCCAGAAGCGATAATAGCGCCGCCAATACCACCAGAAATACAAGCATAAATGAATGGCTTTTTCAATTTTAAAGTTACGCCATAAATCGTTGGTTCTGTAATCCCGAATACAGCCGCCAGCGTAGAAGAACCAGCCAAAGCCTTCATTTGAGTATTTCGGGATTTCAGGAATACTCCCAGTGTTGCCCCGGCTTGAGAAAGTACAGCTGCTGTAAGCATCGGAAGCATCGTGTCATAACCCAATGTTGCGATATTGGACAGCATGATAGGAACGAAGCCCCAATGTACACCGAAAATAACAAACACTTGCCAGAATGCACCGGCAACAGCCCCGGCGATCAATGGACTTAAATTGTATATCCAAGTAAAGCCGTTCGCCAAGCCTTGACTGATCATGTTGCCTATTGGACCAAAGGCCAGGAACGTCAACGGAATAACGACCAGGAGCGAAAGCATCGGCACGATAATATTTTTTACCGATTGATGGACAAAGGAATTAAACCAGCGTTCCACATAGGATTGAACCCAGACCGCAAGAATAATTGGAATAACACTGGAACTGTAATTAATCAGAATGATCGGAATACCTAGAAACGCCAACCTTTCCGGGTTGCTTACCGCCGTTATAACCGCTGGATAGACTAGAGCTCCGGCGATTGCCACCGATACAAAGGTGTTTGTCTTAAATTTACGGGACGATGTAACAGCCAGAAATACTGGCAGGAAATAAAATACGCTGTCCGAAGCTGCGTTTAGGATCAGATACGTACCGCTTTTATCATTAATCCAATGGAGTGACAAAATTAATGCCAGAATCCCTTTGAGCAAACCTGCTCCAGCAAGAGCGCCCAAGAGAGGAGAAAAAATGCTGGAAATGATATCGACCGCTTTACCGAGAAAATTCGTTTTTTCAGAAGACTCTTCCTTTTTCGTATTTGGATTGTCCGCATCCTGCAAATTCGTTTCTGCCATCATATGTTCAAACACTTGACCTACATTGTTACCGATAACCACTTGAAACTGACCGCTGCTTTCCACCACTGTAATAACACCAGGCGTTGCTTCCAAGGCGGCTTTGTCTGCTTTTGTACGATCATTTAATTTAAATCTCAAGCGTGTAGCGCAATGGAATACCGAATTGACATTCTCTTCGCCACCAACGAGGGTCACTATTTTTTTAGATAGCTCTTTATCACTCATGTTCAGAACTCCTTAAGGGTTATTCTTACTACTGATAGGATTTACTGTTTACACCTGTTGCTAAGATGCGCCGGCGTGCATCTTTTTAACCTTGTAAACAAGAAAAACCTAAACTCGTGGTGAAAACAACGCACTTTCTCCTAAAGAGGAACGTTGATTTCACCATCAGTTTAGGTTTTGCCTGCCTTACCAGTCACAATCCATGAACGATGAGAGTATGAAGTTTTTAACCTTATATATTATTACGCTCAGTCACACGATGAATATGGATAGTTAGATATACATATTCATCCTTGCTTAAATATTGATCGTATGTTTTTTCCAGATACTCATTGATCTTTTGGGCACAAGCAAAAGCTTCGGTATACGTCTGCTTCACCTGGTTGTACAAAAATTCTTCACCACTGTGAATGACCTCTTTACGAATCACTCGCATCGCAAAATATTGCAAATGTGTCAAAAATCTCGAATAGCTAAAAGAAGACTCATCCAGCACAATCCCGTAATGATACGTAATAATGTTTAATATATGTTGGACAATCTCGGTCATTTTCAGTGTAGACTTCATTTCGTTACCGTCGATTCGTGCATTCACCATATGCAATGCGATAAATCCCGCTTCATCTTCGCCCAACTTCACTCCAAGCGTATTTTCAATTTTTTGCAGAGCGTCTAGTCCAACTTCAAATTCTTTTTTGTAAAAGCGTTTAATTTCATACAGCATCGCGTTTTGAAGCGCCAGTCCTTTTTCTTGCCGTTGTATAGCAAAATGAATATGGTCGGTCAACGTTAAATAAATATTATCGCTTAATTCCGTATCCAGCACTTCCGTTGCATGGGTTACGATTTCGTTCACGACCTCCAGATGAGACACGGGAATATCGTTCAGCAGCTCGGTTAGTTTGGCCGTGAACTCGTTTTCATTTAACATGAAAATCTTATCTATTTTATGATCATCGACTTGATCGCCAGCCACCTTTTTGAAGGAAATACCTCTTCCCATCACGATGACCTCTTTGCCTTTATCGTTTTTAGTCAACAGGACGTTGTTATTGAGCACCTTCTCAATAATCATTGAAGTTCCCCCTCCCATCCTTTACCAATAAAAAATGCCTAAGCACAATTCAACACTATTGTTAGCAATAGCACTCAATTGAACTCAGGCATTGCCCGCATCACCGGTCACAATCCTTCGATATAGTGCTATTGTAGCACAAAAAAAAGCGATTTCAACATATTTTATTCTCTTTCGACAAAAAATATTTCACACCAAGGCCCTTTTGCCTAGTTTGCAAGTTTAAGTGGTCGTACGTTCAATGAGGCTGTATTCTAGCGAATGAAGCTCCATTTGGCGTCCAATCAGCTGAGGGGAAAGCATGAAAAAGGCATTTTGCGCTTGAGCCATAATGGGATTTTGAATCGTTGTAATTCCCATGGTGTGCGCCAGCTCTGTGTTATCAAACCCCACAATCGCCAAATCTTCCGGTACGTTCAACAGTTGTCTGCGCGCTTCACAGAGAATGCCAACTGCCACATAATCGTTAGCACACAAAATAGCCTCCGGAAATTCCTCCCGATGTTGTAACAAATTTCGCACGACCTGTTCGCCGTCACGGATGTTATAGATAGAAGAATGGTTCCAGTGTTGCAACACTGGCAGATTGTGTTGACTCATGATCTGTTCGTAGGCTCGTTGTCTGCTGTGAGTGTTGATGCTGCTCGGACGGCCAAAAGCATTGGCTATACGAGTATAGCCTTTTTGTATCAAATGTTTTAGCGCCAGCATGTATCCTTCATATTGATCCATAGCGACGGAGCGAATATCCGTATGCTCCATTCGTTGCCATGCCACAATCGGGCCGTACTTGCAGTAGGTGCTCAACAAATCGGTATCATTTACACAGGAAATGATGACCAGTGCATCGACTCTTTTTCTTTTCAAATCCTCAAAGGCTAGAAGCTCTTTCTTTTTGTCTTCTCCAGAAGTATAAATAATGGTTTGGAATTCATACTGGCCAGCAATTTCCACAAAGCTGTCCAGAAAAGCGAGAACAATTTCATTAATAGTTGAAGTGATGATACCGATTTGAAGCGTCTGACCCTTGGATAAGGAAATCGCATTTCGATTGGGAACATAATCTAATTCCTGCATGATTTTCAAAATCTTAGTTCTTGTTTCGTGACTTACATGGGGGGACTGATTTAACACTCTGGATACCGTAGCTTTGGAAAAGCCCGCCAGTTTTGCAATTTGATCAAGATTCGACATGATGCTTCTCCTCACATAAGAAAAAGATACTTGACATGAAACGCGTTACAACGATTAGGATGCTTATGAAGGCATTATGTCTATTTTAAAGCATCTGCCGATGCATTTCAAAGGAGAACAGTCCTCTTATAAAGTATACGATTGTTCAGTGTTCACACGCCAAGTGCGGGAGGATATGAAAATAGGTACTTATTCACATTGAAGAACTTAATGGGATTAATTCACAAAAGTGAAATATAAATAGAGAAGAGGTTTTTATAGCATGACTAAGACATTAAAAGGATTCCCAAAAAACTTCCTGTGGGGCGGTGCAACTGCAGCTAACCAATTGGAAGGCGCTTTTGACGTAGATGGAAAAGGATTGTCAAGTGCGGACATGGTTGCCTATGTACCCAAAGCAGAGCGCAAGAACGATCATGCTATGGAGATTTCGTCCGAGCGACTCGAAGACATTTTGGCAGGCAAAGTAAATGCCCGTTTTCCAAAGCGTGAAGGTGTGGACTTTTTCCACCATTACAAAGAAGATATTGCATTGTTCGCGGAAATGGGCTTTAAGGTATTTCGTATGTCCATCCACTGGTCGCGGATCTTCCCGAATGGCTATGATCCCGAGCCCAATGAAGCGGGACTACAATTCTACGACAATGTATTTGATGAGCTGCGCAAATATGGTATTGAACCGCTTGTAACATTGTCGCATTATGAGACACCGCTAGGTCTAACTCAGAAGTATAATGGCTGGTTGGGTCGTGAAGTCATACAGCACTACGTAAATTATGCCGAAACGGTGTTTACACGTTATAAGGATAAAGTAAAATACTGGTTGACCTTTAATGAAATCAATGTGATGACCATGAGTCCGTTCACCGGTGGTGGGGTAGTCATTGACCGTGTAGAAAATAAGCAGCAAGCGATATACCAAGCATTGCATCACCAATTTGTGGCAAGCGCACTGGCGACAAAACGAGGGCATGAGATCATCCCGGGCTCTCAAATCGGCTGTATGCTGGCTCGTATGGAAAGCTACCCTCATACGTGTAACCCAGAGGATGTGCTGAAAAGTCAGCATGAAAACCAGATGAATCTGTTTTTTACAGATGTGCATGCCCGTGGGGAATATTCCAACTACATGAATCGTTATTTTGAAGAAAATAATGTTGTTATACACACAGAACCAGGCGATGCGGAAATTTTGAAAAATAACACGGTCGATTATATCTCTTTCAGCTACTACATGACCTTGACCGTTTCTGCAGGTCCAGAAGGTGAGAAAGCAGCAGGAAACCTGATTGGCGGCGTGAAAAATCCATATTTACAGTCCTCCGACTGGGGATGGCAAATTGATCCGATCGGCCTGCGTGTTACGCTGAACACGTTATATGACCGATACCAAAAGCCGCTGTTCATCGTGGAAAATGGCTTAGGTGCTTATGATAAAGTAGAAGAGGACGGTTCTGTGCATGACACATATCGTATTGATTACTTGCGTCAGCATATTGTTCAAATGAAGGAAGCGATTACCGACGGTGTTGATCTGCTTGGTTACACCAGCTGGGGCCCTATCGACCTTGTGAGCATGTCTACTTCCGAAATGTCCAAGCGCTACGGATTTATTTACGTCGATCTGGATGATGACGGTAACGGAACGCTCCAACGCTCCAAAAAGGACTCATTTAACTGGTATAAAAATGTAATTGCAACCAATGGTGAAGAATTGTAAATCTGCTTCACTCTATATCGTCTTGGGCGGGTATAGCAGGGGACATCCTAAGGATGAAAATCTGCTATACCCGCTTTTTTGATAGACACATTATGATATCTCAGCGGTCTTCACAAATTTTTCACTTGTAATAAACTGAAAGTTTTCTGTATAATGAATAAAAATTTCATATGTCTGGTTGATGTTTGCGGGAGATGGAACGAAAGTTCCGACCGAAGGGGCAAAACTCTCAGGTGCTTGGGCTGATTACAGCAACAAGCGGGACCGTAAACGGACAGAACTCTGGAGAGACCCTTAATTGGGCGCCGAAGGTGCACCGCAGAGAACATCTGCTTAAACTCTCAGGCAAAAGGACAGAGACGCGAATAACCTGTGACAGGGAATGCCCTAGGCTTTTATAAGCTATTAGAGGTAGAAACCTGCACAAGATGGTTGTATTTTTTCGTGCCTTTAACCTCTCCAGGAGTCGAATCAGCGGATTTGACTCTTTTTTGTTTTTTATTATGCTGGAGGAGCGGGTTGAAATGAATTTGGTACATGTGTTAGAAGCGATTAGCAGTTGGATATGGGGGGCGCCCCTCATCATTCTTGTCATGGGAACGGGGTTGTGGCTGACCATACGTTTGAAAGTGTTGCAGGTATTCCGCCTGCCCCTGGCGATCAAGCTGATCGGTAAGGCCCCGAATGAAGGCAGCGGGGATGTAAGTAGTTTTGCGGCTTTGAGTACGGCGTTGGCGGCTACAGTTGGCACAGGAAGTATTGTCGGCGTAGCGACAGCCATTAAGCTGGGCGGGCCGGGTGCCTTGTTCTGGATGGTCGTTGCAGCCTTTTTTGGGATGGCGACGAAATATGCGGAAGGTGTACTTGCCGTAAAATACCGGGTGAAGGATCGGAATGGACAATTTTCCGGCGGCCCGATGTATTATATTGAGAAAGGTCTTGGGCGCCGTTTTAAACCGCTGGCGATGCTGTTTGCTTTTTCGGGCATGCTGGTAGCGTTGTTCGGGATTGGAACGTTTCCACAGGTCAAAGCGATTGTATCTTCGACTGAAAACAGTTTTGGCGTTCCGCCCATTGTAACGGCACTGATTATTGCTATCCTTACAGGACTTGTCACCATTGGAGGACTCAAAAGCATTGCCAAGGTATCGACGAAGGTCGTTCCTTTTAAAACAGGCTTGTACGTGCTGATCTGTATCATTGTACTGATTCGGTTTGCTGACCAGCTTCCTGCCGCAATCGCGCTTGTGCTCCATTCAGCATTTTCGACTACATCTGCAACGGGCGGATTTGCCGGAGCTACGATTATGCTGGCGATGCGCAGCGGGGTAGCCAGAGGTATTTTTGCCAATGAGGCCGGATTGGGAAGCGCACCGATTGCAGCCGCAGCTGCCAAAACCAAATGGCCTGCGGAGCAAGGGTTGATTTCCATGACAGGCGTCTTTATTGATACCATGGTTATTTGTGTGATGACCGGATTGACGCTACTCGTTAGCGGTGTATGGAGCGGTCCTACGGATGCGGGATTGATGACTCAGCAAGCATTTTCCAGTGCATTTCCGCTGGGGGCAGAACTGCTCACGATCATTCTGATTATGTTCGCGTTCACCACCATGCTTGGCTGGAACTATTACGGGGAACGCTGCGTTGAATATTTGCTTGGGGTCAAGTGGATTAAGCCATACCGTTATCTGTTCATCGTACTGGTTGCCGGGGGCGCGTTCATTAAACTGGATGCGATTTGGCTGCTGGCAGATATCTTTAACGCAATGATGGCTTTCCCGAACCTGATTGCACTGCTCGGCTTGTCGGGAATTGTAGTTGCAGAAACCCGAACCTATATGGATTCTCTGTATCCTAATAAGAAAAAGGGCATTCTTGCAGGTGCCAATGTAGGGGCTGCTATCCAAGTAGAAGAAAAAGGACAAACGGCCAATTTATAAAAATTGAAAGCCATAACATTCAAAAGGGAGTGCCTTCAGCCATCACAGGCTTGAGGACACTCCCTTTTAAATATTATAACGATGCATGCAAAATAGCTAAAATATCTTCCTGATTCAGCTTTTTATAATTACCGAAGCCTCCGTATTCCATTTCACGGGCTGCAATGTTTGCGATTTTTTCCAATTGTTCATCATTAATATTGTAATCGGCCAGTGTGGAAGGGGCACCGAGACTTGTCCAGAATGCACTAAGACGGTCAATACCTTCCAAGGCGATTTCTCTATCTGTTTTACCTACGGTGTCCAAGTCAAACATGCTGAGCATCAGCCGCTTCATGCGTGCAGCATCCTGATCCACCGTATGTCTCATCCAGTTGGGAAACAGGATCGCTAGACCCCCAGCATGAGGGATATCATATACAGCGGATAATGCATGTTCAATCGTATGCGAAGCCCAGTCCCCGAAGTAGCCCATTTGCAGTGTTCCGTTTAAGGCAATTGTTCCAGCATATAAAATCGTTTCACGATGCTCGTAGTTGTGCAAATCCTCCAGCAGCTTAGGTGCAGTTTCGATCACGGTTTGCAGCACGGAAAAGCACATACGATCCTGCAACGGTGTATTTTTGACATTATGAAAATACTGTTCAAACACGTGACTCATCATGTCCACCATGCCGTAAACGGTCTGATCCCGTGGTACAGAGAAGGTGTTTTTCGGGTCCAAAATCGAGAATTTCGGATGAGTCACCGCGCTGCCCCATACGTATTTTTCGTTCGTTTCCCAGTTGGTGATAACAGAATCTGGATTCATTTCTGAACCGGTGGCGGCGAGTGTGAGGAGGGTACCGAATGGCAGAGCCTGGGTCGGCATGTGCTTTTTGTTGATAATATCCCACACATCGCCGTCATATTCAGCCCCTGCTGCGATGGCTTTGGTGCAATCAATGACGCTTCCGCCGCCTACCGCAAGCAGGAAGTCGATCTTTTCGTTTCGGCAAATGTCGATGCCCTTTTTAACGGTGGACAGGCGCGGATTTGGTTCGACGCCGGACAGTTCATAAATGTTGAGATGTAGCGGCTCTAACGCGTTTAATACCTGGTCATACAGACCATTTCGTTTGACACTTCCGCCTCCGTATACCAGCAAAATGTTTTTGCCGTAATTCAGCAGCTCCTGCTGCAGTTCTTCAATTTGATTGTCTCCAAAAATTAATTTGGTGGGGTTATAATATGTGAATTTGTTCATCCGGAAAGTTCCCCTCGGTTCATAGTTCATGTTCAAATCGTAATCTCTTATCTTGACTAGTCCATTGGATACCTGACTTTGTCATGTAAGCTATTTGAAATGACGATTAACCATTATACATGAAATGAATAAGGGAAATCAAGTAAATCTAATCTTTGATCGCTCCGGCGGCAAGATCGGAAATAAACTGGCGGCTAATGAAAAGAAACAAAATAATAAGGGGCAGTACAGCCAGCAGGGTGCCAGCAATGACCATCGCATAATCCGTATTGTAAATCCCGTTCAACTGGGACAGTGCAATCTGGAGCGTGAATTTGCGCTCATCCGTTAAGACGATTAATGGCCATAAGTAATCATTCCAGGCTCCTATAAAGGTAAACGCGCCGAGAAAAGCGAACGCAGGACGTAGAATCGGTAGTGCTACATTCCAGTACAGCCGAAAAAAGCTGCATCCATCCATCCGCCCCGCATCCAGCAGCTCCTTTGGAATGGATTCTTCTGCATATTGACGAATCCAGAAAATGCCGAAGGCATTTACCATACCTGGGATGATGAGCGCTTTGAACGTACCTACCCATCCAAAGGAGGCCATCATGACAAAGGAGGGGACAAGCGAGAGTTGTGAAGGGACCATCATCGTTGCTAGCAGAATAATAAATAGCACTTTTTTGCCTGGGAAATCAAACTTGGCGAATGCAAAACCGGCCAGTGAATCGAAAAACAGCACCAATAGGGTAACGGAACCGGCTACAAAAAGGGTATTAAAAAAGGCTCCGGCAAAATCAATCTGCTGCAATACCCTCGTTACATTATCCAAGAAATGGCTTCCGAACCACAACTGCGGCGGAAAACGATAGATGTCTGAAGTTGTACGGGTCGCCATGACGATCAGCCAGTAAAACGGAAACATCGACAGGATGATTCCCACCAACAGTCCGGCATATAAAATAACGGATTTTGCACGTGTCTGCATCATGATGTAAAACTCCTTCCCATCATTATTTTTTACCTTGAACGAGTTTCCAGTTTATGATGGAGAATAGAGCAATGATGAGGAACATGCCCCACCCGACGGCTGCACCATATCCAAAATAGTTGTTAATGAACGACTCGCGGTACAGGTATAAAACGATGGTCATGCCACTTGCCCCGGAACCGCCGTCATTACCTACCAGAACCTGTGGCTCTGTGAAGAGCTGCATACCACCGATGGTGGACGTAATCACCGTAAACAGAATGACTGGGCGCAGCATGGGGATGGTGATGCGGAAAAAAGCTTGCGCTCCGGTTGCCCCATCCATTTTCGCAGCCTCATACAGCACATGCGGAATACTCTGGAGTCCAGCCAGATAGATGATTGCGTTATAGCCCATCCATCTCCATACGACCATAGAAGAAATGGCAATTTGGATACCCCATGGCACATTCAGCCATTGAACCATCGGCAACCCCAAGAGTTGCAGAAGGTAGTTGAGAAATCCGAAATTGTTGGCAAATAAGGCACCAAATATGATGGCGACAGCCACAATGGATGTCACGTTCGGCAAAAAGAATCCAACTCGCCATAAGGTGCGCATTTTCACAAAAGGTGCATAAAGCAGAAATGCAATAATCAGTGCGAAGAATAGCATCGGAATCGTTGAATACACCCAGATCACAAAGGTGTTGCCTACAGCCTGCCAAAATTCGTTATCTGTCACAAGATATCGAAAGTTGCCCCAGCCGTTGTAGGTCATGACTCCGATCCCGTCCCATTTGTGAAACGCCAGGTATAATGAAAAACCAATCGGAAACAATCCAAAGATGCCAAACAGCAGATAAAACGGCGAGATCGCAGCATAAACAGCACGGTGCTTCCAGATTTCTCTCAGCATATGGTCCACACGCCTTTTTTGAATTTTGTTTTTTACCGCTGTAATTCCCGTTCAATTCGTTGCATCGTTTCCGTCCATAGTGCATCGGGATTAGCATCCTGCTTGGCGACATTGGAAAGGCGACGGGTCACAATGCCGTGGATGACAGGATAGCGCTCGCCGAAATAGCTGCTTTTGACATTACGTGCGGAGGCGGCAAAGATCAGTCCGGTGGCCTGACCACCAAAGAAAGGCTCGGGTGTTTCCATGACAGGATCGTCATAGACGCCGGGAGTGGACGGGAACAGCCCGATTTTATGGTAGGCATCCAGCTGGTGTTCCGGGTTTTGCAGCCAGGTCAGGACTTCAAAGGCTTCTTTGGGATGTTTGCTGGATTTGAGGATAGAAATGAAAGATCCACCCAGATTACCGTCCCCTCCAGGAGCACGGGCGACTCTCCATTTGCCCGCTGTATCCGGTGCGGCCTCCGTGAGAACTTGCTTCATCCAGACTGCCCCTACAAAAGAGGCTATTTTGCCGTTATTGACCGAAGCGTTCCATTCGGGAGTCCAGCCATCCGCATTGGCGAGCAGATGCTTCCTGTGGAAATCCACAGCGGTATTCCAGCCCAGATGGATGTCAGGAGATTGATTGCCGATGTAGCTTCCATCCGGCTTGAAGTAAAGGTTCGTATGTTGGGCGAGTATCTGATTGTAAACGTTTACAATATTGTCAGCCAAAAACGAACGGCTTCCGAATTTCTGCTGAAGTTGTTCTCCGGCCGCCATGTAATCATCCCATGTGCGGATGGAGGCACTGACCTTTTCAGGATCACTAGGCAAGCCTGCTTGTTCAAACAAATCACTTCGATAGAAGAGGGCGGTAGGACCTGTATCCATGGGAAAAGCAATCATTTTCCCATCAGGAGTGATACCCTGATTCCATTTCCATTCCAAATATTGATCCTTCAAGCGGTCTGCTCCGAGTTCCCTTAAATCATAAAAACGATCCGCACTGGGAAACAGCTCCACCATCCAGTCGTTCAGAGCAACGATGTCCGGTTCACCGGAACGAGCTGCGAGCGTCGTCTTCAGTTTGGCTTTGAAGTCACCGCCTATTTTTTGGGTTTTTAATTCAATGTCGGGAAACTGTTTTTCCGCCTGGGCGAGTAGTTCATCGTCAATAGAACGGTTCCAGTACCACAATGTAAGCGTTATCTTTTTTTCGTTCAACAAATTAGTTTCAGATGATTGACTTTCAGAGGACAGGGGTCTACTACAAGCACAAAACATAGTGAGAAAAGCAAGACATAATACCAGCCAACGCACTGTCTTCACATCATTTCCCTCCTTGCTGTCTGAGATAATCTGCCTGCTGAACTAGTTATAAATGGTTTAGCTCCATCATATGAAGCTGTTACCCATTTATGTGCATTGACTTAACCAAAAACAGAAAAATTGAAACGAAGCATGTATAGAAATTAAATACTCTAAAGATATTGATCTTACTAATCCGAAGAATGATAAAACAATAAGGCAGATATTATGTCAAAAGGTATCTAAATCGTCAATGCTGAGCAATATCTTGGAAAAATCTAATGATGAATTCGAAGAACGATTTCTCTATATCGGTGTGCAGTTCCCCAGTAGGATAGGACAGATAGATTGTTCGCATACATCGAGGCTCCCTGATTTGAAGCAGCTTGATGTCTTCGGTTACGACGTTCCTCCACAGGATAGAAGGAATAAAGGAAATGCCAAGTCCTGTTTGAATCAACCCTCTTACCGTAGCCGGATCATCACTTTCAAAGACGATGTTCGGTTCAAAAGGGATGTGAGTAAAAAAGAGGTCCGTTGTTTTCCTAAGCGAATTACCAGGTGTTAGGCTGATAAACTTCTCATGCTCTAGATCTTTCAGGAATACGGTGTCCTGAATGCTCAGAGGGTGAGATTTTGGTACGCCAAGCAAAATTTCCTCCTCCAGCAGGATCGCATGCTCGTTGTCCGCCAACTCTTCGGACGTAATCGCAAAATCGTACGCCGGTCCTTTCTTCATCTTCGCAGGGTGCTGGGTCAGGTTGAATCTAATTTGAGGATAGAGATCGCGAAACTTGCCGACAAGGTTGGGCAATAGCATAGAGCCGACAGCGACGTATAACGTGATGACCTCTACCTTTTCGTTCTTCATTTCTTTGACTTCGGATACGCCTTGCTCTAGCGCTGATAGCGACTGGTTCACTCTTTTCAGGAACTTCTTGCCATATTCATTCAGCACGATATGTTTTCCTTCGCGGTCAAATAGCTGCACACCCAATTCCGTCTCCAGGTTTCTAATCATTTTACTTAAGGCAGGCTGTGAGATAAACAACTCGTTCGCGGCACGTGTGACATGCTCATACTTCGAGGTCACTTGAAAATACTTAAGCTGCAAATAATCCATAGTGAAAAATCTCCTTTATAACCACTAGGTTATCGATCATATGTGAATATATATATTTTACAGGTATTTACTCACTTCTTACAATTAACAATGTAAAGAAAATGAATCCGCTAAAGGTGGTGAGATTCTGAACATCGTTTTTACATTTCCCGGCCAGGGGTCACAGGTTCCTGGAATGCTCCAAGATGTACCCGAGTATGTGAAAAAGGCAACAAGTATCATCGGAACTGAACTGCGTGATGATGAGGAGGCTATGGGCTCAACGGTCTGGATTCAGATGGCACTCTTCGTTAAGGAGACGGCAATAGCCTACCGGTTGATCGAGCAGGGTATCCGGCCCCAATTCGTGGCAGGGCATTCCATTGGTGCATTTCCTGCGGCGGTCATCGCGGGAGTTCTCTCGTTCGAGGATGCGCTTCGGATCGTATGGCTCCGTGCCCGGTTGATGGAAGAAACCTTTCCTGAAGGCTATGGAATGGGTGTGATTATTGGGCTTACGCAGGCCGAGGTTCAACAAGCCGTGCTTCTCTCCCATAGTGAGGCGACGCCAGTCTACCTCTCGAATATAAACGCAGAGCAGCAAATCGTCGTATCCGGATCATTGGTAGGGTTAAATAAAGCATTTATGCATGTGAAAGAGCTTGGGACCGCTAAAACGGCGCTTCTGAAGGTTCCGATTCCTTCACACTCCCCGCTGATGTCAGAGGTAGCCAATAAGCTATTGCTGAAAATACACACTTTTTCTTTGCGGGACGCTCAAATACCATATTTGGTGAATCATACGGGCAGAAAGACGACAGCCAAGGAAAAAATCGCGGAGGACCTTGCACTAAACGTAGCATATCCCGTTCGGTGGATGGATATGGCGGCTGTCTGCGTCGAATCGGGAGCTGACTGTTTCATCGAGATGCCGCCGGGTCATACTCTTTCCAGACTTGTCAAGCAAGCCCACAAGGATACCCGGCAAATCGCCGTGGACGAGATCGGTCTGGAAGCGACTCAGTATCTGATTAGAAAATGGAAGGAGCAAGAAGAATGAATAAAGTACTGCGATCCTGGTCACAAAAACGTGATAAAAAGCAGGAAAAGTTAGGAAAGGTGGAAAAGTGGCTGGACGGAAAATACATCGACTCCTCCCGAATCGTCGACCTGATGGAGGCGCTAATCGAGCCAGGCGCGAAGGTCGTCCTGGAAGGAGATAACCAGAAGCAAGCGTCCTTCCTTTCCCAAAAGTTGCTGGAAGTCGATCCTGGCAAGGTACATGATCTGCATATGATTATGTCCAGCATTTCAAGACCCGAACATTTGGATATTTTCGAGAAAGGCATCGCCGGGAAGCTGGACTTCTCCTACAGTGGATCCCAAAGCCTGCGTGTTGCGCAAATGATTGATGACGGGACGCTTAAGCTCGGTGACATCCATACGTATTTGGAATTGTTCGGACGTCTCTTTATTGACCTTATTCCAGATGTGGTGCTGGTAGCGGCAGACAAATCAGATCGCGAGGGCAATCTGTATACCGGAAACAATACAGAAGAAACTCCGACGATCGTGGAAGCGGCCGCTTTCAAGGATGGGATCGTGATCGTGCAGGTCAACGAAATCGTGGACGAGCTGCCGAGAACCGATATTCCAGCCTCCTGGGTCGACGTCATTGTACAAGCCGACAAACCGTACGCACTGGAAGCACTGTTCACCCGTGATCCGCAGAATATTACTGAACTGCAAATCCTGATGGGCATGATGGCGATCAAGGGCATTTATGGAAAACATCAGGTGCAGTCGCTTAATCACGGCATCGGCTTTAATACTGCAGCGATTGAGCTTCTGCTGCCGACCTATGGTGAGCAGCTCGGCCTGAAAGGAAAGATTGCCAAGCACTGGGCTCTGAATCCGCATCCGACTTTGATTCCGGCGATCGAATCCGGCTGGGTCGAAAGCATTCACAGCTTTGGAGGCGAGGTCGGTATGGAGAAATACATTGCGGCTCGTTCAGATGTGTTCTTCGTCGGCAAGGACGGATCTATGCGCTCCAACCGCGCGATGTGTCAGGTTGCAGGCCAATTCGCTGTAGATATGTTTATCGGATCAACGTTACAAATGGACTGCGCGGGCAATTCGTCTACCGTTACTTCCGGCAGACTGTCCGGTTTTGGAGGAGCACCGAATATGGGGCATGATCCTCGGGGACGGCGACATGCGACTCCTGCCTGGCTTGACATGATCGAGCGTCCGACGGAACTCTCCAAAGGCCGGAAATTGGTCGTGCAGATGGTTGAAACATACGGTGCCAACAAAAAGCCAGTATTTGTGGATTCGCTAGATGCCGTCAAGGTGAAGGATGAATCTGGACTCGCCATTACGCCGGTCATGATTTACGGGGATGATGTCACCCACGTCCTCACCGAGGAAGGCATCGCATACCTCTACAAGACGGACAGCATAGAGGAGAGAAAGAAGGCGCTCGCGGCAATCGGAGGCGTAACGCCTTTAGGGATGGAAAGCAATGAGAGCGATGTAAGCCTGCTGCGTGACAGAGGGATCGTGGCCTATCCGGAGGATCTTGGGATCATGCGCAGACAAGCCAAACGCTCGCTGCTGGCAGCACAGACGATCAACGACCTCGTAGATTGGTCAGACGGATTGTATGATCCGCCGGCTAAATTCCGGAGCTGGTCTTAAAGCCATGCTCATGATGAAGCATACAGCTTTCGCGGCTTCTCTGGCTGCCAAAGCTGTAAAGGCACTGATGGAAGAGGCTCTTCTTACGCCCAAGCCTGGACTTGTCGATGCCAGAGACAATGGCTCTCATACAGATATGTCCATCGAGCTAATGCTTGCATCCGCGAGAGTATTGGAGAATACGTTTCGGGAAATAGCCATTGTGTCATACCTTCACCCGGTGGACCAGACTTTGCGCGAAAAGATAGCTCTAATCGGGCGGGAAGGCGAGAAGGTGATGCTCAGTGCAACGAACGGTATCAATACACATAAGGGTGCCATTTGGGCCCTTGGCCTTTTAACCAGTGCACGGGCAGCCTTTCCAAGGGAACGGGATCCACATCAGATTATGAGTATTGCAGGAAGAATCGCATCGTTCCATGACCGGTATCGCCCGGTGCAGCAGACGAATGGACAATCGGTTAAGAAGAGATACGCGGTAGTGGGGGCAGAGGAAGAAGCGAAGCTAGGCTTTCCACACATCCGGGACGAAGCTTTGCCTGCTTTGCTGCGCGCCAGGGCTTGTGGGAAGACAGAGGTGGAAGCACGCATAGAAGCTTTATTGGCCTTGATGGCAAGTGTGGATGATACCTGCATCCTGCACCGCGGTCAGTTGACGGATCTGCTGGCGATTCAGAGAATGTCCGCAGCGTTCCTTGCAGCAGACGGATTAAGAACCCAGTCTGGCAGAAAGCTGCTCTACCGCTTGTCCGAGTATTGCAATGTTAGACAACTCTCGCCCGGAGGCAGTGCCGACCTGCTAGCTGCCACATTATTTCTTATCGATTGATACTTTTAATTGGAGGTGTTTCTGAAGGATGGAAAAATTACAGTTTCAATACCAGACTACGAAGTCCATCCGTAAGCCGGCACATATCGGTGTTGTCGGTTCGGGGGATTTGGAGATTATTGTAGAGCCTGTGGAAGACCAGACCACCAACGTCAGCATTTTAACAGGCAGTGAAGGATTTGGACAAGTATGGGAGAATGTTCTGATCCGTTTTTTTAACCGTTATCCGATTACTGCCAATATTACAGTTCATGACTTCGGAGCTACTCCGGGTGTAGTAATGCTTAGATTTACGCAATTGCTGGAGGTGCTAGACTATGCAGAATAGTTTTGTGGAGCTGAATGGACGCGAGAGAGCCAAAGCGTTGCTGGACGAAGGGACTTTCCGTGAGATACTTGGGCCGTTGGACAAAATCCAATCCCCTCACTTAGAGCCGCAAGGCATTGTTCCTCAGAGCGATGACGGGATCATTCTGGCTCTTGGCGAAATACACAAACAGAAGGTCTTGATCATTTCGATGGAAGGCGCTTTTCAAGGAGGGGGGATTGGAGAAGTCAGCGGGGCCAAAATTTCCGGAGCACTCGAACTGGCACTGGAAGAGAATGAGAGAGGAAACAAACTATATCCCATCATGATCTTCGATACAGGAGGCGTTCGGCTACAGGAAGCGAATTATGGGTTGTTGTCGATTTCGGAGATTGCCACCCAGATCGTTGCTCTGCGTAAATACGTTCCTGTTATCGGACTGATCCCGGGCCGTGTAGGGGCATTTGGGGGAATGTCCATTACTGCAGAATTGTTTACCACTCTGATTGCTACGAAGAAAGCGCGCCTCGGTCTGAACGGGCCGGAGGTCATTGAGCAGGAAGCAGGGGTTATGGAGTTCGATTCAAGCGACAAAGCCTTGATTTGGAACACAATCGGAGCCAACCAGCGCTTCCAAACCGGATTGATTGACGAAATGGTGGAAGATACGACGGATGCAGTTATCGAAGCGATTGATACTGCGCTCAAGGCACTGGCGAAGCCTGCTAAAACAGAGCAAATCGATTTCTATCTGACCCTGTTAAGCAATCTTGATCCTACAGAACCTTGGACACCTGAGCGTTATCGCGAATTTTACAAGCAGATGCAGCCTGTGAAGCAGCCTGTCCCGCTGGCAAAAGAGGGCGCGACCGACATTTCGGACAGTAGAGGTTATCGCTGGTTCTCCCGCTTGACGGGCATTGCTCACCCGGTCAGCGATGTTCCTTCAGTACTTGCGGCCGACGTGGAAAAGAACGGGCAATTGTGCAGATATGTCGCCATTGTTCCGGATGCCTCCAACCGATTCCCGCGTGTCAGAAACGGCGAGGTTGGTATGCTTGAAGGCTGGACGGTGGCTCAAATCATTAGGGACGCAATCCGTCAAGATGAGAAAAAAGAAACCAAACGTCCGATCATTGCCATCATCGATGTACCGAGTCAAGCCTATGGCTATAAGGAAGAAATGGTCGGTATCAGCCTTGCCCTCGCTGCAAGTGCAGATGCTTACGCAACCGCTAGATTAGAAGGTCATCCGGTCATCGGTGTGATCGTCGGTAACGCGATTTCCGGAGGCTTCCTTGCGCATGGGCTGCAATCGAATCGTTTGATCGCACTGGATGACAGCAAGGTCAATATTCAGGCCATGTCCAAGGCTTCTGCTGCTCGAATTACCAAGCGGACGATTGCCGAGCTTGATGAAGCTACCAAGAAAGTTCCAGCTATGGCCTACGACGTTCGTAGCTACAGTACTCTGGGAGCATTATATCAGATGCTGAGCGGTATCCATGCAGACGATCCACAGAGCAGTGATGTAGGCATCGTGGAAAGGACCATTTCCGAGGCTATCGAGAGTACGAAAGGAGCGCCCCGTGACCTTAGCTTCCGATTGCAGACCAAAGAAGCTATGGCGGGCGGGCGGACTGCAACCCGTAGCGTTCGAGATGCGCTTTTGGAGCAATGGTAATCAGTCCACATGATCTGATTGAAGTGTCCAATTTGAAATATCTCTCCTTAAATGAAGACAAGGAGTGGGTAACCGCCTCGCTGAGGCGGACCCCCTTTGTGGTCGTTCGCCGAGCTGATCCGTCGGCGGATGGTTGTATTCCCGTCGGAGTACGCGGACAGGAACGAAATCAACGGGAAGCTGCATTCCTGGACCCGAAGGGGGTGTGCCAGATCGTGTCTCCCTATGCGATAGTGAAACGTCAGATGTGGAACTCCTTGTCTACAGAGAGACGGCAGCAGCCTGTTCTTCAGTTGATGGACTTGTTAGCAGAAATGATGGCGGATTGGCGCTGGGGGCCAGCGGGAAGTGCGGGATTCGAAATAGCGACAGGATACCCCGCTGTGAAGGCAACCAGTGATCTTGATCTCGTAATAGATGGTTCTGAGACTATTGATTATTCTACAGCTGAAGGCCTCTTGCGCAAGCTGGAGCAGTTGGATGTTCGAATCGATATTCAATTGGAGGTGAAGGGCGGCGCCTACGTCCTGCGCGAAATCCTTGAGAGACGGACCAGCACCGTGGTGCTGCGAACTTCTTCAGGTCCGAAGCTCGTCCGCAATCCTTGGCAATGATGGATGTACTATACCAACGGCAAAAGGGAGGAATGCACGACCATTTGACGTATGCAAACATCTGCTCTCAAAGGGGAAGTGCGTATTATGGAAAACACTACAGGCCAAAAAGTTAATATTAATGAAAGTGACATCTTAAAGGTGTTTGCCGTCAGCGGAGCCATCCTGCAAAGCGTTCTGGGAATGTTACTGAAGTATGCCCATAATAACGCGGATCTGGCCTTACTAGGCGTTATTTATAATTTAGTGAAATATACCGCACCAGTCTTTATTTTTGCCATCGTGTATGGAATGGTGAAGAATAATCAGCATACCAAGGTATCTCATTTTTACAAGGAAAAATTCAGCGAGCTCGTGATTCCTTATTTTCTATGGGCGTCAGCCAGCTTGCTCTTCTTCCCGGACATACAGGTTAATCAACCCGTTACTTCGTTTTGGACGCTCATTGAGTCTTATGTGCTCGGTAATTCATCACCGCAGTATTGGTACACGGTGATGATGTTGCAATTTCAATTGCTGATGCCAGTCATTATTTTCGTCTGCTACAAGTATCTGGCTAAGCCTTTGCGGGTCATTCCGCTGCTTATTGTGAGCTTCATGATCTTCGGAGCCTGGGTATGGATGTATTATACCTTTGTATTCCAAGGTCCTTATGCGACCAGTCTGCTATACCTTGACCGCTTTTTCGTCAGTTATTTTATTTATGCTCTACTAGGCGGAATCGCTTGGGTATATAAGGAACAATTCGACGGGGTGCTTCGACGGATTCAGTTCATACTCATTCCGGTAATGCTGCTTATTCTCATTTGGACAAATCGCGAATTTTTCAGCTTTGGATTCGAGGATATGTCATTTGGCAATCTGATTTATCTGAAGCCGTCCATGACCTTGTACAGTTTGGTAGTGATTTTCCTGATTTACATGCTGGCAAGGCATTTGATCAGCGTGAATTCCCGTTCACTTCCCTATTACAAATGGTTCTCGACTTACGCGTACCGGGCCTTTACAGCGAACGTATTCATTCTGGTCATCGTGCTGCGCTTGTTCGGTGACTTGATAAGTCAGCTTCCTTTATTTATGGCGCTGCTTTTGGTTTATCTGACGACTGTGGCCTGCTCCTTCGGCGTCGTCTATGCCTTTGCGCAGATAAAGGTAAAAGTATGTCGTGAACGGTTATTCTTAAAACAAAAAAGAGCGCACAGCACCAATCACTAAGATAAGTGCTTAAAGGAAAATAATACATGTAACAACGTGTATATGACACCTTAATTTAGGTGTATCCAAGTTATTGGCAGATTGACGGCAATCATAAAGGGTATCTCGATGATTGAAGAGATACCCTTTTACTTACATCAACCGCTGTATTTCATCTTTCAGAATTTCGGACCGAGTACCGAAAATAACCTGTACCGTACCTTTACCAAGCCTGATGATTCCCGACGCTCCAAGCTGCTTGAGAGCTTGATCGTTAACCGCTTTGTCGTCTTTGACGACGAGACGCAGCCGTGTGATGCAGGCATCAATGCTTTGGATATTGTCTGAACCGCCGAGGTAGGTTAGTACCTTGTCTGCCTGACTGAACTGAGTGTCGGATGTGGTACTTGCCTTTTTATTGGGTACGGATTCGTTAGCGTCAGACAGGAGACTGTCTTCTACATCGTCTTCACGTCCGGGAGTTTTTAGGTTGAATTTGAGAATGATGAATCGGAACAGGAAGTAATATACGACGGCAAAGGCAAGCCCGACTGGGATCATTCGCAATGGGTGGGTGGAGAGCTTCATATTGACCAGATAGTCAATGAGTCCTGCTGAAAAAGAAAAACCGAGTTTGACATCCAGGAGATACACGACTAGGCCACTCAGACCTGTCAGCAGAGCATGAACGCCGTAAAGCAATGGTGCAATGAACATAAATGAAAATTCGAGGGGTTCGGTAATTCCAGTCAGGAATGATGCCACCGCAGAACCGATGAAGATGGAAGCGACTGCTTTACGTTTTTCCGGTTTGGCTGTATGAATGAATGCGAGGGCCGCTGCCGGCAGAGCGAACATCATAATGGGGAAGAAGCCGGACATGAACATACCTGCCGATTTATCGCCTGCGAAGAAACGCGTCAGGTCACCATGAACAACCTCACCTGCAGCATTGGTGTAGTCACCAATTTGAAACCACGCGATCGAGTTCAACACATGATGCAAACCGAGCGGGATCAGCAGCCGATTCGCAACCATGAATACCATCGACCCAATTCCACCAAAGCCGACAATCCAGTTGCCGAAAGCTGCAATCCCATCTTGTATCGGACTCCAGATCATACCGAGCAGAATGGCCAGAATCATGGTCGTGAAGGCGGTAATCATAGGGACAAAACGTTTGCCTGAGAAGAAGCCAAGCCAATCCGGGAGTTGAATATTGTGATATTTTTTGAACAGAAAAGCAGACCATCCGCCGATAAAAATACCACCCAATACGCCCATGTCCAGCTTAACGTCGTCTGGAATATATGCAAATATACCCGGCACTGCCGCCAAAATTCGGGTCAGCACTAAGTAGGCAATGACTGCCGAAAGTGCGGCTACCGCGTCCCCCGCTAGACCAATGGCAACACCGATGGCGAAAATGAGCGCCAGGTTGGCGAAGATGGCACCCGCCCCCTCGTTCAGAAAAGGAGTGACATAATGATTCAGAAATCCACCAACTCCGGGACCCAGCGGTATATCCGTTTCATAGTTAATCAGAGCTAATCCTTGCAAAATCCCTGCGGCGGGTAGTGTGGCTACTGGAAGCATTAACGACTTGCCGATTTTTTGCAGAAATTTCAGCATAACATTCTTCCCTTCTTCATGGAGTTTGGGAGCGTCGTATCCATCCTGAAATCCTTATTTTTGCCCATTTTTTTACATCATAAATCGGGGAATCTGACATGGTCAACGATTATTTTGGGATATGAAAAGACGTAAATCCGCAGTTGACATCGCTTACATGCTTATATAATATCAAATTTAAGTTAATAATCGTGACGGAGACAAGAGAGCCACGCAGACATCCCATGGTATAGGCACGGGGTTGGTTTGTGATGGCTTTTCCTTTTTTGCGCGATGAAAGCGATTAAAATCGGATGATCTATTGAGGAGGTAGGTTGTATGTCGCCATACGCAGCCGAATTCATAGGGACAATGATCCTTATAGCCCTAGGTGGCGGAGTGTGTGCAGGGGTGTCCCTGAAAAAGTCATTTGCCCACGCTTCCGGCTGGATTGTGATCGGAATGGGGTGGGGGCTCGCGGTTGCTGTTGCGGTGTATGCGGTGGGTCAAATCAGCGGAGCGCATTTGAATCCGGCAGTGACACTGGCATTGGCATTTCAGGGTGTTTTTCCATGGCGGGATGTTCCCGGCTATATTGTGGCTCAGATTCTTGGGGCCATGGCGGGTGCGGCGATCGTGGTTTTGCATTATTGGTCCCACTGGAAAGAGACGGAGGACACAGCAACCAAACTCAGTGTATTTGCAACAGGACCGGCTATTGATCATCCGTTTGCCAACGTGCTTAGTGAAATGATAGGTACTTTCATCTTTGTTCTTGCTTTGCAGTCGTTTGGTGCCAATTCATTTACAGAGGGCTTGAAACCGCTGATTGTGGGTTTTTTGGTTGTCAGTATCGGTTTATCCCTTGGAGGCACGACGGGCTATGCTATCAATCCAGCGAGAGATTTTGGTCCGCGTCTGGTGCATTATTTATTACCGATTCCCGGTAAGGGAGCATCCAACTGGAAATATGCCTGGGTGCCAATTGTAGGACCGCTATTAGGGGGATCTTTCGCAGGGCTATTTTATCAGGCTGTTTTTAAGGGGATTGTGACTCCGACTTTCTGGATTTTGCTAGGGGTCATTGTGATTGTACTCTTGATTACCTTTCGTATCAGTCGTACTTATAAAAGTCATAAAATGGATCACAAACTTACAGCGTAAAAACGATGATTTACAGGGGGAGAGATGAACGATGGGAAAATATATTTTATCACTAGATCAGGGAACGACAAGCTCAAGAGCGATTTTGTTCAATAGCGAAGGAGATGTGGTGTACTCGGCTCAACGGGAATTTCCGCAATATTTTCCTCATCCCGGCTGGGTAGAGCAAAATGCGAATGAAATCTGGAGCTCTATTCTGGGAGTCATTGCATCCTGTCTTTCCGAATCCGGTGTAAAAGCGAACCAAATTGCTGCCATCGGCATTACCAATCAGCGAGAATCGGTGGCCGTGTGGGACAAAAATACAGGATTGCCCGTGTACAACGTACTCGTATGGCAATCACGCCAAACCTCGGATATCTGCGAAGAATTGAAGCAGCAAGGGCATGAGGAGCTGTTTCACAGCAAAACAGGGCTGTTGATCGACCCGTATTTTTCAGGCACTAAAGTAAAGTGGATACTGGATCATGTAGAGGGTGCGCGGGAAAAGGCGGAACAAGGTGACTTGTTATTCGGTACGATTGACTCGTGGCTGATCTGGAAACTGTCCGGCGGAACGGCACATGTGACGGACTACTCCAATGCGGCCAGGACGCTGATGTACAACATTTATGAGCTAAAGTGGGACGAAGAGCTGTTGGACATTCTTGGTGTTCCGAAAATCATGCTGCCTGAGGTAAGACCTTCTTCCGAGGTATATGCGCACACCGTGGATTATCATTTCTTTGGTCAGAATGTACCGATCGCCGGTGCAGCAGGTGACCAGCAGGCAGCCTTGTTCGGTCAGGCATGTTACGAAAAAGGGATGATCAAAAACACTTACGGCACAGGCTGCTTCATGCTGATGAATACGGGGGATCAGCCGGTTGAATCCAAGCACGGCCTGATTACGACCATCGCTTGGGGACTGGAGGAAGGCAAAGTGCAATATGCACTTGAGGGGAGTGTGTTTGTAGCGGGGTCGGCGATCCAGTGGCTACGAGACGGGCTGCGCATGTTCCGTGAAGCGAAGGACAGTGAGCCTTATGCGGCCCGTGTTTCCTCTACAGAAGGAGTGTATCTTGTACCCGCTTTTGTCGGACTGGGCAGTCCTTACTGGGATAGTGAGGTGCGTGGAGCGATGTTCGGCCTGACACGGGGTACCACGAAGGAGCATTTTATCCGTGCCACACTGGAGGCACTTGCTTATCAGACCAAGGATGTGCTCACAGCCATGGAGATCGATTCAGGTATTGCAGTGAAGACGCTGCGGGTGGATGGGGGAGCCGTGTTGAACAATTTTCTGATGCAATTCCAGAGCGATATTCTGGATGCTACGGTGGAACGGCCTGTTATCCATGAGACAACGGCACTGGGTGCTGCATGTCTGGCAGGATTGGCTATTGGATACTGGGATAGTATGGATGAACTTCGTAAGCGGGTGAGGGTGGAACGTTCTTTTGCCCCTACTATGGATGATGCAACACGTGACAGCCTGTATGAAGGCTGGAAAAAGGCCGTGAACGCGACGATGGCCTACAAGTAATAGCTTAAACGAAGGGTCTCTTGATATTAAACTGCAAAAAGGTGACTTCTGAATTCATCAGGAGTCACCTTTTTAAGGTGTGTGTTAACCCTTGACCCGCGTATGGTTCCAATTTTGCCGGGCTCCGCAGGAGCTACGAATGACTAGTTCCGGCTCTACTTTAATACATTTCGTATCCATTTGTTTATTCATTAGGTCAAACAGCACCATAGCGGCTAGACGGCCTATTTTTTGTTTGTCTTGTTTTACAGTGGTCAGTGGAGGGTCGGTATAACGACAGGCTTCTATATCATCACATCCCACTACAGCAATATCCTCGGGTACCCTCAAGCCGCTTTCCTTGAAAGCACGCATGGCACCAAAGGCAAGCAGGTCGGTAGCCGCAAAAATAGCTTTTGGTAAATTTCCTTGCTGTACCCACGCCTTCGCAATCTGGTATCCATCTTCTGCTGCGTAGTCCTTACCATACACAATCCATTCAGGTCTGACATCAAGACTAAACCGTTTTAGTGAAGCGATAAAGGCTTCTTCTCTCTCTTTAATAACCAAGGATGGGCGTTCAATACCTATAAAACCCATATCGCGGTAGCCATTCATGTAAAAATGCTCAACAACCTTCATTGAGATCTTCTGATTGTCGGACATAATGTAGCAGGAACTGGCTCCGGTTAGTTCAATATCGACACCGATGCAGGGGATGGGGCTGGCGTCGAGATCAAAAACACTCTTCTCCACCTCATCACCAGCAATAATAATGCACCCGTCCACTGAAAAATATTTCGAACGAGCCAAATAGTCCTCTCCATTATCCAGAAACTTCTCATTCGAAAAAAACAGCAGATCGTAACCGAGCAAGCCAATCTGTTTTTTGAAGACATTAATGATATCTACAAAAAAAGGATGACTAAAATCGACATTCAGCTTGCCAGCGAATATAACGCCTACCAGATTTGATTTTTTGGTAGCAAGCGTTTTAGCCGAGGAGGAGGGTCTATAGCCTGTTTCCTCCATGATTTTAAGCACCCGCTGCCGGGTTTCCTCACTGATATCCGTGTAATTGTTTATGATTTTCGAAACCGTTGCCACTGAAACGCCTGCCATATTGGCTATTGTTTTTATATTCATGGAATCCTCCGTAACTAAACTGATTTAGTTAAATTAACTTTGCGTTCTAAATTCAATGATTACTCGTATTCTATGCTACCTCATAGAAGAGAGTCAACAGTGCTCCTAAAGGATGTAGCCTAATATATTATGGGGAAATAAGTTTAATTTAACGGTGGATTATGTTTTTTTTGATAATTTACAAATCTCTATTTACAAATACAGACTATTCGATACATAATAGTAGCTGTAATTAACTAAACCGCTTTCGTAAAGTGTAAATGCATTTATTCTAAGATTACAGGGGGAATTTTGCAATGCTAAAAAAGTGTTTTTCTTTACTTATTGTAACCGCTTTAATCGTGGTGCTGGCCGCTTGCGGCAAAGGTAGCGAAGCTGGACAGAACGGGGATAAAAAGGTCACATTAAAGATTATTCATTGGCAACAGGAAAATATTAACAACTATATAAAGGAGTTTAATGAAAAATTTGAAGAGAAGTATCCCGATGTTCAGGTGGAGTATACGACGGTTCCTGCTGATTCAACTTATGATCAACTGATGCAAACGCGTATGAATGCTGGTTCAACCGGTGATGCAGACATTATTCCTCTGAAATTCAGCTTCGTAGGCGCTCCGCAGGAATGGTCTAAGGGAGCAGCTGATCCGATGTGGAAGCAGTGGATTGACGGAGGGCTCATTGCAGATCTGTCGGATCAAGCTTTTATGAAAAACTATAATCCTACAGATGTCAAAAATGCCATGACCTATAACGACAAAGTATACGGTGTAAATATGGGTAAGGTGGCACTGACAGGTCTATTTTACAACAAAGAGATTTTTGCAAAATACAATCTTGCTGTGCCCACGACATGGGACGAACTGGTGAATGTTATGAAGGTGCTCAAGGATAACGGCGTAGAACCAATAGGTTTCGGCGGTAAGGATGTATGGCCTATTAACCTTGCTGTCCAAGGACTTCAGGCCTCTATCCATGATGATCAGCTGGAATATATCAAAGGGCTGTGGACAGGTAAGACGAAGCTGACAGACCCCGTACAGCTTGAGGTGCTGGAAAAAACACAAATTTTGATGAACAACGCCATTGGTGGATTTATGGGGATTGACTATGGAACCTTGCCAAGTTTGTTTGCTTCAGGGCGTGTAGCTATGATTGCGGATGGTACGTGGGATGCAACTACGATCCAGACAGCCAATCCAGAGCTGAAATTTGGTTATTTCCCGATTCCAGGCAGTAACGATCCCGCCAAAAATAAAAACCTTGCAGGCAAGTACGATATGACCTGGATGGTATTGGAAAAGTCACCAAACAAGGAATATGCGATCAAATGGCTTGAAATGCTCTCCGAGAAGCAGAACTATACGGATTTTGTGAACGCTGCTGGATTTTTGCCAACACAGTCTGATGTGAAGATAAGCAGCGATTTTGTTAATGAGATCCAGCCTTCACTGGAAAACTTCAAGCTCTCTTGGGATCAGTTGTTTATCAATCGTAAGAATGTTGGACAGTACATTAAGGAAGCCAGCGTACATGCGGAATTTTTGGCGCCTGCCGGTCCGTTAAAGACGCCTTTGGAGCTTGCCCAGAAATCTCAGGCAGACTGGGATGCGGCAGCCCCTAAATAAATCCATAGATTTTACAGGAATACAAATTGGCAACTGTAAAGCTCCCATAATAATGTAAAAAGGTGTGAGACCCATGTATCCCTTCGGAAAGGGTGCTGCCCGGATAATGCCATATCTTTTGCTGAGTATTCCGGTGCTGCTCTATTTGCTTCTTGGTTTTGGACCCTCTATGGTAACCGTACTTTTTTCCTTTACAAATGCTACCGGGGTTCCGGGACAGACGTGGAATTTTATCGGATTCGAGAATTACACGACCTTTTTCACCTCCTCCGATTCTGGAGATCGCATCGCTTCGATTGGCCGTTCCTTATATTTTGCCGTAGCGGTGGTTGTGATTCAAAATGCAGTGGGGCTGTTCATGGCCATCCTTATTAATAAGAAGCTCAAAGGGGATGTGTTATATCGCTCTGTATTTTTCCTGCCTGTTGTGCTGGGGGTAACGGTATCCGGCCTGATCTGGCAGCTGCTTGCCAATCCGCTTGGGGGTCCTGCGCAAGCCTTGATGAACTTTTTTGGAACCAGCTCCAACTTCTTCGGGGATTACGATATTGCATTTGAATTGATTATTTTTGTGCAAATTTGGATGTACATGGGTTACTCGATGACTATTTTCTTAGCCGGACTGCAATCCATCCCCAGTGACTTATATGAAGCTGGGTATATGGACGGTGCCTCTGGATGGAAAGCGTTCAAAAATATTACCTTTCCGATGATTGCACCGTCCTTTACCGTCAATATGCTGCTGTCCATTATCGGCGCATTGCAGACCTTTGACATTATTTATGTGCTGACAGGTGGTAAATTCAACACGACGACACTTGCGTTTGACGTATATGCCACAGCCTTTGGCTCTGGGACATCAGATTACGGCCTTGCTTCCGCAGTTGCTATGATCCAGTTCGTGTTCGTGTTTACGGTATCGATGATTGCCCTGTATTACTTACGTAGAAGAGAGGTGGAAATGTAATGAGCAGTACCAAAGGAGCCAAAATACTGAGCTACATCATCGTACTGCTCATGCTTTCGTTGTATGTATTCCCGCTTTTCTACCTTTTTAATGTATCGATGAAGACTCAAAGTGAGTATCTGATGGATCCCGTAGCTCTGGCCAAGAGTCTGCGCTTGGAGAATTTTATGGATGCTTGGGAAAAAGGGAATTTCTCTCAATACATGTGGAACAGCATTTTGTATACAGGTGTATCTACGTTATTAACACTGATTATATCCGTGTTTGCGGCTTTTCCGCTGGCGCGGGGATACGTCAAGTTCAGCACCTTCTTTTATGTGTTTTTCCTGATATCCATGTATCTCCCGAATCCGCTGATTCCGCAATTTGCTCTGATTAATAGTCTGGGACTTTACAATACCCAGCTTGGTTTTATTTTGCTGAAAACAACAGGTACCGGCATCGCTTTCCTAATGTTTGTGGGGTATATCAAGTCTGTCTCCCGAGAGCTGGATGAAGCGGCTGCCATGGACGGGTGCGGATATTCACGTTATTTGTTTACGATTCTTGTACCGCTGATGAAGCCGGTGTTGGCAACAGGCATCATTTTAACAGCCATTGGAGCATGGAATGACATTATAGGTCCTACCATTTATTTGTCTGATCCCGCGTATCAGCCAGTGACCAAGGGATTGTTCTCCTTCTACGGACAATACATGAACAACTGGCCGCTGCTCGCTTGCGGTATCCTGGTTGTTACACTACCGCTCGTTATTTTGTATATTTTCCTCCAGCGCTTTATTGTCGGCGGTGCAATGGCCGGAGCTGTGAAGTCTTGATTCCTGAAAGGATGATACCGAGTATGAGTGAGAATAACTTTGTATTTCCCGCCACGTTTATGTGGGGAACTTCGACCTCTTCTTATCAAATTGAAGGTGGCGTGGATGAAGAGGGAAGAACGCCTTCTATTTGGGATACTTTCTGTCGAGCACCCGGAAAGGTGATAGGAGGGGACTGCGGAGATGTGTCTTGTGACCATTTTCACCGCTTTAAGGAAGATGTGCAATTAATGAAGCAGCTTGGCTTTTTACATTACCGTTTTTCCGTGGCCTGGCCGCGCATTATTCCCGCATCCGGCGTGATTAACGAACAGGGGCTGCTCTTCTATGAGCGTCTGCTGGATGAGATTGAGTCGGCCGGGCTAATTCCGATGCTGACGTTGTATCATTGGGATCTACCACAGTGGATCGAGGACGAGGGCGGTTGGACGCAGCGAGAGATTATCCAACATTTTAAAACGTATGCCTCTGTAATCATGGATCGATTTGGACAGCGTATAAGCTGGTGGAATACGATAAATGAGCCCTATTGCGCCTCTATTTTAGGCTATGGTACAGGAGAGCATGCTCCCGGCCATGAGAACTGGAGGGAAGCCTTTACTGCTGCCCATCATATTCTGATGTGTCATGGTGTCGCCATCAATTTACACAAGGAAAAGGGGCTGACGGGCAACATCGGCATTACACTGAACATGGAACATGTGGATGCAGCTTCTGAACGACCCGAGGACGTAGCCGCTGCCGTCCGGCGGGATGGCTTTATTAATCGTTGGTTTGCCGAGCCGTTGTTTAACGGGAAATATCCTGAGGATATGGTGGAATGGTACGGGGCGTACCTGAACGGATTGAATTTTGTACAGCCTGGTGATATGGAGCTGATTCAGCAGCCAGGGGATTTTTTGGGCATCAACTACTACGCCCGCAGCATCATTCGAGCGACTACAGACGCTTCGTTGCTTCAGGTCGAGCAGGTTCAGATAGAGGAACCGGTAACGGATATGGGATGGGAGATTCACCCTGAATCCTTTTATAAGCTGCTAACGCGGATTGAGAAGGATTTTACCAAGGGCTTACCCATTCTGATTACGGAAAACGGAGCAGCGATGAAGGATGAACTGATAAATGGGAAGATTGAGGACATTGGGCGTCAGCATTACATTGAGGAACATTTAAAGGTATGCCATCGCTTTATTGGGGAGGGAGGTCAGCTTAAGGGCTATTTTGTCTGGTCATTCCTCGATAACTTTGAATGGGCCTGGGGCTACAGCAAACGTTTTGGTATTATACACATCAATTACGACACCCAGGAACGGACACCCAAACAAAGTGCGCTGTGGTTCAAGCAAGTGATGGCGAATAACGGGTTTTAAAAGAAAAGGGGTGCACGATGCAGCGGTATTATTTTGACGATCAAGGACGTTTTGTGATTGAAAATTTTGCGCAAGCCAAGCCCTTTTCCAGTTTTCTACCCGGTATTGCTGGTGTTCAGGGAATTCCGCTGTGGACGTATTATGTTAACCGTGGACAAGGAATCGCAAGCTTTGGTGTAGAGGATAAGAACGGAGCGATCATGGAGTTTTTTCCGGCCAACCGCAGCTATAGTCTCGTGCCGATACACGGCTTTCGAACGTTTTTAAAGGTAAAGAGGCAGAATGAGTGGATCTATGCGGAGCCATTTTCGGCTGTGTGTCCTATGGAGCGTGAACAGCAAAAAATGCTGATATCCCGTCATATGCTGGAAATACATAGCTCAATTCCGGACATAGGGCTGGAGGTGCGTGTGCAATATTTCACGCTTCCCAATGAAAGCTACGCTGCGTTGGTGCGCAAAGTTGAGATTGTCAATCATTCCGCCCAGGAGCTTGAACTGGAGGTGCTGGACGGAATGCCTGCCGTACTGCCCTTCGGTATTGACAATGCGGCGTACAAGGAGCTTGGACATACACTGAAAAGCTGGATGGATGTGTATAATCTGAAGAACAGCATTCCTTACTACAAGGTGCGTGGAAGTACAGCGGATACAAGTGAGATCCACCAAATTGAAGCGGGACACTTTATGTACAGCTTTGTGGAGCAGGAGGGCAAGATCAGGCTATTGAGTCCAATTGTTGATCCGTCCGGTATATTTGGTGAAAATACGGCACTGACCTTCCCTGATCGCTTTATCCGTACACGCGTCGAAGACCTGGTTTCACAGCAGCCTGTGACGACGAATAAAGTGCCATGTGGGTTTAGCGGTTATACGGCTCGACTGATGGCAGGTACAGCCGTAAATCACTGTACGATCATCGGGCATGTGAATGATATTCAATCTATCAATGAACGAATTACGGAAATTGCAACCATGCCTTATATCGAGCGGAAGGCGGAGGAAGCCAAAGCGTTGATCGAAGAGTTAACGGATGAAATGGCAACGCGGACATCCATTCCGTTGTTTGACGAATACTGCCGTCAGAACTATCTGGATAACCTGTTACGTGGTGGTTATCCATTGTTGCTGGACAACGGCACGGAGCATCCGTTTGTATATCATGTATTTTCGCGTAAGCATGGAGATTTGGAACGGGACTATAATTTCTTTAAACTCCAGGCGGGATACTATTCTCAAGGAAATGGTAATTTTCGTGATGCGAACCAGAATCGGAGAAATGATGTGTGGTTTAACCCCGGCGTAGGAGATTTCAATATCCGTATGTTTATGAGCCTGATTCAGCCGGACGGGTATAATCCGCTTGTTGTAAAAGGATGTAGCTTTCAAGTGCGAGAGCTGGAACCGTTGCTGGGACAGGTGGAGGTGGCAGATCATTCGTCTTTGCGTGCTTTTTTCCAATCGTCGTTCACCCCGGGTGAGCTGATTCAACATATAATTCATGGTAACATCGCACTAAAGCAAACGGTTGAGACGTTTGTGACTGAAGCTCTCAAGCATTCCGAGCAATGCTATGAGGCTGATTTTGGTGAAGGCTTCTGGATCGACCATTGGACTTATAACATGGATCTAATCGAAAGTTATCTAAGTATCTATCCGGACAAACAAGAGGAACTCTTGCTCGCGACCAGAGAGTACATGTATTACGACAGTCCGGCATGGGTACAGCTACGTCGAAACAAATACGTGCAGATGAAGGACGGACGTATCCGTCAGTACGGGGCGGTCGTAGAGAGCAAAGAGAAAGAAGCTCAGCTGCACGCCCGGGATCGCGATGTTTATTGGGTTCGAACCGAACATGGAAGCGGAGAGATTTATAAGTCCAATTTATATGAAAAGCTGCTGTCATTAGCAGCCATCAAGCTGTCCACGCTGGACCCGGAGGGCTTGGGAATTGAGATGGAGGCGGGCAAGCCGGGATGGAATGATTCCATGAACGGACTTCCGGGGCTGTTTGCTTCTGGATTCAGTGAACTGTGTGAATTACAGCGACTCGTAAGATTTTTAATAAATGCACAGGTGAAGCTTTCGGGTGATTCTGTGCTACGGCTGCCGCGAGAAGTTGCTAAGTTGATCCAACAGCTGAGGCTCACAATGGAGGAATACTACCATGATTCTGATGAGGCTGATTACAGGAATGAAAGCAAGGATTACAGCTTCTGGTCACGGATTTCGGATGCTAGAGAAGCGTATCGCGAAACGGTTCGTTTTGGATTTGAAGGGGCAGAAACACCACTAGCGTTTGATGATGTGCTGGTGTTTTTGCGCCAGGCTGAACGTAAGCTTCAACAGGGGATGGATAAGGCTCTGCTTATCGGTGAGGGGATATACCCAACCTTCTTTTATTATGAAGCCAGAGAATTCGAGGTACAGGAGGATGACTGCGGGGGCAAGCACGTAAACATACATTCCTTCGAACGTAAGGATACACCATATTTTCTAGAGGGACCGACTCGGGCTATGAAAGTGGTTGGCGACATTGTAAATGGGCAGAAGCTGTATCGGCAAATCAGGCAGAGCGGGCTTTACGACAGGAAGCTGGGCATGTATAAGGTAAATGAGAGTCTGACGGGGCAGCCGTTTGAACTCGGTCGTTCCAGAGCCTTTACGCCGGGTTGGCTGGAAAATGAATCTATATTTATGCATATGGAATATAAATATTTACTAGAGTGCTTAAGGATGGGTCTTTACACTGAATTTTTTTCCGACATAAAAAAAGCGTTACCGCCTTTTATGGACGCTGAGGTTTACGGCAGAAGTACGCTGGAAAACAGTTCCTTTATTGCTAGCAGTGCTAATCCTGATGCAAGTTTACATGGAACGGGATATATTGCGAGGCTCAGTGGATCTACGGCAGAATTTATTCATATGTGGATATGGATGATGACGGGCGGGAAACCGTTTGGCTATGATCATAGGGGCCTATCCTTGAAGCTGGAGCCCAAGTTGCCAGGCTGGATGTTCACAGATACAGGAGAGTTATCCTTCTGCTTTCTTGGAAGTTGCCAGGTGACTTATTTTAATACGAATCGCAAGGATACTTATGCGCCGGACTGCATAGTGACCCAGTATGTACTGCATTATGCCAGTGGAGAAAAGAAGACGGTAAACGGGGCTGTATTAGATCAAAAAGAGGCGCAGAATGTGAGAAATCGGTTGGTTTCCCGTATCGAGGTGTATTTGGGGATATAGCTCCATTAATTTATGCCGTCATGCTACATAACAGAGCATGACGGCTTTTTAAGACTGCATAAATCCTTGTGTGAGGGGGAACTATGCTGAAATATCTCGCAAATCCAGTATAACAGGGCAGTGGTCACTGCCTGTAATATGGCAATCAATGCTCGCATCCATCAATAGCGGACGAAGTCTCTCCGAGACGAGGAAGTAATCAATCCGCCAGCCGATATTCCGTTCCCTCACCTTTGGCATGTAGGACCACCAGGAATAAACATCCGTCCGGTCAGGATAAAAGTATCTGAAGGTATCTATAAATCCGGCGTCGAGTAGCTGTGACATGCGATCCCGTTCCTCGGGCGTGAATCCAGCATTTCCGTAGTTAGCTTTCGCATTTTTGAGGTCGATTTCCTGATGAGCCACATTCAAATCTCCACAAATGATGACGGGCTTCTTAGCATCCAGTTGTTGAAGATAGCTGCGGAAACGATCTTCCCATTCCAGTCTGTACGGCAGTCGGGATAAGTCCCGTTTGGTATTCGGTGTATACACATTGACGAGATAAAATTTTTCGAATTCCAGAGTAATGGTTCTGCCTTCCGGTTCTTCATTTTCTTCAAGTCCATAATGCACAGAAAGCGGCTTGATTTTAGTGAAAATAGCCGTGCCGGAATATCCTTTTTTCTCGGCATAATTCCAGTATTGTGTGTATTCCTCCATGTTCTCCATGAGGATTTGTCCCTCTTGAAGCTTCGTTTCCTGTACGCAAAAAATATCGGCATTCGTTTCTTTTAGATAAGTATAAAATCCTTTGGTCACACAGGCCCTTAAGCCATTTACATTCCATGATATTAACTTCATTAGTTATTCTCCTTGTTACTCATCGCGGTGAAGAGGTGTGATTTGTATATTCTCTGTTGATGTAAGCTTATAAATGTCTTCTATCTGGACTTCATAGGTCTTTTCATCAAAATGGTCCTGACCAAACATATAATCGTTTAGTTCTATTGCCTTAAGATTTCGTTTGGTATTCATAGCCGAAGGGAAGTATTTGATATCTATTGAGGCTTTATTTCCGGCCAACACTGTCTTGAGAACCTTCGCGGTTTGTAATATCCGTTCTTTTTCCAATGGCAACCCTGAGTCAGTTAGATCCGCGAATACAATTAAACGAATATACTGATTGCCGACCGCTTCTGGATTCTGTTTAAAATCGTCGTATTCTTTGATCATCTTATCCGTGTTCCCTTCTTGCACTCCAGAATGAACAGCGGCTGCTTCACCGTATAGCTTCTGTATAACGGGTTTGAGCTTCATGTCCAGTTGGCTCTCCCAAAGGGCGTTAAGATAATTTTCTCTAAATGGGACATCATCATAAGGACGCTTGGTCATGATAAAGAGGACGGAAGGATGACGATTAGAGATCGCCTCCATGGTATATTCAGTGGAGGGTATACTATGATAGCTGATATTTTGAATTTGAAAGTCCTCTCCGTATTTTTGCTCCAGATATTGCTCTGATTCTGCGGCTACGTTGCGTTTATTTTCACCTGTTTGTGTAAAAGGCTCTATAATATCTACGAATTTCATTGTGACTGCAAGAAGCAGAAGTGTAGCTCCCAAAGCGAGACTGAGCAAAGTGCGCCATTTGGAAGGCAAGGATGCACCCGTCGGCGCGCTATCCGCATGGTTTGGAATTTGAAAAGATCGTACTGTAAAAACAATGCCTAGAATGTGGAAAAGGATGGCCAGCGGTCCCGAAATAATAAGCAGGTACCCGAGAGAAAACATTGTAAAATAGATCAGAATTCCCTGTGTGATGATAAGAGCCGCTCCACCAATCATATAGGACGGAATGGCGAGATAAAACATACCCAGTCCAGTACCTAATATGGAAAGCAAAGTGGCAACAAAACGATGAATTTCCCACTGCTTTTGCAGTTTTTTCGTAGTCAAGGGAGTCAGCCTACCTCCTTCACTTAAAAGTGATGCAACATGATAGATGATAGCAATTTCTGTGTTTTTTTGAAAGAGCAGACACTTGAAACCAGCGCCTAAAACAGCGTTGGGCAGACAGCTTTTTCTACATTATTTATAATGAGAAAAAGCTCCCTTGCGGAAGCTTTTTGTATAGTATACCAGGAGAGGTACTATCCCTATGGTCAACTGCGAAGTATAGGCTCGATGCCGATAGTCCGAAGTTTCCCCGTGGGTTATCATCTTTCATGAGAACAAAAAAAGCCTCCATCATGGAAGCTTCTTGTTATAACGTCCCAGGAGGGATTCGAACCCCCGACCGACGGCTTAGAAGGCCGTTGCTCTATCCAGCTGAGCTACTGGGACATAAAATTCAAGCGAAGATTAATATATCATATGGACAAAAAAGATTCAAGTCTTATTTTGCATATATCGCTTATTTAGGCTTTATACAGCATAAATTCCGAGTAGACGTAGTTTTTTTTGCCTTATAAAAGGGTATGTTAGAATACAGGTGAATATGTGGAAGACGAGTGGTTGGACTTCGGCTGCTGTTTCTCATATAATCTACAAATACTTGAGCTTGCGGAGGAGAGGGGGTGCCTTGAATAAAGGACTCCAAGGTGACGACAAAAGAAAATAATATTGTATTGTTTCCGAAGACACTGGACTATTATCAAATTCAACTTACTGTAATGCTTGAAAACGAACGTTACGGAGAGGCGATGGCGATGCTGCGTTTTTTGATGCAGTGTCAGGGACAGGAGCAGAAACAATACGATGAATGGAACGCTCTATTACAATGGCTGGAAGCTGCATTTCCACAGTACGCTGACAGCGGGGCGGTAACGGACGCTGTAGAAGAAGACGAAGTCAGTGAAGTAGAGTTGGCTCGCCGTCATGCACGCTTTAAGCAGGAACAGGATGCAGGCTACGGCAACAAGCTGTTGCAGATGGTTATGGATGAACCGTTATCCGAACAGACGATTTTAGCGTTGGAACAGTTGTCCTATCTGGAACTGCCGGAAATCGACGATGCCTTGCTTCGCTGGATTACGGAACGGGAAATCCATCCTCTGCTGCAATTCCGTGTTCTGCAGACACTGCGACGACGCGGAATGGAAGGGACGATAGAAATCAGACGGGGTGACGAAAAAGCGGAAATCGACATTGAAACGGTTCCGTTACAGCCGGGTGATTTTCCAGAGCCGATTATGCGTATTTTGGAACGGGTGGCCGATCAGACTGAGGTGCATGAGCCTACACTATTCTATTTTGCACAGGAGCTGTGGTCACAGTTTGTGATGGCAGTGTACGGTACGAAAGATTATAGATCAATGTTGGTGGAAGAGGACGGAATGCCGGATATTTGGGCGGCGGCACTCCATCAGACGGTTTCGGAAAGTTTGAACGGAAACAATAATGAGGAAGAAACCCGTGTTATATACGGCATTACAGATGCGCTGCGCTTCCGTTTTGAGCAGGCGTATCGGTCGATGCGAGTATTCGTGGCGGCGGGAATGAACACTCCTTAATGACCGGAAACGTTTACCTGTAAAGCATTCAAAGGGCTGCTCTTGAAAAAGACAGTAATGTTAGATATACTATAGTGGTTATTTTGTGTGCGTTGATTGTAATGAAAACTAAGTGAAGATTTTGTTGGAGGGGAAAGCATAAAATGAAAGCAACTTGGGAGAAAATAGAGAAGAACCTTGGGGTTCTTGAAGTTGAGGTTGACGCGGATCGTGTAGCCGCTGCACTCGACAAAGCTTTTAATAAAGTGGCAAAACAAGTAAGTGTACCAGGATTCCGTAAAGGTAAAGTACCACGTCCTATCTTTGAAAAACGCTATGGTATTGAAAGTCTGTACCAGGATGCGATTGACATCCTGTTGCCAGAAGCTTACAGCCAAGCTGTAGAGCAAACGGACATCTTCCCGGTTGACAGCCCTGACGTTGAAATTGATCAATTTGCTAAAGGCGAATCTTTCAAGTTCAAAGCGAAGGTTACCGTTAAACCTGAAGTGACTTTGGGCGATTACAAAGGCGTAGAAGTGCCTGTAAGCAAACTCGAAGTAAGCGACGAAGAACTGGCTCAAGAACTGGAGCGCCTGCAACAACGTCATGCTGAATTGGTTGTCGTTGATGAAGATGCTGCTCAATCCGGTGATACAGCTATTATTGACTTCGACGGTTCCGTGGACGGTGTACCATTCGAAGGCGGACAAGCTGAGAAGTATTCTTTGGAACTGGGTTCTAACACATTCATCCCTGGTTTTGAAGAGCAAGTGGTTGGTTTGCACACTGGCGATTCCAAGGACGTTGAAGTAACGTTCCCTGAGAACTACCATTCTGCTGACCTCGCTGGCAAACAAGCGGTATTCAAAGTGAAAGTTCACGAACTGAAACGCAAAGTTCTTCCTGAACTGGACGATGAATTTGCTAAAGATGTAAGCGAATTTGACACACTGGCTGAATTCAAGAAAGACTTGAAAAAGCAATTGCTGGAGCGTAAGGAAAACGAAGCTAAAGCAGCCCGCGAGGGTGCTGTAGTGGAGAAAGTTGCTGAGAACGCAACAATCGACATTCCTGAAGCAATGGTGAAGAGTGAAGTGCAAAACATGGTTCGCGATTTCGACAACCGCCTGCGTAGCCAAGGTATGAACCTTGAAATGTTCCTCGGCTTCTCCGGTCAAAGCAAGGAAGACCTGGAAGAGCAAATGAAAGCTGATGCTGAGAAGCGCGTACGTAACAACCTCGTGCTGGAGCAAGTGGCTAAAGCAGAAAACATTGAAGTTTCCGAAGCGGAAATTGATGAAGAGCTGAAAAACATGGCTGAAGCTTACAAACGTTCAGTTGAGGAAATCCGCAGCATTCTGGAAGGCAACGGCTCGTTCGCTAACCTGAAAGAAGAAATTTCACTGCGCAAAACGATCGCTTTGTTGGTGGAAAACAGCAAAGAAGTAGAAGCGCCAGTTGAAGCTGCTGAATAATTCAGACGATAAAATATACGGAGTATGCTGTAACAAGCTGCAACGTAGCAATTAGATAGGGATAAGGCACGTAGTGAAAGTTACGTGCCTTATTTTTACCTTAGGCAACCCAAATTTTAGTCGTTTATGGAAAGTGCTGTGAGTCGTGCTTTTTTGTTTTACATAAGTCACTACCGTATATTTGCACATACATACGAAACATGGTTAAATATGAGAAGGTCTCGGCAGAGCGTACTGTGAACAGCTCGCACTGCATATATGAGCGCATGCAAATATGACACGAGACTCTGAACATGTTAAAATATTTTGTAAGGTGTTCACGTTTCATGCTTGCCGCTTCCGTTTTAATGGGACATAAGGATGCGGATGAATACAGGTGTTCATTTTAATAAAGAAAAGAGGTTGGTCGTGATGAGTCTCGTCCCTATGGTTGTGGAACAAACGAATCGAGGAGAACGATCTTACGATATTTACTCGCGGTTGCTTAAGGATCGTATTATTTTCCTAAGTGGCCCGATTGATGACGATGTCGCCAATCTCGTCATTGCACAGCTATTGTTCCTTTCTGCGGAAGATCCAGAGAAGGACATTAATTTGTACATTAACTCGCCAGGCGGTTCTGTAACTGCGGGCATGGGTATATATGATACAATGCAATTCATTAAGCCGGACGTATCAACGATCTGTGTAGGCATGGCTGCAAGTATGGGTTCGTTGCTGCTCACAGCGGGTGCGCCAGGCAAGAGATATGCACTTACCAACAGTGAAGTCATGATCCATCAGCCGCTCGGTGGCATTCAAGGGCAAGCCTCCGATATGCTGATTCATGCGGACTGGATTATCAAAACACGTGCCAAGCTGAATCAAATCTATGTAGAGCGTACGGGTCAGCCCCTCGAAAAAATCGAACGTGATACTGACCGGGATTTCTTCATGGAAGCGGAAGAGGCAAAAGCATACGGTATCATTGACCAGGTGCTGTCTAAACCGATTAATCTGTAAAGGGGTGGCTCTATGTTTAAATTTAATGATGAAAAAGGACAATTGAAATGTTCTTTCTGTGGTAAATCTCAGGACCAGGTTCGCAAGCTTGTTGCTGGACCGGGCGTATATATATGTGACGAATGCATCGAGTTGTGCACGGAGATTGTGGAAGAGGAATTGGGTCATGAAGAAGAAGTAGATCTGAAAGACATTCCGAAACCAATGCAAATCCGTGACATTCTGGACCAATATGTCATTGGTCAGGATCAAGCGAAAAAATCGTTGTCTGTAGCGGTATATAATCACTACAAACGTATTAATACCCAAAACAAAATTGATGATGTGGAACTGCAAAAAAGTAACATTTTGATGCTTGGACCTACAGGTTCGGGTAAAACGTTGCTTGCGCAAACCATGGCTAAAATTTTGAACGTCCCTTTTGCTATCGCGGACGCCACTTCCCTCACGGAAGCAGGTTATGTGGGTGAAGACGTTGAAAACATTTTACTGAAACTGATTCAAGCTGCCGATTATGATGTAGAAAAAGCCGAACGCGGCATTATCTACATTGACGAAATTGATAAAGTAGCCCGCAAATCCGAAAACCCGTCCATTACACGTGACGTATCGGGTGAAGGTGTACAGCAGGCATTGCTTAAAATTTTGGAAGGCACGGTTGCTTCTGTACCTCCGCAAGGTGGTCGCAAGCATCCGCATCAAGAGTTCATTCAAATTGATACCACGAATATCCTGTTCATTTGCGGTGGTGCCTTTGATGGTCTGGAGCAAATGATCAAACGCCGTATCGGTAAAAAGGTCATCGGCTTTAACGCTACTAGCGAACAAAAAGATCTGAAACCAGGCGAATATACTTCAATGGTATTGCCTGAGGATCTTTTGAAATTTGGTCTGATTCCGGAATTTGTAGGACGCTTGCCTGTAATTTCTACGCTGGAGCCGCTTGATGAGAACACATTGGTTCGTATTCTGTCCGAACCGAAAAATGCGTTAACCAAGCAATACCAGAAGCTGCTTGAGCTGGATAATGTACAACTGGAGTTTAAGCAAGATGCTCTGGAAGCCATTGCTCGTGAAGCGATCAAGCGTAACACGGGTGCCCGTGGTCTTCGCGCGATCATCGAAGGTATTATGCTGGACGTAATGTATGAGGTTCCTTCCCGTGAGGATGTGACCACTTGCGTCATCAATGAGCAGGTTGTAAAAGACAAAATCGCACCGGAACTCGGTGGTACAGATAAGGATAAAAAACAAGAAGAGAGCGCCTAAGGATTGATACTTCGCGATCTCTAAAACATGAGAAGCCGGATCTCCACTTCACTAAACCCGTATGAGGTTTTAAGGGGTGGAGGTTTGGCGTTAATGGGAGAGAAAAGTGCATGTTCTTAAGACAAGACACACGTCCCGTTAAAGTCGGGAATCTGACGATTGGCGGCAGCAATGAAGTCATCATCCAAAGCATGTGTACAACCAAAACAGCAGATGTGGAAGCTACTGTAGCCGAGATTCTTCGCTTGGAAGAAGCCGGATGTCAACTGGTGCGGGTTACCGTCAACAATGAGGAAGCTGCCGCAGCCATTAAGGAAATTAAAAAACGGATTCATATTCCGCTGGTGGCAGATATTCACTTTAATCACAAGCTGGCTCTACTGGCAATTGAAAATGGAATTGATAAGGTTCGCATTAATCCAGGCAACATTGGACGACGTGAAAAAGTGGAAGCTGTCGTTAAGGCGTGTAAGGAAAAAGGGATTCCGATTCGGATTGGTGTGAACGCCGGGTCATTGGAACAGCATTTACTGGATAAGTATGGCTACCCTACGCCAGAAGCGATGGTAGAAAGCGCACTGTATCATATCGGTATACTGGAAGAACTTGATTTCCATGACATTATCGTGTCACTGAAGGCGTCTGACGTTCCTATGGCGATTGCGGCTTATACGAAGGCAGCTGAAATTATTAAGTATCCGCTCCATCTGGGCATCACCGAAGCCGGTACGCTCTTTACCGGAACGGTTAAAAGCGCGGCGGGTATGGGTGCCCTGCTGGCATCAGGCATCGGGTCCACAATGCGTATTTCGCTCAGTGCCGATCCGGTGGAAGAAGTGAAGGTCGCACGTGAGTTGCTCAAAACTTTTGGATTGATCACTAACGCAGCTACATTGATTTCTTGTCCGACTTGCGGACGTCTGGATATTGATCTGTTCTCTATTGCTAACGAGGTAGAGGACTACATTGCAAAACTCAAGGTGCCGATTAAAGTATCAGTACTGGGTTGTGCAGTAAATGGTCCAGGTGAAGCGAAGGAAGCTGATATCGGAATTGCCGGAGCACGCGGTGAAGGCCTTTTGTTTCGTTATGGAAAAATGATTCGCAAAGTACCTGAGGCTGATATGGTTGACGAGTTGAAAAAAGAAATTGATATCATCGTCAAGGCTTACGAGGAAACGGGGAAAATCCCGGGACGTGAAGAACGTCATACCGCCGAGAAGGTGTAGGCAAAAGCAGTTATTATAAAGAGGCATAGTCATAATCTATTGTCATTATTTAAACGCCGTGGAGAGCAGCTCTGCTACAGAACTGTTCTTCGCGGTGTTTTTGTATTTCTCTCTGATCTTTTGAAAGACTGCCGTTTAGCTATCGCGGAAAAGGAAATACTGTCTTTCATAGAGCGGCATTTTTCAAATTGCTGAGATGAGAAACGGAGGAAATGCGATGGACTTGACTATGATTTTGTTATTGGTGCAAATGTTTTTCGGGATTGTCATCGGTCTGTATTTCTGGAACCTCCTGCGGAGCCAGAAAACGAACCGTAGTGCGGTGGACCGGGAATCCCGGAAGGAATTGGATAAGCTGCGGAAATTACGTTCTATTTCACTTACCAAGCCGTTGGCTGAACGCACACGGCCTGCCACGTTACAGGATATCGTCGGTCAGAAGGACGGACTGCGCGCGCTTAAGGCGGCGTTATGTAGTGCGAATCCGCAGCATGTTATTATTTATGGTCCCCCCGGTGTAGGCAAGACGGCTGCTGCGCGCGTGGTACTGGAAGAGGCTAAGAAGAATCTGTCCTCCCCGTTCAAGGGAGATGCCAAATTCACGGAGATTGATGCCACGACGGCACGTTTTGACGAGCGGGGTATTGCGGACCCGTTGATTGGTTCAGTACATGATCCGATCTATCAAGGGGCAGGAGCGATGGGTGTAGCGGGTATCCCGCAACCTAAACCCGGAGCTGTAACGAAGGCACATGGGGGTATGCTGTTCATTGATGAGATTGGCGAGCTGCATCCAACGCAGATGAATAAGCTGTTGAAAGTGCTGGAGGATCGCAAGGTATTTCTGGAAAGTGCGTATTACAATTCGGAAGATTCGCATACTCCTGCTTATATCCACGATATTTTCCAAAACGGTTTGCCAGCGGATTTTCGTTTGGTAGGTGCGACGACTCGTTCGCCGCATGAGCTGCCACCAGCTATTCGCTCCCGGTGCATGGAAATTTATTTCCGTGCCCTGCAGCCGCAGGAGATTGCTCGTATTGCTGAGGATGCTGTCCACAAGCTAGGCTTTGGCCCTTGTCCTGAGGCGGTAGAAGTCGTACAGCGTTACGCGACGAACGGCCGGGAGGCAGTCAATATGATCCAGCTTGCTGCTGGTTTGGCACTTACCGAGAAAAGGGAACGTCTCAATGCTTCCGACGTGGAATGGGTAGCGGGTAGCAGTCAAATTCAACCACGTCCTGATCGGAAAATACCGGGCTTACCGCAAATCGGATTCGTTAACGGATTAGCTGTATACGGTCCAAACATGGGTATGTTACTGGAAATTGAAGTTACCGCGGTTCCGGTTCCTGAAGGAAAGGGAAGCTATAATATTACGGGGGTCGTGGATGAGGAAGAAATCGGAGGTGGGTCCCGCACACTGCGCCGTAAGAGCATGGCTAAAGGTTCTGTGGAAAATGTTCTGACCGTTTTGCGTACGCTCGGATTGTCTCCGTCGAATTACGATCTGCATATCAATTTTCCCGGGGGTACGCCAGTAGATGGCCCGTCGGCAGGGATTGCGATGGCAACAGCTATTGCTTCTGCGATGCGGGGGATTCCGGTGGATCACGAAATTGCGATGACTGGCGAGGTTAGCATCCATGGCCGTGTTAAGCCGATTGGCGGTGTATTAGCCAAGGTTGAAGCTGCTTTTCAGGCAGGAGCCAAAAAAGTGATCATTCCGCAGGACAACTGGCAAGCTCTTTTTGACAGCATTGAGGGTTTAAAAGTCATCCCCGTACAATCGGTTACCGAGGTGTTCCGTCATGTGTTCGGGGAAGAGATGACGTCGGATTCGCCTGTACATGCGCCAATTGAGACTTTTCGCCCATCCCAATCTTCCTTGTTACAGGCTGATGGGACGCATAACGGGACGATATCAGATACAGGATCTTGCTAATGAACTACCCTTTCATTGGTTTTTTCATAAAACATTTGATAAAATATGAAAGATAGCAACGTGAGGATTGTAAAATCCGGAACCTGAGAATCACTGGAGGTGCGAAAGCGATGGGACCCACCAAGACAAAAGGTCGTCGTTTTCCTTTGCTGCCTTTAAGAGGACTTCTGGTCTACCCGAGCATGGTTCTGCATCTCGATGTGGGCCGGGAAAAATCGGTCAAGGCTTTGGAAAAAGCGATGGTTGAAGACAATTTGATTCTCCTGTGTTCTCAATCAGAAGTAAATATTGAAGAACCCACACAAGAGGACATTTTTCGAGTCGGCACGGTAGCCAAGGTACGCCAGATGCTCAAGCTTCCCAACGGAACCATTCGAGTATTGGTGGAAGGGCTGGAACGTGCCGAGATTATTCAATATACGGACAATGAAGAATATTACGAGGTAATGGCGAAGGAGCTGCACGAGGCAGAAAATGTACAGCCTGAGACGGATGCGCTTATGCGCACTGTATTAACTCAGTTCGAGCATTATATCAACTTGTCCAAAAAGGTAACACCGGAGACACTCGCTGCGGTATCTGATATTGAGGAGCCGGGACGGCTTGCAGACGTGATCACAAGCCATCTGACGCTCAAAATTAAGGAAAAGCAGGATATACTGGAGACGATCGACGTTACTCAGCGTCTGGAGAAGCTTCTGGATATTTTGAACAATGAGCGTGAAGTACTGGAGCTGGAACGTAAAATCAACCAGCGTGTGAAGAAGCAGATGGAAAAGACGCAGAAGGAGTATTATCTGCGTGAACAAATGAAGGCGATTCAGAAGGAACTTGGCGAGAAGGAAGGTCGCGCAGGAGAAGTTGAAGAACTACGCAACCAGCTGAGTGAATTGGAGTTGCCTGTTCCGGTGAAGGAGAAGGTCGAAAAGGAAATCGACCGTCTGGAAAAAATGCCGGCAAGCTCTGCCGAGGGTGGCGTCATCCGTAATTATGTCGATTGGCTGTTAAGCTTGCCATGGAACAAGTTTACCGATGATGATCTGGATATCGTCAAAGCCGAAGAGGTGCTCAATAACGACCACTACGGACTGGATAAGCCCAAGGAGCGGGTACTGGAGTATTTGGCTGTGCGCAAGCTGGTGAAGACCATTAAGGGGCCGATTCTGTGTCTCGTAGGTCCGCCAGGGGTCGGTAAGACCTCGCTGGCTCGTTCGATTGCCAAATCCATGGGTCGGGAATTTGTCCGCATCTCTCTCGGAGGTGTGCGGGATGAAGCGGAAATCCGTGGTCACCGCCGGACTTATGTTGGCGCGATGCCGGGGCGGATCATTCAGGGAATGAAGACCGCAGGAACGTCTAATCCGGTCTTTTTGCTGGATGAGATTGATAAAATGGCCTCCGATTTTCGGGGGGATCCATCGGCGGCATTGCTCGAAGTGCTTGATCCTGAACAAAACAATACGTTCAGCGACCATTTTGTCGAGCTGCCATTTGATCTGTCCAACGTGATGTTTGTAACGACAGCCAATGCTGCGCACAACATCCCACGTCCACTAATGGATCGCATGGAGACGCTGTATATTCCTGGCTACACCGAACTGGAGAAGCTGGAAATCGCCAATCGGTATCTATTGCCCAAGCAGAAGAGAGAGCATGGCTTGGACGAGGAACAGTTGGTCATCGGGGAGGATACGCTGCTGCGTGTCATTCGCGAATATACCCGTGAATCCGGTGTGCGGAATCTCGAACAGCAAATGGCTTCTCTATGCCGCAAGGCGGCGAAGTCAGTTGTATCCGGTGGCGAAGGGCCAATTCAAATCACACCGGATAATCTGAAAGATTATTTGGGTATCGCTAAATTCCGTTACGGAGTAGCAGAACTGGAGGATCAGATCGGTACGGTTACAGGCTTGGCATGGACAGAGGTCGGTGGTGAAACACTGATGATTGAAGTGACGGTCGTACCCGGTAGCGGGAAACTGATTCTTACAGGTAAACTGGGAGACGTTATGAAGGAATCTGCACAGGCGGCATTCAGCTACACTCGGTCCAAAGCAGTCGATCTGGGCATTGAGCTAGACTTTTATGAGAAAAATGATATTCACATTCATATTCCTGAGGGAGCGATTCCGAAGGATGGTCCATCTGCGGGAATTACTATTGCTACAGCATTAATTTCGGCTTTGACCAACCGTCACGTATCCAAGGATGTAGCTATGACGGGCGAAATTACCCTGCGCGGTCGCGTATTGCCGATTGGTGGTTTGAAAGAGAAGTCGCTGGCTGCCCATCGGGCAGGCTACAAAAAAATTCTGCTTCCCAAAGATAATGAACGGGATTTGAAGGATATTCCCGACAGTATCCGGCAGGATGTTGAATTTGTCCCCGTTGCCCATATGGATCAGGTGCTAAAGCATGCTTTGGTTGAGCAGGCAAGGGTACATTAGAGAGGAATTAAGAACACAATGAAAGTAACAAAAGCAGAATTTATAATAAGTGCGGTTGGTCCCGATCAGTTTCCTGTGGACGCTTTGCCAGAGATTGCTCTGGCAGGGCGCTCCAATGTTGGTAAGTCTTCACTGATTAATCGGTTGATTAACCGTAAAAATTTGGCGCGTACCAGTTCTACGCCGGGTAAAACCCAGCAACTCAATTATTACCGGATTAATGATGATCTTTATTTTGTCGATTTTCCCGGTTACGGTTACGCTAAGGTATCCAAAACATCCCGTAAAGCTTGGGGGCAGATGATTGAGTCTTATTTGCTGGAGCGTGAGCCACTCAAACTGGTGCTTCAAATGGTAGATTTGCGTCATCCGCCGTCCAAGGATGATATCATGATGTATGATTGGCTGCGTCATAATGGGCTTCCCGTATGTGTTGTAGGCACGAAGGCAGATAAAATCCCCAAAACACGGCGGGAAAAGCATTATAAGGTAATCAAGCAGGAACTCGGAATACTTCCCGGGGGATTGTTTATCCCCTTTTCATCCGAAGAAGGTATGGGCAAGGAAGAGCTGTGGTCTGTCATCTCCAGCTATATAGAGAATGACGACGAAGAGCAGACGGAATTGTAAGGTTAGGGACGTCCTTGAGGGCGTCCCTTTTTCATGATTCGGGCTTCAAAAAATATTAAACTCACTAAATTGGTGGGAATAATATATAATAACTAAAGGAACTCATGGAATTTAAGCAGAAAAGTGAGTATATGAGGGATAATGCAGTCTCAACCCCATCATTTTCTGTTTATTTCCGATGTATGGCGGAAATTTATGATTTGATGAGCAAGAAAAGCGCTGCAGGTCTGATGTATAATAAAACATAAAGCTTAAACTAAAGGTTCAGAAAGAATTGAGGAGATTGGTATGGCTCAGCGGTTAGCCACAGAGTATGTAAAAACCACTTTGACCTTGTCAGAAACCCAAATGGACGAATTTTTGCGAGCAGTGGATGATCCCCAGGTGCATTACCGGATTAAAGTTCTGGATAACGGAGGACAGGAAATCGTTCTGGAGCATATTGCGGGTGAGGAAGTTCATTTGTTTTTTGAAGCCAAAGAGGGAGCGTTTGTCTGTGAATTGACTTGCCGCTTAATTCATCCGCAACTAACCCTGTTTATACGCAAACTTTTTGTTCGCTTTAAGGGTGAAGGCATTGTTTACCGAATGTATCAAGGATTCACTATGGTGTATTTTTATAATGAAGGTGCGGTTCGCAAAATTATGGAAAAGAATGCCGAAGGCTCCAGTCTGGTGTTTGAATATAAAAATACAGTGCAGGAACTGCAACAGCTTTTTCAGCATCAGAACGTCGAAAATGAAATATCAGAAGTATATAATCTCATTAATTCGTTGCTTGACCAGCGGAATTTGGCACGCACTTTCTCGGAGCTGGAACAGATTGATCAGAAGCTTCGGATGAGTTGCTCCAAATTATTTGCATTGGAAGCCTAAAAAGGCTTGAACATCTGGAATGAATCGTTATGCAGTGTAGTCCCTTTCGTTACCGAAAGGGGCTTATTTATTCCAAAAAAATGATTGCATTTGCTGCACATAGATGTTATTTTTAATCTCGTTGAAAATGAATATAGGAACCAGGATTCACTCAGGACATTGAATGTTGCGAGAGGTTATCCCTCGGGAAGTGAATGACGTAGGTCCTAGCGGATGAAATTTTTTTCAAACATTTTATTCCTAGGAAGGGGGAACCGAAAGATGGAATTGGAGTACTCAACTTTCGGAAGACACGTTGCCGTAGATACTTGGGGTGTTGAGTTTGAATTACTGAATGATGCGCAGTTTTTGGAGGCTCAATTAGTTGAAGCTGCTGAAGCTTGCGGAGCAACGGTGATGTCTGTTCAATCCAAGCAATTCGAACCACAGGGAGCTACCGTGCTTGTACTGTTGTCGGAGAGTCATCTCTCTATTCATACGTATCCTGAGAGAGGATTTGCCGCTATTGATTGTTATACTTGCGGTGAGACTGTTGATCCGCAGCTGGCTATTGATTACCTGGTATCCGTTCTAAAACCGAAAAAAACATATGCGAAGAAGCTGATTCGTGGCTTGGGAGAGCTTCAGGTGGAATCCCCGGAGTGCAAGCTGGCTGAGTTGGTTTAAATCGTCCTCAATGGAGCCATTTGTGCGTCCTATATCATAACCATGGAACATTTCCATGGTTATTTGTTTTAAAAGTGGTTCACACTAAATCAAATCATACAGAACGTGCTGGATGTTCATGAAAGCCATCCAATTTTCATAAACAATTCATAAAACAGCCGGAGGAGATTCGGACTTCTGTGATATAATTAACATAGTTTATGATAACAGTGGTTATTCTTATTACAGTTTAGGCAGGTGAATTTGCAATGCACATCGTCGTTGTTGGGTTGAATTATCGTACGGCGCCTGTGGAAGTCAGAGAGCGTTTTACATTTGCAGAACAAGATTTGCCAAAAGCGCTGGAACAACTCAAACTTACCAAAAGTGTGTTGGAGGGCGTAGTTGTCGCAACCTGCAATCGGACTGAAATATATGTTGTGGTGGACCGCCTTCACATGTGCGGTTATTTTATACGCAGTTTTATGGAGCAATGGTTTGGCATTCCGCGTGATCAATTTACACAACATTTATATATATATGAGGACGAGCAGGCGATTCGGCATTTGTTCCGTGTGACTTGTGGTCTTGATTCTATGGTAATCGGAGAAACACAAATTTTGGGACAGGTAAAGAACGCCTTTCTTCAGGCTCAATCCCAGAAAATTACGGCAACGTGGTTTAATATGTTGTTTAAGCAAGCCGTCACATTGGGCAAGCGTGCCCATTCGGAGACGTCTATCGGAGAAAGCGCCGTATCTGTCAGCTATGCAGCAGTTGAGCTGGGCAAACGGATTTTCGGAATGTTTACCGATAAAAAGGTACTTATTCTCGGTGCTGGTAAAATGAGCGAGCTTACTGTTAAGCATTTGTACAGCGGTGGAGCAGCTGAGGTTATTGTAGCAAACCGAACCCTGTCCCGTGCGGAAGACCTTGCCTCCAAGTTCCATGGAACGCCGGTTACGATGGAGGAAGGCATGAATCGGTTGGCGGATGTGGATATTGTCATTAGCTCGACAGGTGCCCAGGGTTATATTCTGGATCGGACTCGGGTTGAAGCAAGTATGAAACGTCGACAGTCTCGTCCTTTGTTTATGATTGATATTGCGGTTCCGCGTGATCTCGACCCGGCTATTGGTGAATTACAGAATGTTTTCCTGTACGATATTGATGATCTGGAAGGGATCGTGGAGAGCAATTTGGAAATGCGCCGTACCGAAGCTACAAAAATCGAGCATATGATCGAAGATGAACTTAGCGAGTTTTATCAATGGTTGAAAACGATGGGAGTGCGTCCGGTGATTCGTGCATTACAGGAAAAAGCGGAGTCTGTACATCAGGATACATTGGAAAGCTTGTTCAATAAGCTTCCCGAGCTGGATGAACGGCAACGCAAAGTGATTAGCCGCTTGACGAAAAGTATGCTGAATCAGATGATGCATGATCCGATCAATCGGGTAAAAGAACTGGCTGTCCAAAAGCAGGGAAATGAGGCCCTAGACATGTTTAGCCACATTTTTGCTCTGGAGGATCGTTTGGATGACGCCGCTCAGAAAGTAGATAAAAGCGATGCATCTGCGTTAATGAAACCGGAAGCCGGTGTTCATGAAAAAACCGTTCAGGCTCAGGCTTTGCCAGCGTCGTTTGCGCCGGCCAGCCTGTAAAGGTGGGTGAACAGAAGTGGCTTCAGGCATGCTTATATATGATTCAATGATTTATGTTTTTGCCCTGAGCCTTCTGTTTGTATTCTCGGATGGGATTCGTCGCAATGCGAATGCTAAACGGACAGGTACAGGGCTTCTTGTTGTCGTTCTGGTGCTCCAGCTTGCTTATATGGGGATAAGAACCTGGAATGAAGGGCATCTTCCTATTTTCGTGACCTACGATTTTCTATTTCTGTTCTCAGTTATTTTGGTACTGATTTCTTTGATTCTGACACGTTATCAGCGATCCGAATTTGCGGTATTGTTGCTTAATATTATTAGTTTTGCAGTGCTAGTGCTCAACAATATATGGATGGAGCCTCTCGATAACCCGCTTGGAAATTGGCATACAGTGCATGGACTGCTCCTGATTCATATTGCGCTGGCTAATCTTGGTTTTGTAGCGATGACGGTAGCAGCTGTATTTTCGGGGTTATATCTGTTTTTGCATCGTAAATTGAAAGTAAAGAAATGGAATGACACGATCAGACGCCTGCCGAGTCTGGAAATGATGGACCGGTATACGCATATGGCGCTGTTGATTGGTACTCCTTTGTTGGGAGTCTCTATTGTAGTTGCCGTTATTTCTATTATTGCCGAGGAACGCTGGCGTCTCTTGCTAGATACCAAGGTGCTGATGACGGCGATTGCCTTGTGCGTGTATATTATATTTTTAGTGAGCAAAAGATTGAATCAGCGTTCAGGGCTTGTAATGGCAAAGTGGGCATTGGTGGGCTACACGCTATTGATTCTTAATTTTTTGCTGAATTCCTGGTCTGTATTTCATCAGTGGACGGGAGAGTGAAAAGCCTTTTGCAGCATTTTGTCCCGATTTCGTTGAATTGTAAGAATAAGATCTGTTGTGTTGTAGGTGGCGGTAGGATTGCGGAACGAAAGGTAAAGGGGATGATGGAAAGTGGGGCATTCATTACCGTCATTAGCCCGAATATAACGCCGGATTTACAGGTTCTGGCGGATCACAAGCAGCTCCACTGGGTAAATCGCGTATATCGCGAGGGTGACCTCCAGGGAGCCTTTCTTGTATATGCGGCGACGAACCAGAGAGAAGTGAATTATGAGGTTGCGCATGAGGCCAGACAAAGGGGTATACTGGTAAATGTGGCGGATCGATCGGAAGAGGGAGACTTTATAACGCCGGGAATCATTCGACGAGGGAGACTGACGATTAGTATTTCCACAGAAGGGGCTGGCCCTGCTGTGACCGCTGATATTACATCAGCTTTGGATACGTTGTTTGGTAGCGAATACGAGCCATATCTGGATTTCATGCACGATATGCGACAGATCATCAAACGTAAGATAAGTTCCCCGCAGCAAAGGACCAAACTACTGAGGCGCTTGGCGAGTAGTGGAATTTTGGATCAAATACGCCGTCATGAATTTATGGCTTGGACCGAAAAAGAAATAGACCTATGGATTGCGCAAAATCAGGAGGAATAACATGCGAACAATTGTGGTAGGCAGCAGACAGAGTGCGCTGGCGTTAACTCAGACCGGGCATGTCATTGAAGATTTGAACGCGCTGTGCGCGGAGTATGGAATGGATTTGCAATTTGTCGTGAAGAAAATCCTGACCAAGGGTGATCGAATATTGGATGTAACCTTGTCCAAAGTGGGTGGCAAAGGGCTTTTTGTCAAAGAAATTGAACAGGCCATGCTGGCTGGTGAGATTGATATGGCAGTACATAGTATGAAGGATATGCCTTCCGAATTGCCGGAAGGGCTTGTCAACGGCGCTGTGCCGCGCCGTGAGGACCCGCGTGATTGCCTGATCACATTGGGCGCCAAGAGTCTGGAGGATTTGCCTCAAGGGGCAAAGGTGGGCACGAGCAGCCTGCGCAGAGCCAGTCAAATCAAGTCCATGCGACCTGATCTACAATTGGAGCCTGTGCGTGGTAATATTGATTCCCGTCTGAAAAAGCTGGAGACGGAAGGTTTTGACGCTATCATTTTGGCGGCAGCAGGCTTGCATCGGATGGGCTGGAAAGAGCGAATTACGTCCTATATACCGGAAGAAGACTGTTTGCCGGCGGTTGGGCAGGGAGCGCTAGGTATTGAATGTCGTGCGAGCGATGAAGAGCTATTGGCCTTGCTGCGCCTTTACAACGACCGGGATACCTCGGCTACCGTTGCGGCAGAACGAACCTTTCTGGGCGTTTTAAATGGGGGGTGCCAAGTGCCGATCGGGGCTCATGCGGTATGGGCTGGTCAAGAAATCAGCCTCACGGGCATGGTAGGCTCGCCAGATGGCGAGGTTATTTTGAAGGAAACGCTCCAGGGAAATGATCCGCAAAAGCTGGGAGAAGCGGTGGCGGCCAGTTTGATAGCCAAAGGAGCGGAACAGATTCTGGCGCAGGTGAGGGGATGATAGCATGGCAGGAAAAGTATATTTGGTAGGTGCAGGACCCGGAGACGCAAGATTAATTACGGTCAAGGGTTGGGAATGCATTCAATTGGGCGATGTCATTGTGTACGACAGACTGGCAAGCCCGCGTCTCTTGGGATTAATGAAGCCAGGTGCCCAAAAAATCTATGTCGGCAAGTTGCCAGATCGTCACACTATGAAGCAAGAGGAAATTAATCAGCTGCTGGTGGATTTGGCTTTGGAAGGCAAAACAGTTGTTCGTCTTAAAGGGGGAGACCCCACTATATTTGGACGAGTCGGCGAGGAAGCTGGGCTACTGCGTAAACATGGTATTTCCTATGAAATTATACCCGGCATCACATCAGCAATCAGTGTGCCCGCCTATGCGGGCATTCCAGTCACACACCGGGATATGGCCTCATCGCTGTCTATCATTACAGGTCATGAAAGTCCCGATAAACTCGACAAAAGTATTCATTGGGATAAAGTGACGAACGCAACGGGCACACTGATCTTTATGATGGGTGTAGCAAAGATTGGCTATATCAGTGAACAGCTGATAAAACACGGCAAGCCGTCAAATACTCCTGTTGCCTTGATCCGTTGGGGGACCCGCGCCGAGCAGGATACGCTGGTGGGTACGCTGGCGGATATTGAAGCTAAGGTGAAGGCTGCGAATTTTCAACCTCCCGCCGTCATCGTTGTCGGAGAAGTGGTCAATCAACGTGAACAGTTAAAATGGGCTGAGGACATGCCTTTGTTTGGCAAGCGGATTTTGGTTACTCGCGCGCGTGCGCAGGCCAGCAGTCTGGTTCACCGGATTGAGGAGCTTGGCGGCGAGCCTTATGAATTTCCAGTTATTCAGACGGTCGCCCCTTCGGACGAGTCAACCAAACAGGAAATTAAAGAGGCATTTGCGCGACTTCCTGAATATGACTGGGTGTTTTTTACCAGCGTTAACGGAGTGGAATACTTTTTCACCCACTTAAAGGAACAGGGTAAGGACGTACGTGCGCTGTTCAAAGCGCGTATTGCCGCAGTCGGACCAGCTACAGCAGCCGCGCTTCGGACGCACGGAATTGAGGCAGAACAGATCGAAGGCCCTTTTCAGGCAGAGGGTTTGCTCGAAGGGTTTGAGCAGGATTTGCAAGCAGGGCAGAACGTATTTCTCCCAAGAGGTGATCTCGCTCGGGCATGGCTGCCAGAAAAGCTGAGGGAGATGGGACTTCATGTGACCGAGGCTGATTTGTATCAAACTGTGCTGGCGGCCAACACACAGGATGATGAGTTACTCAAGCTGCTTGAGGAGCGCGCCATTCACGCGATTACGTTTACCAGTTCATCGACCGTAACCTTTTTTCTGGAAGCGCTCAGGCAAATGGGGATCAATGATCCGCTGTCGCTGCTGGAGGGAGTTACGATCGCTGTGATTGGTCCCTTGACTGGTGAGACAGCTACCCAAGCCGGTTTGACCGTCAGTTTTATGTCAGAAAAGGCGACCATTGAAAGTCTGATCCAATCGTTATGTGACTGGAAACAATCAAGTACTGTTATGACATTATAATTATTATTTTTACTAATGAATGTATAAAAATGGAGGTTTGTAATCATGAGTATTCCTTTTACCAGACATCGTCGTTTGCGCCAGTCGGCTGCAATCCGCAGTATGGTGCGTGAGACGGTATTGAATCCTGCTGATTTTATCCAACCGATCTACGTAACATTTGGCACTGGGGTGAAACAGGAAATAAGCTCTATGCCAGGTGTATACCGTTTTTCTCTGGATCGGCTGGAGGAAGAACTGAAAGAAATTAGTGAGCTTGGCATTCCCGCCGTGCTCCTGTTTGGCATACCCGAAACAAAAGACAGTTTGGGGACTTCGGCTTTTGTGGACGATGGTATTGTTCAGGAAGCTACTCGTCTGATCAAGTCACGTTATCCCGAACTGCTGGTTGTGGCTGACACTTGTTTGTGCGAGTTTACGGACCATGGACACTGCGGTATGGTGCACATGCATGAGCATGATGGTGAGGTATGCGGTGAAGTATTGAATGATGAATCTCTGGAGGTGCTGGTACGTACAGCCGTTTCTCAGGCCAGAGCTGGTGCGGATATTATCGCGCCATCTAATATGATGGACGGTTTTGTACAGGCGATTCGGCAGGGATTGGATCTGGAAGGCTTCTCACATATTCCGATCATGTCGTATTCCGTCAAATACGCGTCTGCTTTTTACGGCCCTTTCCGGGAAGCCGCAGATTCTGCGCCGCAGTTTGGTGACCGCAAATCCTATCAGATGGACCCTGCTAATGCACGTGAAGCGTTGAGAGAAGCAGAATCTGATGTACTGGAGGGTGCCGATATGCTGATGGTGAAGCCTTCTCTTTCTTACTTGGACGTGATGCGTACGATTAAGGATCAATTTGATCTGCCTATGGTGGCTTACAACGTCAGTGGTGAATATGCCATGGTCAAGGCAGCAGCCCTTCAAGGATGGATTGATGAAAAAGCGATGGTGCTGGAGATTTTGACAAGCATGAAGCGTGCGGGTGCAGATATGATTATTACCTATTCCGCCAAGGATGCGGCAAGATGGTTGAAGCAATAAGTGTATTTTCAGAAGACAGGAGTGGTCAGAATGATCGACGAACAACGAACAGTGCGTAAGGATACGCGCTCCAAAGCAGCCTTTGGTGAGGCAAAACAATATATTCCGGGTGGCGTAAACAGTCCGGTTCGGGCTTTTAAAGCTGTTGGGATTACACCTGTATATATCGACCGTGGTGAAGGATCGCGCGTATATGATATTGATGGTCAATCCTATATAGACTATGTATGTTCATGGGGCCCGCTCATTATGGGTCATGCACATCCTGAAGTTGTTAAAGCTTTACAGACTGCTGTGGTAAAAGGGACCAGCTTCGGCGCACCAACATTGGCGGAAACTGAAATGGCCAAGCTCGTATGTGAACGCGTTCCTTCCATGGATATTGTTCGTATGGTTAACTCGGGAACCGAGGCGACAATGAGCGCGATTCGACTCGCACGCGGATTTACGAGTCGTAGCAAAATCCTTAAATTTGAGGGATCTTATCACGGTCATGCGGACAGCTTGCTGATTAAAGCTGGTTCTGGTGTTGCTACACTGGGTCTGCCCGATAGTCCAGGCGTACCCGAAGGCGTGGCCACACATACGATCACCGTCCCTTACAATGATTTGGCTTCGGTGAAGTTGGCTTTTGAAAAATTTGGCGAGGAAATTGCCGCAATTATTGTCGAGCCAGTAGCAGGAAATATGGGAGTCGTGCCGCCACAGCCTGGATTTTTGGAAGGGCTGCGTGAGGTGACCCGGCAGTATGGAAGTCTGCTGATTTTTGATGAAGTGATGACTGGATTCCGGGTTGGACTTCATTCGGCTCAAGGACGCTTTGGTGTGACGCCGGATCTTACGTGTCTGGGCAAAGTCATTGGTGGTGGACTGCCTGTAGGTGCTTACGGCGGACGTCGCGATATTTTGGAGCAAATTGCTCCATCGGGGCCAATCTATCAAGCGGGTACGCTTAGCGGAAATCCGCTGGCTATGGCAGCAGGTTACTCGACACTTAAATTGCTGACACCAGAAGTATATGATCGGCTGGAAGAGCGGGCAGCACGGCTTCAGGCCGGATTCGAACGTAATGCGAGCGAGCTGGGTATCCCTGTCTCGATTAATCGCGTGGGTTCCATGGTTTGTCCATTTTTTACAGAAGAAAAGGTTGTCAATTTTGATACAGCTAAAACGAGTAATCAGGACCACTTCCGCCGTTACTTTACTGAAATGGTGAATGAGGGAGTCAGTGTGGCGCCGTCTCAATTTGAGGGCATGTTTGTATCGGGCGTACATACGGTGGAGGATATCGATGCCACCATTGAGGCGAACTATCGCGCGCTCAAACGTCTATGAGCTGGCAAGGTGGCTGGAAAAGAAGGGGGCCATGGCTGGAAATCACACCGGGACGGGAAATCACAGATGATGAAAATTGCGCTGATGCTGTAGATCAGTGGTTGCTGAACCGTTTGGAATTACCGGAAAAGCTGTGGCGCAAACTACGTCATGAAAAAGAGATTGAACTTACAGGGGACCGGCTACGGCTGGCCCTTTTTCCTGTAATGAACCTTGGTATCACCCCACGTTGGTATGATTTGAAGGTACTGTATGAGGATGATTTTTGCCTGGTTGTGCACAAACCAGCAGGTATGGCAGTACATCCGGACGGCGCTGTACAGGATGGCCCGCTGACGTTGGATCATGCTGTCGCATCCTACTATGAGATGAATGGCATTCATGCGGCGGTACGGCATGTGCATCGTTTGGATGTGGATACGACGGGCCCGGTGCTATATGCCAAAAATGAATTTGCCTTGCTCAAGCTGGACGAGCAGATGAGGGCTAAGGACATCGGCCGCCGTTATGTAGCTTTGGTGCGAGGGAAAGTGCCTTCATCGCTGCGGACGTTGGATTGGCCGATTGGCAAGGACAGGCATCACAAGCAGCGTCGTCGTGTATCTCCGACCGGGCAGAAGGCGGTTACTCATGTGGAACTTGGGGAAGTATGGGGGAGCGGTCCAAATGCGATAAGTCTCGTATATCTGACGCTGGAGACAGGCCGGACGCACCAGATCCGCGTACATCTTAGTCATGCTGGCTATCCGTTGCTCGGGGATGTGTTATACGGGGGCCGGGCTACTGATTTTGGCAGGCAAGCGCTGCACGGAGAGCGTCTTACCTTCAGCCATCCGCTGAGCGGCGAAACGATTACCGTGGAGGATGCTTGGCCGGATGATTTTCAAAAGCTGCACAAACAGCTATAAAAGATGGCATGCCTTCTATTTTGGCGCATATACTTGAACCTAGAAACGGTTTGCAATATGGAGTTTCCGTGCGTCTGACAGGTGTCAGGGGATGTGCGGAGACTGCCCAAAGGAGGATGCCATCCTTGAACAAACAACAGAATGATCAGCCGCAAGGCTTGCGTTTTGATATTTATGAACGCATTCATTTGACGGAGGAAGCTGCCGGGATTGCTGAGTTGGAGGAAATTGAGCTTCTGCCACGCATTCAGGTTGTAACCCACGGCGACCATGCCGCTTTGCGAGGGCATTTGCTGCTGGAGGGCGTGTACCGCACACCTGAACAGATCACGAGTGAGCTTCATCATTTGATCCCTGTGGAAATTACCATTCCGCTGAACCGGGTAGGGAGATTGGAAGATATCTCCGTCGAGATTGAAAATTTTGATGTGGACCTGCTTTCTTTACGCAGTCTAAACATTACAGGCGTTCTTTCTTTGCATGGGGTGGAAAGCTCGCACGCGGAGGAGACGGCGGTTTGGCTGGATGAGGAGTTTACCGTGGTGCATGCGCCTGAGCATCCGGCTCAATCCGTTTCCGCCGATGGAGAGCATCGCCAGGAAGAGGCCTATTCTACCCAAGACTTGACATCCGATCACATTACAGACCCTGAACTTTCCTACAAAGTGCCAGCACAACAGGAGTACGTTTCCTGGGAGCAGTCGTCAGAGGAACATGGGGAACAGAAGTCATCATCGGAACAGCAAGCTTATGAGCCGGCAGTAGACCCGAACCGATTCTATGAGCCTTGGACGGGCAAAGCAGTTGAAGACAGCTCTCCCGAGGTCAAGCATGAGCATGAGTCACCGGAAGTGTGGGGATTTCAGCAAGAGGAAGCATGGACGGGGGGGAATGAGCCCAAAGTATCTTCCGCATCTCCCAATGTAGCATATGACCCTTTACTGTCTGAACCGCATCCTTCCACAGAGTCGGAAGTCTATCTGGAGCCACAGTTGGAAGCGAGTCAGGTAGATGGCTTCGACTTCAGGCCTGAAGCGTCAGAGCAGGTGAATCACGAGGTTCATGACACCTTTACTGAGGATAAGCCAGAGATGCGCGTGGCGCTTAACAGTAAAAAGGATGAAGGAGCAGACGAGCCGGACCCGGTTGTCTACTCATCATTGCTCCAATCCAGCCGTTCGGTGAAGGAAGCGGAATACCAGCAGCAGTTGGAACATGAGCCGCAGGATCAGAATCAGAAAGCCGAAGAAGAGCGTGAGGATGCCAAGTGGAAAAACCTATTTTTCCATACACAGGATGAAACGCCTTTCCGCAAGGTGCGGTTATGCATTGTACAGCGTGAGGATACACTGGAAACCATAGCTGACCGTTATCAGCTCAGCACACGAGAGCTTCAACTGTATAACAGATTGGCGGAGCATCATGTGGAAGAAGGGCAGGTATTGTATATCCCTTGATCCGGTCGCTGAAAAATGCACGGCGGGTGTTGACTATAGTCAATGGGAAATGTATGATGTGGTATAGTTATTGAAAGACTGAGATCGGGAAGAGTAGGCAGCAAGCCCTTCAGAGAGTGGAATTGCAGCGCTGTGAGGTTCCGCAGGAAGCTACTGGCCGAAGTCACCCGGGAGTCGCCTGTTTGAACAGTTCCTCATTTAATTCCTACGGAAGGTAAGAGGTTCACGGTAGAATAAGGCCGGTCCGCAACCGTTATCTGCATAAAGTGTCACACCATGTGTAATGGATCAGTGGATACATACACGAGGGGTGAAACAAAGGTGGTACCGCGAGAGAACAGCCTTTCGTCCTTTGAGGATGAAGGGCTTTTTTTATTTGCCAATTGAAAAATCATGGAGGTATCCTGATATGTCAGAACAAGACAACAAGACAACCTTGGAAATGCCAACAACGTACGATCCAAAATCAGCAGAACAAAAATGGTACAAAACGTGGATGGAGAAGGGCTATTTCCGCGCTGGGCAACATCCGGAGGCAGAGCCTTTTACAATTGTTATTCCACCACCGAACGTTACGGGTATGTTGCATATTGGACATGCTCTAGATTTTACTTTGCAGGATATTATTATCCGCGCCAAGCGGATGCAGGGTTATGATGCCTTGTGGCTGCCAGGAGCAGACCATGCGGGTATTGCTACCCAAACAAAGGTAGAGCAGAAGCTGCGTGAAGAAGGCCTGACACGTTATGATTTGGGCCGTGAGAAGTTTTTGGAGAAAGTGTGGGAATGGAAGGATCTTTATCTGGATAACATCCATAATCAGTGGGAGAAAATGGGTTTTTCTCTCGATTATTCTCGCGAGCGTTTTACGCTGGATGAGGGACTTTCCCAAGCGGTACGCGAAGTATTCGTTAAACTGTACAAGAAGGGCCTGATTTATCGCGGTAAACGCATCATTAACTGGGACCCTGCTGCACGTACTGCATTGTCGGACATTGAGGTGGAATACAAAGAGGTGAACGGAAATCTGTATCACCTGCAATATCCACTGAAAGACGGTAGCGGATTTATTACAGTAGCCACTACACGTCCTGAGACGATGCTGGGCGATACAGCTGTAGCTGTACATCCAGAAGATGAACGCTACAAGCAAATGATTGGCAAAACGCTTGTGCTTCCAATCATCGGTCGGGAAATTCCGGTTATTGCGGATGACTACGTGGATAAAGATTTCGGTAGCGGCGCGGTTAAAATTACACCGGCTCACGACCCGAATGACTTTGAAATGGGACAACGTCACCAGTTGCCACAAATTACGGTGATGGACGAAACGGGAACGATGAATGCCGAAGCAGGCAAATATCAGGGTCTTGATCGCAGCGATTGCCGTAAGCAAATCGTCGCTGATCTGAAAGAGCAGGGCGTACTGATTCGTATTGAAGAGCACGTACACCAAGTAGGCCACAGTGAGCGTACAGGTGTAGTTGTAGAACCTTATCTGTCTACACAATGGTTTGTGGAAATGAAGCCTCTGGCAGCTAAAGCGATTGAAGTGCAGAAGGCTGGTAACGGTGTAAACTTTGTACCGGATCGCTTTGAACGTACTTATCTGCATTGGATTGAAAATGTGCGTGACTGGTGTATTTCCCGTCAATTATGGTGGGGACACCGTATTCCGGCTTGGTACGATGAGGAAACCGGAGAAGTTATTGTATCGGCAGAAGACCCTACAACTTTGCCTGAATACGCCGGCAGAAAGCTAAAACAGGATGAGGATGTGCTGGATACTTGGTTCAGCTCGGCTTTGTGGCCGTTTTCGACACTGGGTTGGCCTGAGCAGACAGAGGACCTCAAACGCTACTATCCGACTAATGTCCTGGTTACAGGCTATGACATTATTTATTTCTGGGTATCGCGTATGATTTTTACCGCACTGGAGTTTACGGAAGAGATTCCGTTCAAGGACGTACTTATGCACGGTTTGGTTCGTGATGCGGACGGTAGAAAAATGTCCAAATCCCTCGGCAACGGTGTTGATCCGCTTGACGTGATCGACCAATATGGTACCGATGCCATGCGTTATATGATTTCCACCAGTAGCACGCCGGGACAAGACCTTCGTTTCCGCTGGGAGCGAGTGGAGCAGGCCCGTAACTTTGCCAATAAAATCTGGAATGCGTCACGCTTTGCGCTGATGAATCTGGAAGGCGTTACTGCGGCAGATATAGACATTACCGGTGATTTGAGCACCGCTGATCGTTGGATTCTGCATCGCCTAAACGAAACTTCACGCGACATCACGCGTCTAATAGATGCTTATGAATTTGGCGAGACAGGCCGCCTTCTGTACAACTTTATTTGGGATGATTTGTGCGACTGGTACATTGAGTTTGCGAAGCTTTCCCTATATGGCGACAATGCAGAGGCGAAAAAGAAAACACAGTCCGTACTTGCATATGTATTGGATCGGACACTGCGCATGATTCATCCGTTCATGCCGTTTATCTCCGAGGAAATATGGCAGCATCTTCCGCATGAAGGCGAAACGATTACACTGGCGGCTTGGCCTGTTTATGATCCTGCTTTCGAGGATAAGGATGCGGTCGCAGAAATGAATTTGCTGATCGACGTGATTCGCGCTGTGCGTAATATCCGCGCTGAAGTCAACGTACCGATGAGTAAAAAAATTGAATTGCTCATAAAACCCGGCGATCAAGCCGTTCTCGATATCATTAACCGTAATGGGGAATATGTACGCCGATTCTGTAATACGTCTGAATTCGACGCGGGATTAGAGTTCACCGTTCCAGATAAAGCCATGACATCTATAGTTAGCGGTGCAGAGCTATACCTGCCGTTAGCCGGACTTCTTGATATTGCCCAGGAAATTAGCAGACTGGAAAAAGAACTTCAGCATTTGAACAGTGAAGTGGAGCGCGTGGAGAAAAAGCTCTCCAACCAAGGCTTCGTGGCGAAGGCACCAGCTAAAGTCATCGAGGAAGAGAAGGCCAAGCAAGCCGATTACTCAGATAAGCGCGCTAAAGTTATCGCACGTATTGAAGAACTCAAGGGATAATTTCACTCACAATAAAATGACCTGAAGGTGAAGAGGATGTCAGATACGATCAGGGGCGGCGACGCGGCTCCTTTACAAAGTTATGATGAAGCAGTGGAATGGATTAACGGCTTGATTCCGTTTGGTATCAGACCCGGATTGGAACGAATTGAACAGCTAATGAGAATGTTGGGTGATCCGCAACGACATCTGAAATTTGTGCATATTGCGGGGACTAACGGTAAGGGCTCAACCTGTGCCTTCCTGACCTCTGTGCTACTGAAATGTGGTTACGATGTCGGAACTTTTACGTCTCCATACATCACCCGATTTACGAACCGTTTTCAATTCAATGGGACCGATATTCCCGATGAAACGCTGGTTTTGCTTGCCAATCGCTTGTATCCGTTGGTGAAAGAAATCGCAGACAGTGAATTGGGATCACCTACGATGTTTGAGGTATCGACAGCATTGGCTATTTTATACTATGCTACGGTAGCTTTTCCAGATGTTGTGGTATGGGAGACAGGTCTCGGGGGAAGGATGGATGTAACTAATATCGTGAGTCCAATCGTCTCGATCATTACGAATGTCGGCTATGACCATACAGATATTTTGGGAGATACGCTCGAACAGATTGCAAGGGAAAAGGCCGGTATCATCAAGCCGGGTGTACCTGTCGTCAGTTGTGTTTCCCAGCCCGAAGCTATTCAGGTCATACGTGAAACGGCGGCAAAGCAAGGGGCTACCTTGTACCTGGCAGGAGAACAATTTACGTATGAACGGCTAAACGGGGATGAAACAGGTCAGACCTTTTCATTCGCGGGACCCTTCCGACATATGGAAATCGACATCACGTTGTTAGGCGAGCACCAATGTTCTAATGCGGCAGGGGCTATGATGGCACTTGAAGTTCTACGTCAGTATATGGCTTTTGTGTTAGATGATGCCGAACTGCTGGAGGGCTTTAGGCAAGCTGCCTGGGCAGGGCGTCTCGAACAGGTCAGTATCTCGCCGAGAATTGTCCTTGATGGGGCTCATAATCCAGAAGGGGCACAGACGCTGGCCAAGAGTCTTCCTCAACTATATTCGTACAAAAAAATGGTTTTAATGATGGGGATGCTGTCAAACAAGCATCATGAAGCATACTTGCAGCATATACTGCCACTAGTGGATACGCTTATCCTGACCGAGCCCGATTTTCGCCGCAAAATGAATGCCGCTGAATTGGCTCATCTCGTGGAGAAGCTGCGGCCGTCTTATGCCAAAACGGATTTAAAAATTATTGTAGAAGGTGACTGGAAAAAGGCACTCAGTCTGCTTCAGTCACATACGGAAGCGGAAGATCTGGGGGTGGTGTCCGGCACGCTGTACCTTATTGCAGATGTACGGGCTACCCTTATGTATCAAACCGATTCGGAAAAAGGTTGGTGAAATTGTTGATTACTTCGGAACATGTTCATTTTATCGGTATCGGCGGCTACGGGATGAGCGCAATTGCTCGGGTCATGCTGGAGATGGGGTATACGGTGACTGGCTCAGATGTAGCATCTCAAGAGCTGACAGAAAAACTGGCGGCAAAAGGCGCAAAAATATATATTGGACACACGCCTGAACATATTGCAGGCGCGGATATCGTCGTCTATTCAACAGCATTGTCACGTGACAATGTGGAGCGGGTAGCAGCGGAAGAATTGAATATTCCAACTCTGCACCGTTCGCAGATGTTGGCTCGCTTGCTTAACGAACGTAAGGGAGTAGCTGTTGCAGGAGCGCACGGTAAAACGACAACCTCCTCAATGATCGCTCTGGTTATGGAGAGATGCAATGTTGATCCAACGTACATTATTGGCGGCGAAATCACGAATTTGGGGACGAACGCCAAAGCAGGTAAAAGCGAGTTTGTCGTTGCCGAGGCGGATGAGAGCGATGGTTCTTTTCTGCAATATCATCCTTGGCAAGGTATCGTAACCAATATTGAAGCGGATCATTTGGAAAATTATGATGGCGACTTTAATCGTCTGAAAAGTGCTTACGTGCAGTTTTTGAGTCAAATTCGGCCGGATGGAGCAGCAATTGTATGCGCAGATGATCAGAACATCCGAGAGATGCTACCTCAGCTCCAAACTCGGGTCATTACTTACGGAGTGGAGCATGAAGCGGATTATATGGCGACAGATATCCAATTAGGTGACCGTCGTTTAAGCTTTACTATGAGCCGTAAGGGAACAGCACTCGGAACGATTGAATTATCTGTACCGGGTAAACATAACATGTATAATGCGATGGCTACTGTGATTTCATGTTTGGAAGCAGGGATTCCATTCGATCAAATCGCTGCGACAATTGTGGAATTTCACGGAGCGAAACGTCGTTTTCAGGTGCTAGGTGAAAGCAATGACATTCTGATTATTGATGACTATGCGCATCACCCAACAGAGATTGAGGCTACGATTAGCGCAGCGAGAGCGACTGGCAAGCGTATTATTGCTGTGTTCCAGCCGCAACGCTACAGCCGCACCTTTTTCCTGCTGGACGCGTTCAGCCGCGCGTTTAGCGAGGCTAATGAAGTCATAATTACCGATATTTATTCACCAGCGGGAGAAAAGCAGATTGAAGGCGTGCATTCTTCCAAGCTCGTGGATTTAATCGTCCAAAACAGTAATGCTAATGCAATCTATTTACCGACCAAAGAAGCCGTGATCGAGGAGTTAAAAGATCGGCTACAGCCGGGTGATCTTGTGCTGACGATGGGAGCGGGAGATATCTGGAAAGCAGGCGATGCGTTAGCACGCCATCTTCGCGGACAGCAAGTGTAATACGTATAAAAATGAGCTGTTACACCAATGAATTACATTTATTCAAGGGTATTCCGAACACGAATGTGTTTCGGGATACCCTTTTTTTGTAATGCTGGGGCATATATTCTTAGCTTGACTCATACAACAGACTATGAGGAAGTATGGGACAAGGAGGGAGTGCATCCATGAACAAGACCAAGATGACATTCCGGTTCGACCAACAGTTGCCGGAGACAAGCCGGGAGGATAAGCTACAGGTGCTTCCGTACAAAAACGAGTCGATTACGAACGAACAGCGTGAAACGATTAGAGATAAGGGGTTATATCAAAAAGATAAGCGTCATCAAGCTGATAACCCGCAAAAAGGAACGGAACGGATTAGAGGAATGAAGAAAAATACTGTAACTACGCAAGAAGCAGAGCTCAATGAGCCTGAGGATCTGAATAAACGCATTTCAAGTCGGCGCTTTGCTCCGACATTAAGAGTACAAGAGGGATGGGATGACCCCTTTGGCCGTTCGGCGGCTTCTTGGTCAGATGCGGACGTTCTACCAGATAGCTTAGAAGAGAATGAGGAAGCTTATCATTCTGGCCAAGAGTACAGAAAACGTCCGCCTCACCCTTCTAGATGGAAACTGGTTGGCTCTGTAGCCAGCGCACTGGTGACCGGGGGTATGTTTGGATATATTATGTTATTACTGTTTAACGGAGGAGGCATGGTCCCGGGAGCAGATCCTTCAGTAGAGGAGGCTGTACCGGTCTTTAGAGAATCTGTTGGTGTGGATGCAATATCTGCAAAAGAGAATTCTGTCCCTGTCACTGTCATAGAGGCTCAGGTACCTCCACAAACCTACTATTTGCTGCAATATGGGGTTTTCAGCACTCCAGAACGGGCCTTACAAGCAAAAGAAGAACTGTTGAAGGCAGGCATTGCAGCAGGAGAGGATACCGAGGACCAAAACCGGGTATATGCAGGAATATCACCGGATAGGGAGCAAGCCAAGTTGCTCAGCAATCAGTTGAAAACACAAGGAGTCGAATTGTATGTTCGTGAGCTTGAATTGCCTGGATTCGAAAAAGCGGCTTACGGAGGCGAAGGTGATAAACTCACTAGCTTTTTTCAGTTAAGCAGTTCATTGGTGGGTAAGTTGAGCGGACTTTCCTCAACCTTGCTCAGAGAAGGAGGTCCGAATACGGTCCCAGCCTCCGACATGAAGGAGCTGAACGACCTGCATCAGCAGTGGACACAAAATATCACTGCACTTCCTACCGGTCTTCCGAAGGAAGCGGTTGCCTCCGCAACCTCACTTGAAAAGGCGATGAACAGCGCGGTCTCTGCACTTGGGGAATATAATAAGAATACGGCCAAGGAACACATTTGGGAGATTCAGTCCTCCATGATGGAATATGTTTTGCGTGAGAAGGAATTTATCCAATTCATAAAACAATAGGCTAACCATATTTTCCGGCAAGGAACTGGAAATAGTTCCCCATGCCGGATTTCTGTTTGTATTGCAGTACAAATCACCGTATAATAATGAAGGTGTCAAAAAATGGCGAGGGAAGATCAGGATGAAAAAAAATGTAGGAATGCTTATACTGTTTTTGTTGCTCGGTTGGCTCTTGGGTGCATGGATTGCCAAAGCCCTTCAATCGATCAAGTTCCTTTCCTTTCTGACCCACCCCACTAGGATATCTTGGTCGCCGAGAGCGGACCTGGATATTATCAGCTACAACATAACGATAAATTTTGAATTGAGCCTGCTTAGTCTGATCGGCATCATTGCCGCGTTCTGGCTGTACCGCAGGCTCTAACTGATGAAAAGGAGCTTCCCTTATGGACGGGAAAATTACGCCCCGCATTATTCTGGCATCGACTTCACCAAGAAGGAAGGAATTGCTCGCATTTTTGAGACTCCCCTTTGAGGTGGTGCCGAGTCATGCGGATGAGAGCACGCCTGAGAGCTGGACGCCTCAGCAAATCGTGGAGACCCTTGCGGCACGCAAAGCCGAAGCGGTCGTGAACACCGCCGCTCAGTCCGAGGAAGCTGGACTGGTTATTGGCAGTGATACCATTGTCGTGCTGGATGGTTCGGTATTGGGCAAGCCTGCCGACCATGCGGACGCGGTTCGCATGCTGACTGCATTGCAGGGAAGAACACACCGTGTGTACACCGGGGTAGCCTGCATACATACCGGAACCGGCAAAATGCTTGTCAGACATCGCCAAACGGAGGTTACAATGAAGCCTCTGAGCCAAGAGCAAATTGTGGCATACGTGAACACTGGCGAACCATCTGACAAAGCAGGAGCGTATGGCATTCAAGGCATGGGTGCTACGCTGGTGGAATCTATTCAGGGTTGTTATTTTAACGTCGTAGGATTGCCGCTTTCCTTGCTGTCGGACATGCTGTCCGATTTTGGAGTGAATGTGTTGCGTCCATAAAGGGGATAAACATATGCTGGAGTCGCCAATACTGATGCTTCGCGACCTCCCCCATGAAGAACGACCAAGAGAGCGCATGATGACATATGGGGCGGATGCCTTGAGCAACGCGGAGTTGCTGGCAATATTGCTGCGTACAGGAACACAAAATGAGTCATCGGTGCATTTAGCGCAGCGTATTTTGCAGCAGGCAGGGAACTTGCGTCAACTGGTGGATATGAGTCTGAGCGAGTTGACCCAGATTAAGGGCATTGGAAATGCTAAAGCGATACAGCTAAAAGCGGGTATCGAACTGGGGCGTCGATTAGCATTGTCTCGCCATTTGGAGACCCCGGTGATTAGTTGCCCGCGGGATGTGGCAGATCTGCTGTTTGAGCAGCTTCGTTATTTGCAAAAAGAGCATTTTGTATGCTTGTTCCTAAACACTAAAAATCATGTCATTGCTCAGGAAACACTATCTATGGGCAGCCTGAATTCCGCCATCGTGCATCCTCGTGAAGTATTTCGGGCAGCAATCAAATGCAGCAGTGCTTCGATCATTTGTGCTCATAACCATCCGAGCGGTGATCCGAAGCCAAGCCCGGAGGATGTCCAGTTGACTCGCCGCCTGATGGAAGCGGGCAACATCGTGGGTATCGACGTGCTTGATCATATTGTGATCGGGGACGGGACCTTTATAAGTTTGAAGGAACAAGGTCTGATATAATATAATATTTAAATCAAACATTTAAATCCGACCGGATAATCCGGCCTGAATAAACCGTTTATACATGGATAACAGATTTCAGGGAAGAGAAAAGGAGATTACATCATGCTGGGTGGCTTTACAAAAGATTTGGGAATTGACTTGGGGACGGCAAACACGCTTGTATACGTAAGAGGAAAAGGAATTGTGGTTCGTGAACCATCTGTAGTCGCTTTGCGTACAGATACAAAAACCATTGAGGCTGTTGGTGAATCTGCGAAAAAAATGATCGGTCGCACACCGGGAAATATCCGTGCGATTCGTCCGATGAAGGACGGTGTCATTGCTGATTTTGATACGACAGCAACGATGATCAAATATTTTATCCGTCAGGCGCAAGCCCAACGTTCTTGGTTTCCACGCCATCCGAACGTGATGGTTTGCGTGCCTTCAGGCATTACTGCCGTGGAGCAGCGTGCTGTTGAAGATGCGACGAAGCAAGCAGGCGCAAGAGAGGCATACACGATAGAGGAGCCGTTTGCAGCTGCAATTGGCGCTGATCTTCCCGTATGGGAGCCTACAGGCAGTATGGTTGTCGATATCGGTGGAGGTACAACCGAGGTTGCAGTCATTTCCCTGGGAGGGATTGTAACAAGCCGTTCTGTGCGTGTGGCTGGCGATGAAATGGACGACTCCATCATCCAATACGTGAAGCGTCAATACAACCTGATGATTGGTGAACGGACTTCAGAGCAGCTGAAAATGGAAGTTGGTTCAGCTATGCCATTAGAGCAAGTGGAGACATCGGAAATCCGCGGACGGGATCTGGTAACAGGTTTGCCGAAGACGATTACGATTACATCCGATGAAATTAGCGAAGCATTATCGGATACAGTCAATGCGATCGTGGACGCGGTCAAAGTAACACTGGAAAAATGCCCTCCCGAGTTGGCAGCGGACATCATGGATAGAGGAATCGTACTGACTGGCGGTGGAGCACTTCTGCGTAACCTGGACAAGCTGTTGGCAGGTGAAACCGGAATGCCGGTGATCGTAGCGGAAAATCCTCTGGATTGTGTGGCAATCGGTACAGGCAGAGCGCTGGAAAATATCCATTTGTTCAAATCGCGCAGTAGTTCTGCCGTCCGTTCCAAACGTTGAATCGGGGGTGTAGGAACTGTTTAAGCTGTTTGGCAATAAAAGACTATTTGTTCTATTGATCGGGATCGTTCTGTTTATTGCCCTTATGGGGATTACACTTGGACAGAGAAATTCCTTAACCTGGCCGGAGAAGTTCGCCAGAGATTCAATTGGCTTTGTGCAAGGTATCTTTTACAGGCCCGCTTCAGCAATAGCGGGCTTCTTTGAAGATATCGGAAATATGCGTAATATCTACGAAGAAAATGAGCGGTTAAAAATTGCTGTAGCAAAGCTGACTCGTGACCAGATTCAGACCCATAATTATGTTGAAACAAATGCCAGACTGCAGAATGAACTGAAGTTCACCCAAACGCAAAAGGCGAAAAATAATTATGATTATCGTGTTGCTCAAGTGAATAGCGTCAGCAATGATTCCAAAACGCTTGTGATTGATATTGGTGAGAAGGACGGAGCGAAGGTTGGTCAGGAAGTCAGTTCGCTTGAAGGATTTGTAGGAGTCATTAGCCGCACGGGAAATTTTACGTCCACCGTTACGCTGTTGACTACATTGGATCCTAAAAATCCGAGTTCTTATGCCATTGCAGCGACAGTCTTGGGCAAGGAAAATCAATCGTTTGGTATGATTGAAAGCTATGATCCGGGTACGAACAGATTTCAAATGACTCGCATTGAGGAAAAAGATCCAATCGCAAAGGGCGACCAGATTATTACGTCTGGCGCAGGCGGAAAATTCCGTAAAAACCTAAAGATTGGAACGGTAGAGAAAATCCAGGTTGGGGAGTTCGGCCAAACACGGACAGCGATTATTAAACCGGCAGCCAGCTTTGTGGATTGGAAGGAATTGCTCGTTCTTTACACTCCTGAGGTACCGGAATAATGAAGATGCGCGGTCAGGTTCTAATACTGCTGCTGTTTGCACTGTTTATAGCTGAAGGAACGATTCTTCCGTGGCTTCTTCCGGATAGTTGGCATTCAAGAATGGTTCCGAATTTTGTATATGTCGTGATCTTGTTTGTATCTGTGTATTACAGCCGTCATACAGCATTGGTGCTAGGTATTGTTTTTGGACTTATTCATGATGTAGTGTACTACGGGTTTATCATTGGCCCTTACTCTTTTGCAATGGGGTTGTCTGCATACTTATTGGGGCTTGTTTTTACAGCTCGACGTGCGCCGATGCCCATTATGATGGCGGCCGTGTTGATTGGTAGTTTTTTGCTGGATTCTATGCTTTTTGCCATTGATCAGCTGTTTCAGCTGAATCATCAGACTTTCAATTGGGCACTTGCTCAGTATATGATTCCTGATTTATTTATCCATTTTCTGTTCGCCCTCATCATTTATGTCCCAGTTCGCAAGCAATTGCAGCGTTTGGGTACCCGTGAGAAAAAGGAAGAGGCCGTCTAGGTCTTTTCACACACATTTTGTCCGGGTTAGCAGGGATTTGACGTCCCGAGGCCGAAATGATTGAGATAGGAGGGACAGGCTAATGGCGGTGAAATCGAATCATGTCACGATTAAAGGCATCAAAGATGGCCTGGTATTCCTGCTGGACGATCAATGCGAGTTTGAGGATTTGCTGGGTGAGCTGCGTTTTAAGCTGGAACACAGTCATCAAAATATTTTAACAGGCCCGATTATTCATGTGGATATTAAGCTGGGAAGCCGGGAAGTGACTGAGGAACAGAAGGAAAGTATTCTGGAGATCTTGAAGCAGAAGGGAAACCTGCTCATCAGGTCTGTAGAATCACCCGGACTGCCTGCAGAAGTGCAGGGAAAGCCCCCCATTCACACGGTGACAGGGATTATCCGTTCAGGTCAAGTGCTTCATCACAATGGCAACTTACTCTTTTTGGGAGATGTAAACCCAGGCGGAATTATAACATGTACCGGTGATATTTATGTCCTCGGCGCTCTGCGAGGCATGGCGCATGCAGGGATGGAGGGAAATAGTGAAGCGATTATCGCGGCCTCCTATTTTGCACCGACACAGCTGCGAATTTCCGAAATGATCAGCCGTCCACCAGACGAATGGGAGACACGTGAATCCGGTATGGAATTTGCGTATCTCAAGGATGGCGCTATGCAAATAGATAAAATGAGCAATATTGTGCGTCTGGGCCGCGATTTTAACGTGTTCAAAGGGGTGTAGCACATGGGAGAGGCTATCGTCGTCACTTCAGGAAAAGGCGGCGTCGGCAAAACGACGACGTCAGCCAATATAGGAACAGCGCTTGCACTGCTCGGCAAAAAGGTATGTTTGGTCGATACGGATATCGGTTTGCGTAATCTAGACGTTGTGATGGGTCTGGAAAACCGGATTATTTATGACCTTGTTGATGTAGCGGAAGGTCGTTGCCGTTTAAATCAGGCACTGGTTAAGGACAAGCGTTTTGAGGAGCTGTATATGCTGCCAGCCGCTCAAACCAAGGACAAGAGTGCTGTTACGCCGGAGCAGGTAAAGGATATTATTTTGGAGCTTAAAAAGGATTTTGAATATATATTGATCGACTGCCCTGCGGGTATCGAACAGGGCTTTAAAAATGCCATTGCTGGTGCGGATCAGGCCATTGTTGTAACCACCCCGGAAAATGCCGCCGTACGCGATGCAGACCGGGTAATTGGTTTACTGGAAAGCTCACATGTGATATCACCCAAGTTGGTGGTTAACCGTATTCGCAATAGTATGGTTAAATCCGGAGATATGTTAGATATTGATGGGATTTTACAAGTGCTTAGCATAGACCTTATTGGGATTGTGCCAGATGATGAAATGGTAATTAAAGCAGCTAATACAGGAGAGCCTACTGTTATGAATCCAGATGCACAGGCAGCGATTGCTTACCGCAACATTGCGAGACGGATTTTGGGCGATACAGTGCCCCTCATGCAGCTGGACCAGAAGAAGAGCGTGATGACACGCTTTAAGAAGTTTTTTGGTATGGGTGGATGAGAAAATTAAAATTGTAATACTAGACACTTAAATAAGTAATAATCTTATTTAAGTGTTTTTGGTTTGTCTTTTTAAATTTCTATAATTCGTGTTTCTCAAAATTTAGGGTCACTACATAAATGTCATAAATACAAACAGGTCCGGTGCACTTGCGCCGGTTTTTTTGATTTTTAGGTGTATAATCCCGAACCGGACAACATAAGTTGAAGCCCGTCCTCATAAGATGTATAAACATACCTCGCTGAGGGGGCTGAACAGGATGAATAAAAATTCCGGAATCAAGCAGCGCAGAGAAGAACGTATACAGCAGCTAATCGCGGGAAGCAAAGCGGAGGTGTATTCCTCTGGCATATATCAGGACAGGCACGGGGATAGAGAAATGAATTCGATGCCTATAGTCAGTGCCAACTCGCCCAGAGACCCGGAAACCGAGTGGAAAAATGATCGGCAACGCTGGCAGCAATCTTTTGGGGCGAACCGTGGTCCGTCCTTTTGGACTTCCTTTTGGCGCAGATCTGTCATGGCAACGGTGTTATTTGGAATGGTATGGGGATTGTTTCGCTGGGATATTCCCTATGCAGTGAATTTGAGAATTTTTATCGCAGATGCCTTGAATAAGGATATGGATTTTACAGCCGCCGGACAATGGTATGAAACTTATTTTGACGGAGCTCCCTCCTTTTTGCCGATTTTTGGCGAGGAGCATGAAACGCACAAGGTAGACGCAAGTCGAAAGGGCTCTCCACCGATTGAAGGCAATATAACACAGTCGTTTGCCCTAAGTCTTAAAGGGGTAGAAATTACGCCGAATGTTACCGGCAACGGGGCAATCGCTGTTAAAAGTATAGATGTAGGACGTGTATTAGACATATTGAATCATCCCGAAAGTGGAATTACGATTACAATTCGCCATACTGGCGGTATTACAGCAACTTACGGAAGGCTTTCCCGCTCTACCTTAAAAGTGAACGACTGGGTTCAGGAGGGAGACGAGATCGGTGTACTGCCAGCAAGCCACAACGGCAGCGAGGCGGTAACTTTGTTTTTGGCAGTGCAGAGAGGGGATCAATATATTGACCCGTCGGAAGTGGTAGCCCTTGATTAATGTCCGGGGGGTGACTTTATCACTGCATCCACTGTTTGTATTAGTTATGCTGACCTCTGTATTAACTGGACATTTTATCGAGATCATGACCTTGTTTACACTGGTGTTTATTCATGAGCTAGGTCATGCGACAGCCGCTTCGCTGTTGGGGGCGCGGGTGCTTTCCATACAGATGTTACCCTTTGGAGGAGTGGCAGTTATTGAGGATCAGGGGAAGCTCAATGCGTGGAAGGAGATTGTCATTGCCCTGGCGGGCCCCCTGCAAAACGGAATCATGATCATTATCCTTTTATGGCTCAGAAATGTGAGTGGGCTGGAGCATGATTATGTAAATTATATAATTCAGGGAAATGCAGTTATTGCACTGTTTAATTTGTTACCAATTTTACCACTTGATGGTGGGAAAATATTGCAGTCATTGATTAGTTTATCCTTTTCTTATCACCGCACATTGGTGTGGACTTTTCGAGCCAGTATCGTAACGAGTCTGCTATTTTGTATGTATGGTATTTCGCCGTTGTTAAGGCAAAATGGGCCTATGCATTTAAATCTGCTGGCGGTAGGGATTTTTTTGCTTTATTCTAATATTGTGGATTATCGGAATATCCCTTACCGTTTTATACGTTTTTTGCTGGGGAGGGACGAGCTTTTTTATCGCGAAGCCGCTAAGGGGAGTATTGCCTTACCTATTGTATCCCTGCCAGTGAAACATTTGGAGCCTGTTTTGCGTCTTTTCAGAAGAGATCGGTATCATATGGTTTATGTTATGAATGAGCAGGGACGGATTGTAGCCGTATTGCCGGAGCAACGTCTTATTCGCTCTTATTTTGCGGCACGCCCGCCAAATGGTGGAGAACCCAAGCCCAAATAATGTTTTATGAGTTGAGGAAGAGGCTGTATCCAGAGAGGTTGAAAAACCATGAAGCAAATGATTGTACAATGCCAACAACAGATGACCCAAATGGCGCTGTTAGAAGAGGGACGATTGGTTGAATATGCGGCTGAACTACCGCGAAAACGGGGAATTCTAGGTTCTTTTTTCAAGGCGAGGGTGGTCAATGTACTACCAGGAATGCAAGCCGCCTTTGTTGACATTGGACAGCGAAAGAATGCCTTTTTGTATGTGGATGACGTACTTCATGCCCATTTGGACAAGCAACCGGAGGTAAAGCCATCCATTACTGAACTGTTAAAGGTGGGTCAGGAAATTGTAGTGCAGGTATTAAAAGAGGCTGTTGGTAGCAAAGGTGCCAGGGTCACCACTCATTTTTCACTTCCGGGCCGTTGGATCGTATACATGCCTCGTGCTGATTATGTGGCCGTATCCAAGAAGATCGAGCGTGAGGGAGAACGTGCCCGTTTGAAAGCAATGGGAGAGCAGCTGCGCACGGGTGAGGAAGGGGTCATAATTCGTACCGTTTCGGAGGAAATGAGTATAGAGGCGATTGAAAATGATCTGAATCAACTACGTAAGCAGTGGGCAGCTATTCAGCGTAAAGCTGGTGAACACCCGGCTCCGTGTGAATTACACCGGGATTTGAGTATCGTTCAGCGTTTAATTCGGGATGTGTTTACACCTGAACAGGACGAACTGGTCATTGACAGTGAGGAGCAAGCAAAGGATGCAGAAATAATGCTGCAACAGATTGGTCCCGCGAAAGCTCATGTAAGTATATTTTGTAGTGCAGAAGAAACTATTTTTAAAGCTTATGGCATTCATGAGCAGCTGGAACGCGATTTTGCGCGAAAGGTATGGCTTCAGGGCGGCGGATACATTGTCATTGATCATACGGAGGCATTGACCGTCATTGATGTGAATACTGGGAAGTTTACGGGAGGCAGTAATCTGGAAGAGACGGTGACCCAGACTAACATTGAAGCAGCCGAAGAGATTGCCCGCCTGGTACGTGTTCGTGATATTGGTGGTATTATCATCATTGATTTTATTGACATGGAACAAGAGGAGAATCGTCGGGAAGTATCCTCTGTGCTGGAAGCAAGATTGAAGAAGGATCGGACTAAATCATATGTTGTCGGTTGGACACGGTTAGGTTTGCTGGAAATGACCCGCAAAAAAGTGCGTGAGGAAAAGACGCTCGTATAGAGCGATGCGAGAACCAAAAATCATTTCAAAACTAGAGGTTGAATGTGAACGAAACTTGTGCTACAATCATTTGGTATGTGTGATGCGTAAGATTGGCTGCACATGCTGTAACCGCTCCAATCAGGTACTGAAGTGCAGCATCCTAAGGGAATCTGCCACCTGCTATTAGGCGAGTCTGAGACATAAGGAGGTGCAAGCAAATGTACGCAATTATCGAAACAGGTGGTAAGCAATACAAAGTTCAAGAGGGCGACGTATTGTTCATCGAGAAGTTGGAAGCTAATGATGGTGAAACTGTAACGTTCGATCGTGTTTTGGCAGTGTCCGGCGACAATGGCTTGACAGCAGGTACACCGCTTCTTTCTGGAGCTTCTGTAACAGCTAAAGTTGAGAAGCATGGTCAAGGTCAAAAGGTCATCGTATACAAATACAAACCTAAAAAGAACTACCATGTGAAGCAAGGTCATCGTCAACCGTACACGAAAGTGACGATTGAAAAAATCCAAGCGTAAGAGGGTGCGATAAGTGATTATCGTGCGTATTACACGACTGGAGGATGGCAGCATACAGGGATTTTCCATTAAAGGCCATGCGAATTATGCCAAATCTGGCGAAGATATCGTATGTGCTGGTGTTTCAGCGGTAACGGTAGGAACTGTCAATTCTATTGAAGCTCTTACGGACGTTGAGATGGAAACGGAAATGGAAAACGGCTTTTTAAGCGCGTATCTTTCTCCTGAAAGTTATCATGATGCGAATGCACAGGTTCAACTGTTGCTGGAGTCCATGGTGATTATGCTGACAAGTATTGCTGAATCATACGGTAAGTATATTCAAATAGAAAATAAACAAAGAAGGAGGTAGACATCATGTTGAAATTGACATTGGATCTTCAATTATTCGCATCGAAAAAAGGTGTAGGTTCCACGAAAAACGGACGTGACAGTAGATCGAAACGTCTTGGAGTGAAACGTGCTGACGGTCAAGCAGTTACCGGCGGTAGCATCCTGGTTCGTCAACGCGGAACGAAAATTCACCCGGGCACGAACGTAGGCATCGGTAAGGACGACACTCTGTTCGCGAAAGTGGACGGCGTTGTGAAGTTCGAACGTTGGGGCCGTGATCGCAAAAAGGTGAGCATCTACCCGATCGACGCTGCTCCAGTAGCAGCTACTGTAGAAGCTTAATAGCGGCTTAGACACGCTGAAAAGCCTCCGGCACTTTTGTCGGAGGCTTTTTTGCATGATGGTAATGAACTGGAAAGTTAGTCTGTGCTATACTGGATTAAGGTCTTTATTAATCCATTTAATTATCGCAGAACGGAGAGAAGCCATGTTCCAGCGGATAAGAGCGCCTTATCTGGCGTTGGGTTCCATTCTGATTCCTTTGGTTTTTTCACTGCTCTATCCCGAAGTATTAACGATTATCATATTAGCTGTGTGGTCTATAGTTGCTGCTTGCTTTGGTATGTGGTATACACATAGGCAGGTTGAACATGAGCGGAAAGCTGCTTTGCGTTCTTTTGAGCGTACAGCGATTGCAATGCTTAACCATCACCGGCATGACTGGATGAATGACTTACAGGTACTTTATGGCTATATTCGTATGAATAAGCATGATAAATCTGCTGCTTATGTGGAAACAATAAAAGGGCGCGTGGCGGAAGACAGTAAAATTTCTAAGTTGGGTATTCCCTCGCTGGTGTTTTATTTGCAGTCTTTTCGCGTGAACGCTGGAAATTTACAGTTGTCGGTACAGGTTGAGGAGCAGCTAAAGTTAGACGCTGTCATGTCTCCCGAAGACGGCGAGTCGCTTGCCTCGGCCGTCATAGAAACGGTGCGTGCGTATCAATATGGCGGGGGCCGGTCGTCCTGGGGAGAAGTGCGCAGATTGACACTTTTTTTCGGTATGGATCAGAATGATGTTATCGTCCGTTTTGAAGGAAGTGACATACCTGCTGATTTGAATATCCTAAAGCAGGTCAGGTCCGTACTCGGAAGTGAACGCATTCGAACAGAGAAGCTCCCTACGGGCGAAATGCTTCAAATTAGGATGCAGTGCCAGACATAAGGAAGGTGTAACCATGTTTGTAGATAAAGCGAAGATTTTTGTTAAAGGTGGAGACGGTGGAGACGGATTAATTGCGTTTCGCCGTGAAAAATACGTTCCTGAAGGTGGCCCAGGTGGTGGTGACGGAGGGAACGGTGGAGACGTAATTTTCCGTGTAGATGAGGGTTTGCGTACCTTGATGGATTTTCGTTACCAACGGCATTTTAAAGCCCAGCGTGGAGTAAAAGGTCGCAACAAAAGCCAGCACGGAGCGAATGCGGAGCACATGATCGTACGTATACCACCGGGAACAGTCATCATAGATGATGATACTGGTGAAGTAGTGGCAGATATGACGCGTCATGGTCAACAAGTCGTCGTAGCTAAAGGAGGACGCGGAGGACGCGGAAACATCCGTTTTGCTACGCCGAATAACCCAGCGCCTGAGTTGGCTGAGAACGGCGCAGAGGGACAAGAACGTTATATTACGCTTGAGCTAAAAGTAATGGCTGATGTAGGGTTGGTCGGTTTCCCTAGTGTAGGGAAGTCCACCTTGTTGTCGGTTGTATCTTCTGCAAAACCTAAAATTGGCGCATACCACTTTACAACGATTACCCCGAATTTGGGCGTCGTGGATGTGGGTGATCATCGTAACTTTGTGATGGCGGATTTACCTGGTTTGATTGAAGGAGCTCATGAAGGTATTGGGCTGGGACATGAATTTCTGCGGCACATTGAGCGGACGCGTATTATTATCCATGTCGTGGATATGGCGGGCTCTGAAGGACGTGACCCATTTGAAGATTGGACTAAAATTAACGACGAATTGAAGCAATATAATGCAGCGTTGGCTGAGCGTCCACAAATTGTGGCGGCCAATAAAATGGATATGCCGGAAGCTGAAGAAAACCTGGCTCACTTCAAAGAGCAGATTGCTTCTATACGTCCTGATCTTGAAATCATGCCTATTTCCTCGTTGACACGCCAAGGTGTGAAGGAACTGCTCTATCGGGCTGCTGATCTGTTGGATCAAATACCGGACGAGCCAGTTGTTGAGGAAGTAGCAGAAGTCAATGAACGTAAGGTATTCAAGTTGGATACGGCAGAAGACGATGGCTTTACGATTGTACGTGAAAACGACACATTCGTGGTGCACAGCCCCAAAATTGAGCGCATGATGAAGCGTATGCAGCTGAATTCGCATGATGCCATTTTAAAATTAGCAAGAACGTTGCGCCACATGGGTGTGGATGCTGAGCTACGCAAGCGTGGCGCCAAAGATGGTACATCTGTACGCATTGCTGATTTCGAGTTCGAATTCGTGGAAGGCAGCAGCTACTACTAAAAATCAAATAATGGTCTAAAACGTGGACGGTTACTGCACTATAGGGAACTCTATAGATGGCAGTAGCCGTTTTTTGTATTGTTAGCTTGCCGATTTTCAGGAGTTTCGATATAATGTCCTCTATACAAAAACATAAGTCTTTGAGGAGAGGACGTTCTTGAAAGAGCGCTATTACTTGGTACGGGAAGATATTTTGCCTGAAGCTATTGTTAAGACAATACAGGTTAAACTGCTGCTGGCTTCGGGAGATGTTAAAACCGTGCATGATGCCGTGGAGCAAGTTGGGCTAAGCCGAAGCGCCTTTTATAAATATAAGGACGGCATACATTTGGTTAACCAGCTGGAGCGTGAGCGAATTGTCAATATCTCTATTGATTTGGAGCATCAGTCCGGCATGCTGTCCAGGGTGCTTGGCAGAGTGGCAGATTTCGGAGGCAATGTGCTGACGATCCAGCAAAGTATTCCACTGCAAGGTAGAGCCAACGTAGTCATCTCGGTAGAAATGTCCAGACTCAGTGAAGAGTTGGGTGTTCTACTGGAGGGCTTGGAGGCCATCTCTGGAGTCAAACGTGTCCGCCTGATTGGGCAAGGTTAAGGCAATACAGTTCATTAGATATAAGTTAGCAGGAGGGGAATGGATGAAACCGGTCAAAGTAGGATTGTTAGGTTTGGGGACGGTAGGAACGGGAGTCGTTCGAATCGTAGAAGGCAATCAGGAAGACTTAAGCAGACAAGTGGGTTCACCGATTATCATTGAAAAAATAGCTGTAAAAAACATAGACAAATATCGTTCCATTGAAGTGGACACGGCCAAGCTTACTGAGGACCCATGGGAAGTCATTCGGGACCCTGAAATTGATGTAATTATCGAAGTCATGGGCGGCGTTGATCAGACGAAGGAATACATTCTTGAAGCGCTGGAGCGGGGCAAGCACATCGTAACAGCAAACAAGGACTTAATGGCTTTGCACGGTTCTGAAGTATTAGCAAAGGCACAAGAAAAGCAGTGTGATATTTTTTATGAGGCTAGTGTAGCAGGCGGTATCCCGATCATTCGTACACTAATTGAAGGTTTCTCCTCCGACCGTATTACCCGCATTATGGGAATTGTGAACGGTACGACAAACTTTATTTTAACTAAAATGAGTCAGGAAGGAGCCTCGTACGAGGAGGTTCTTAAGGAAGCGCAGGAGCTTGGATACGCTGAATCAGATCCGACCTCAGACGTGGAAGGACTGGATGCAGCTCGTAAAATGGCAATTCTCGGCACGCTCGGTTTCCGTTCTAATGTAGAGCTCAAGGATGTAAGTGTCAGCGGTATTTCAAAGGTAACCAGTGAAGATATTGCTTTTGCTAAAAAACTGGGATATGAAATGAAATTGCTTGGCATTGCAGAGCGCCAGGGTGATGAATTTACGATCAACGTTCAGCCGACCATGGTACGCAAGCAGCATCCATTGGCTTCGGTGAACGGGGTATTCAACGCGGTTTACGTACATGGTGAAGCAGTGGGAGAAACCATGTTTTATGGTGCGGGTGCAGGCGAAATGCCGACGGCTACATCGGTTGTAGCCGATTTAGTAGCTGTAGTGAAGAATCTCAAACTCGGCGTGAATGGGCTTAAAGCAATCGTACCTTACAACCCCAAAAAAATCAGTAATGACGAAGATGTGTATTTCAAAAACTTCGTGCTTCTGCATGTAGATGATAAAGCAGGGGTGTTGGCACGGATTACGCAGGTATTTGCTGAATTTGATGTCAGTCTGGCATCAGTTGTGCAGCAACCGAATGAGGTTAACCCCGATGCTGAAATTATTATCGTGACTCATTTAGCCAGTAAAGCGAGTATGAAAAAGGTTTTGGAGCATTTTGAAACTTTGGACGTCATCCGTCGCATCAAAAGCGTATATCGAGTAGAGGGATAGTCAATAAAAGCAGGAGGAATTGTCTGTATGACCGTTATAAAAACAGCAAGAGTGCGTGTGCCTGCGAGTACGGCCAACTTGGGCCCAGGTTTTGATACATTGGGCATGGCGTTGTCCTTATATGCATGGATTGAAATGAAGGAGGCCGAACAGACGGCTTTTCATTTATATGGAGATGAAATGAATGGCGTTCCCCAAGATAAAACCAATCTGATTTACAAGGTAGCACAAATGGTTTTTCGGGAAGCGGACGTATCTGTTCCTGAGCTCGATATTTCGATGTACTCGGATATTCCGCTCACCCGAGGTTTGGGCAGCAGCGCTTCCGCCATTGTGGGCGCCCTGGTGGCTGCCAATACGCTGATTGGCTCGCCTCTGTCGGACTCCAAGCTGTTCGACATGGCAAGCGCCATTGAAAAACATCCGGACAATGTTGGAGCTTCCCTATTTGGCGGTATTATTACAGCGATGTGGGACGGCAAGCATGCTAAGCATTTACGGCTTGAGCCGGATGCTAATCTGGAGGTTATGGTAGTTATTCCAGATTTTCAGCTGTCCACGTCGAAAGCCAGAGAAGTTCTGCCCAAGCATGTATCCTTGAAGGATGCGGTATATAATATAAGTCATGCTTCAATGCTGGTAGCGGCATTAGCATCGGGACGAACAGATTTAATCGCCGAAGCGATGCGTGATCAGCTTCATCAGCCTTACCGCGCGGCACTTGTACCGGGTATGACAGAGATCCTACAGGATGCGCACCATTATGGTGCTTTGGGTGTGGCTCTCAGTGGGGCTGGGCCGACGCTGCTAGCATTGACAGATCATCGGGAAAATCGGAAAGCGGAGTTGGAGCAGTATTTAACGGATACAATGAACAAAGAGGGGATCACTGCGTCTGTTTTAAAATTGCGCCCGGAGAGTGAAGGAGTTAAAGTATATACGGAAGGGAATACACTCCCTTTTATGGATATGATTAAAGGGGAACTTACGATATGAAACGAATTGCACTTCTTCCTGAGGGGACCGTTTCTCATGAAGCGATAAAGTATTTGTTAGGAGATACGCCCTGTGAATTACTGTTTTACAAGCATATAGCGGACGTATTTCAGGCAGTAGACAAGGGAAAGGCAGACTATAGTGTGATTCCCATTGAAAATACGATTGATGGCTCTGTAAGTTTGCACATGGATTGGCTTGTACATGAAGTAGACATTCAAATGCAGGCAGAATGGGTATATCCTTCAATTCAAAATCTTATTGGACATCGCAGTGAATTTACTAAGGATCAGGACAAGCTGGATTTGAGCAAAGTGGTCAAAATTATGTCCCATCCTGTAGCGCTTCCCCAGTGTAAAGAATTCATACAGACTTCCGCCCCTCAGGCCGAGCTGGAGAGTGCAGGAAGTACGGCAGAAGCCGTCGAAATTGTTAAACATAACCCCGGTAAAGGCTGGACCGCTCTCGGAACCAAGCTTGCGGCTGCCAAACACGGATTGGATATTTTAGCCAGCAAAGTGACGGATCACGATAACAACTTTACCCGCTTTGTCTTGATCGGCCATCAACCTATACGTCTCCCACGTACGCCTGAAGGCCAGCGAACCAGTATTTTGGTCACGCCGCCGCAGGATTTCCCAGGAGCGCTGCATCAGGTTTTATCCGCATTTGCGTGGCGCAGGTTAAATCTGTCCCGTATTGAATCGCGTCCGACCAAAAAGCAATTGGGGAATTATTATTTTTACATTGAAGTATTGGAATCTCTGCATTCCGTTTTGCTTCCGGCAGCCTTTGCAGAGATTGAGGCTTTGGGGTGCCATGTACGTATTCTTGGCTCTTATCCAAGTTACAAGTATGTTGAAGCAGCGATCGAACCTATTTTGAAGAAACATTAATCGGAGGTGTGGTTTTAATGGCAGAACAATGGATTTATCTGGATGGGCAGCATGTGACTAAGGAAAATGCAAAGGTTTCCGTATACGATCATGGATTTTTGTACGGAGACGGTATATTTGAAGGCATTCGTATTTATAACGGCAATATTTTTAAATGTAAGGAGCACTTGGAGCGTCTGTATGATTCTGCGAAATCCATTCAGTTAAATATTCCGTTGTCTCCTGATGAAATGCTGGAAGCAATGGCTGAAACGATTCGTCTTAACGAAATGCGTAACGGATATATCCGTCTGGTTGTATCCCGTGGTGTAGGAAATCTAGGTTTGGATCCTCTTCGTTGTGCGAAGGCAAGTGTCATCATTATCGTGGAGCAGCTCGCCATTTACCCGGAGGAAGCTTACTTGACTGGCCTGAAGACAATCTCTGTCTCTCAGCGTCGTAACATCCCGGATGCTTTGAACCCGAAAATTAAATCGTTGAACTATCTCAACAATATCCTGGTAAAGATCCAGTCTAACTACGCTGGTGTAGGTGAGGCTATTATGCTCAATTCCCAAGGGTATGTGACGGAAGGTTCTGCGGACAACATTTTCATTGTCAAAAATGGAGTGTTATATACACCGCCTTGCTATTTGGGAGCGCTTGAGGGTATTACTCGTAATGCTATCATCGATTTGTGTGCTAAGCTTGGATATTCGCTCAAGGAGCAACCTTTTACACTGCATGATGTGTATGTTGCGGATGAGGTATTTTTTACAGGAACCGCGGCAGAAGTTATTGCAGCTTATGAAGTGGATGGTCGTACGATCGGTTCCGGTGTTGCTGGTCCAGTGACTTTGGAGCTACTGGCTGAGTTCAGGAAGATCGTGGATCAGGATGGCTATAAAGTGTGGCAGGACTAAAATAATACTAAATCCTTTTGACTGAATGCTCGCGAGAGTATTCGGTTGAGAGGATTTTTTTGTTTGTATGGGGTCATTCGCCCGGGAGGTGCATAGGATGTAATAACAGAAGCCGGGCGTTTATCCCGCCCGAACGAAAGTCTAGGAGGTTTGTGACCTGTGAAAATACACATCGTCAAAAAAGGTGACACCCTGTACTTGCTGGCACAGAAGTATAATGTGACGCTGGAGAAAGTTATTGCCGCCAATCCCCAATTGGCAGACCCTAATCAGTTGAACATCGGCGAGAAAATCAAAATACCGACAGAACCTGTTACGATGGAAACACAGCCGTCAACGGTATATCAGCACAAGGTTAAGCAAGGAGATTCGTTGTGGAAGTTGTCCAAGGCGTGGAATGTACCGCTTAAGCTAATTATCGATGCCAATTCCCAGCTTAAAAACCCCAATGCTCTTCTGGTTGGAGAAACAGTTAATATCCCACACTACAAAGAAGAAGCGTCTGATATTGTTGCGAATAAAAAAAATACCGCAGTTAAAGAAGAGATGACACAGCCTAAACCTGAATTCCCAACCAAGCAAGAGCTTACCGAGCCTAAGGTGGAGCTTACCCAGCCTAAGGCGGATTTGACTCAGCCTAAACCGGAGAACATACCTAGTCCTAAAGAAGAGATGACGCAGCCGAAAGAAATGGTGAATCCTCCTAAGCTTCCTGAATTAAAACTGCCTGAAGTTCCCATGCCGATGGCACCAGTGAATCCTGCTCCGCCTCAAATACAGCCTATAGTTACTCAACCGATTGCACCCAAGCCACAGCTGCCAGTAAATATGGAGAAGCAACCCGTAACTGAAAAATTTTGTGGCTGCACAAGCTCGAAGCCAATAGTAAATTCTCCATGGCCAGTACAGCAGCAGACATTTGATTACAGCCCACAAATAAATACAATGCCGAAGTCGTGGTATCCGGGCATTGGGTCTCCTCAACCTTGGGGGAATGCTCCTGTAAATACCTCCTTTGCAGAAAATGCTTCTCCTTCGATAGCTCCAGATCAGGGTTATCATCATGACTGTGAGCATCCATGGAGTTGGGGACCTATGCAAAAAGCGTCTATAAATGCCCACCCAACACCTTATCCTGCCTTTTCGGATTGCTGTACCCCCGGATATTATCCGAGTCATGAAGCGTCTGAAAATACATCCTATCCTGTCTATCCCCCATTTATCCATCAAGGCTACCCACAGCAAAATCCTGAGAGTACAGCTCAGGGCAGTCAGTGGGGGCATACATGGGGAGGACCTCAATATGGTTTGCCTGCGGGTGGATACGTGTCCGACTATAGCCAGCTACTAGGACAACAATCTGCGAATTCCCCATATCATCCGTCCGCACATGGGAATGCACCTATGTATCCATTAGAGGGATATACAACGCCTTATATGTTTATGCCGGACTGTGGCTGCCGGGAAGGGAACACGGAGTCGGCGCCAGCATTTTCGGGAACGCAGGAAGTAGGTAACAATCTGACTATTGCGTCCCAAAATGAAGTTGTTTCTTCTTCTAAACCAAAGGATAGTAGCGTGCGGAAAGGCAAATCAAAAGACGTCTCTGGCAGTACATCCAAAGAAGAGACGTCCAAAGCCAAGATTTCCAGTAAAAATGCTACTATCAAAAAGCAGAAATCCCGTAAGTCAACTGGAGGAGGATCCCATTCCTCATCCTATAGTGCTCGTTCACGTAAAAATCCATGGATTAAGGACTGACGTAGCTAAATATAAGATGAGGGGAATCGCCTAGTAGTGTCCCGGCTTTATTAGTCATTAAGAGAAAGAAATGAATGTTAAAGGGACTGTTATTCTGCTTGTAGGGAATAATAGTCTCTTTATTTAAATGCAGTGATTTTAACATGAAAAAATAAGTTTAAAAAAGGTGTTGCTAATTATCGTGTTTATGTGGTATATTCTTATAGCTGTCTTTTACAAGATAGTTAGCAACACAAAAACAAAGTAGAATTGATTAAAAAATTCTTTTAAAAAAGTGTTGCAAAGAAGTAGAAAACATGATATATTATTTAAGTCGCCGCTGAGATGCGGTGGTGAAACAAAGTGAAGATAAAGTAAAACATTATGCAGGTTTGATCTTTGAAAACTGAACAACGAGTGAGTAATGATTTTGCTTGCAAAATCAAATGCTAAGATTCTAGTATATACCGTCAGGTTGTATAGAATGGAAGCGAAAAGAGATATTTTATCTCGTCAGTTTCAAAATGAGCTTATCGCTCTTTCTATATTGTTTCATCTTCGGTTCTTCTCAATAGAGTGGATGAAGATGAAACAGGTTGACGTTACTTTGTAACGTCTTTAATGGAGAGTTTGATCCTGGCTCAGGACGAACGCTGGCGGCGTGCCTAATACATGCAAGTCGAGCGGGGTTATGTAG
>NZ_JCBAIQ010000022.1:0-101749 GCF_059772165.1 Paenibacillus sp. TY11 | reverse complement strand
GCAGCATACGAACACCGTCCGTTCTATACAATAGTTACCTATATTATACAACATTAACGCGGTGTCGTCTTAAACAAAATCAACATAAAAAAGCTGTCGAGACTTTCTCGACAGCCTGACGGAGCAGCGAAAGTTCGCTGCTCCGTTTTAATTAGCTCTACATTTAGTTACCCTGATTATGACCTGAGTGATTAATATTCGTTGTCATCATCATCTTCGTCTGTATCCACGATTGCGCCAGATGATGCATGGATTTCAAGCTCAACGGTTCCTTCGTTGGTGAGTACCTTTACCTCGTAGATGAACTGTCCATCTTCCTTATCCAATTTAGAAGACAAAAGGGTACTCCCGGGCACGTGCTTAAGCGCAATTTGTCCAGCCTGCTTTTCAGTCAGGGTGATGTGATTTGGCTTGTTAAGGGAGGACTCGTCATTCGAGTCATGATCAAGCTCAGAATGGGAACGGATGGTTTTCCCAGTATAAGCATCTATATCTATATCCCAATCTTTATCCCCTTGCTGGAGATCCACTTCATAGTAGACTTTTCCGTTCTTGCGCTCCAGTTCGACGTCTTCAACTTGCGCATTATTCCCCACAGCCTTCTTGGCAATACTGGCAGCGGCTGTCGCTCCAATAAGCTCCGTAGGTTTAGCGGCCCACACGGCATTCGCTGAGACACCCGTAACTGTAACTCCAAGCAGAACCGTAGCTGCCATAATTCCTAATGTATAGTTTTTTTTCATTACATCATTCCTCCTTGTGCTATAAGCTTGAATACAGCTTATCTCTTGAACATGAGAGGAACATAATAGAATCATGAGAAAACAATGAGAAAACTTGAGCTGTGATGATCATCAAGTCGTCATTATTCGTCTTGCCCCTGTTTTTCTTTTTCCCAAGTTATAGAATCGATAGAGCCTGATACCGCATTGACCTGCACCACTGCTTCACGCCCATCTTTTACCTCAACCTCAACAAGATAATAGAGGCCTTTGTCGTTGCGGTGAAGCTCAATATCATCAGATGTTCCGTTCACTGCTTTTGCAGCAAGCTTAGCTGCTTCTTTCTCTGTAATGACGAGAGAAACGGGATCAGGTTTATCAGCTGGATTCGATTTGTCTCTGGTTGGTGAGGAACCTGGCTTGTGATCTTGGGGTTCCTGCTTCGAATCTGTATAAGCCTCTGTCCGCTTAATGGAGTCGATGACACCGTCATAGGCATTGGCTTTTATTTCGTACTTCCCTTTGGCACGTTCCAGCCTGATCAGATAAAAATTACCCAAGCGTTGGGATTCGAGCACCTCGCCGGGATACTGATGCAATACGGATTGGATGACGGCTTTTTCTTCCAATGGCGAAGCTGCCAACGACCGCGCCCAGGGCCACTGTAAAAGGCAAATTGTGATCAATATAGCTGCCACCGTACCCCCAATCATCCACACATAGATGGCTTTCATCGTTATTCCCTCCTTTGTCTTATTATTTTGGAACGGTAGGGAGGATGATCGTTGCAGTTGTTCCGCTTCCCTCTACGCTTTCTAGCCCAATTTGTGCGTGAATAGCTTGAGCAATCCCTTTAGCCAATGATAAGCCTAGCCCGGCTCCACCTTCCTCACGGCTTCTGGCTTCATCCACACGATAGAAGCGGTCGAATACTTTAGATAACTTTTCTTCCGGGATTCCAATTCCTTGATCTGTGATTCTTATGCAGGGTTGAGCTGTACCGCCCACGGTATCAATCATCAGGTGTATCGGCTCGTCACTGTATTTGCGGGCATTATCCAGAAAGATAAATAGGAGTTGTTTCAGCTTATTTTCATCGGTATAGCCAATGCAGTCTGCCTGTACATCCAGTTGAATTTGTCGGGCGAAAGCATTTTCAAATGTAGCTTTCAGTTCTGTTGCTACTTTGGTCAGGCGTACGCGCTCTAACACGACATTCCATTGTTCCTCGTTTCTGGCCAACTGAAGAAGCTGCTCTGCCATGTCCTTCATTCGGATCGCCTCAGACTGGATGGCTTCTACGGATTCAGCGAAAATGTTGGGATGCTGTAGACCCCGCCGTTTGAGCAGGCTGGCATAACTTTCAATAATGGTGAGCGGTGTCTTCAATTCATGGGACGCATTAGAGACGAATTGTTCTTGCCGGACGAAATTCCGCTCCAGCAGTTCAATCATGTCATTAAATGTTTCTCCCATTTCGACCAGTTCGTCGCGTGATGATGAATTGAGCGGAAGACGTTTAAATTTCCCGCTACGCTGAATCTCTTTCATCGTGCTAATCATAGATGTAATTGGACGTGTGATCAGTCTGCCGAGCAGCCTTCCCGATACCACGACAGGAATAAGCGCAATCCCGGTGACAGCAACAAGTACGATTCTGAGTACCTGTAGCGTCTGCATCGTCGGTTGCAGACTTTCGGTCACCTGAAGATTGACAACCTCACCATTGGTCCAAATCATGGGGACCGACACAAGAATGTAATGGTTGCTCTCATAGGTAATCATGCGAACCTGCCGTGTTTCATCAAAAACGCCCTTCATCAAGCTGAGAGACTGCTCGGAAGAAGAGGTGATAGGGGGAAGAAAATCGCCTTCCGGCCTCATCAGCCGAAGCATGCCATCCAGTGGCACATAGGCACGGAGAAGATCCTCTGCGACTACCGATACTGGAGCGCGTTGAATGCCGCGAATCATGTTCTCTGCGGCGGCCTCTACCTGTTCTTTTCGACTGTCTATCGTAAGTTGGCTAAATAGGAAATAGACCGAAAAATTAATGGCCACAAGTAAGACCGCGAATAATAACGAGGTATACGTATGGATTTTGTTTTGTAACTTCATAAGGATTCCTTCAGTACATAACCAATTCCGCGTACAGTATGGATCAGCTCAGGGAGCTGGCGCGTGGGATCAATTTTATTGCGTACGTAGCGAATATACACATCGACCACATTGGTATCGCCAATATAATCCATGCCCCATACATTCTCCAGTAATTGTTCACGGCTAAGTACCTGCCGCTGATGTCGGAGTAAATGAACGAGCAAGTCAAACTCTCGCGGTGTAAGCTCAATGTTGTGGTTTCCTCGAAGAACTTCACGGGTACCTTCATGGAGACGTAAATCCCCGGCACTAAGCCATTTATCTGCCCCTTGTGGAGCCATGTCTTTCGTTGTCCCCGCCCTGAGCGCGGCCCTTACACGTGCAAGCAGCTCTTCGATCACAAACGGTTTGGTAACATAGTCATTGGCTCCCAAATCGAGTCCCTCGACCTTATCTGCAATGGAACTTTTAGCTGTCAGTAAAATGACAGGAACGTTCGCATCATGCTTACGAATCCTCCGAAGTAGCTCGAGGCCATTGAGACCAGGAACCATAATATCCAGCAATACGAGATCCCAATTGCCTTTGCAATACGTCTCCAGCCCGTCAATTCCGTTTTTTTCTTTACATACTTGATAGCCTTCAAATTCAAGTTCGATCTCTAGAAGCCGGGCAATCTTCTCTTCGTCTTCTACGATCAAAATGGATTGTTTCATTGTCATGCCCTCCTGTAGGCGAATAGCCGATACGGAAGTATTTTAGCATATACGGACAGGTAAGACACTTCAAAGCAGCAGGGCCGTGAGGAAAAGGGATTTTCATTATATGTTATATTTCTTAACATTATAAAGGAATAAAATGTAATAATAGCGCTTTATATATGCTTTTTTATCTTTGATGCACAATAAACAAGTCATTGTTTTGGTCAGTAGGAACATTGTTTATGGAAGGAAAGTTGCAGTAACATAAGTTAAAACTATTCATAAGAAACGAAATACATCATTTCAAGTCACAGGAGGGTCATATGGAAAACGAACAAGAGAAGCGTCATCCGAAAACATTTGAGCCTTTTGCATTTATTCTGATTGTGGCTACAAGCATTCTGGGAGCGATTATCGGGATGCAGATCGTAACCAGCCTGGGGGTGACCCCGAATACGGCCATTATTGGAGCGTTAGTCGCGATGCTGATTGCACGTATTCCAATCAACTGGTTTTTACGCTATAAATCCGTTCATCGTCAAAATCTGGTACAAACTGCAATATCCTCTGCTACTTTCGGAGCGGCCAACAGTCTGCTGATTCCAATTGGAATCCCTTATCTCATGGGAACGCCTGATTTGGTTGTACCGATGCTGCTGGGAGCGGCGTTAGCTATGTTCGCAGATGCAACGATACTTTATAAAATTTTTGATTCCAAGCTGTTTCCTGCCTCGGGTACCTGGGCTCCGGGCGTTGCAACGGCAGAATCCATTAAAGCTGGAGATAAAGGCGGTAAACGTGCCGGTTTGCTAGGTATCGGTGCACTTATCGGGGTAGTAGGCTCCTATCTGAGCATTCCGATGTCTGCGTTTGGGGTTGCGTTTATCGGCAATATCTGGGCGCTCGGTATGTTTGGGGTCGGTTTATTGATTCGCCAGTATTCCATGCCACTGTTTCAGATTGACGTTAATGCGCTCTACATTGCTCATGGCGTGATGATCGGGGCAGGCATTGTGGCGTTAGTTCAGGCTGCTATACTCGTGTTCGGAGTTTCCGGTAAGAAAAAGGGCGGCACCGCTACACGTTCGGAAAAAGCTTCGGATGCAGAATACACCCGCCCGATTGCAGAGGCACGTCGTACGCTTGGACTTGGGTTTATCGCTTATCTGGTCATTTCGCTGCTGATTGCCATCATCGGTGGATTGGTTACGCACATGTCGGTAGGTATGTTGATCGGCTTTATTGTATTTGCGGCCTTTGCCGCGTTTGTGCATGAAATTATCGTCGGCATTGCGGCTATGCATTCCGGTTGGTTTCCTGCCTTTGCGGTCGCTTTTATCACTCTGCTTGGCGGAATGATGATCGGTTTTCCACCTGTGGCACTGGCATTGCTGGCCGGGTTTAGCGCAGCTACGGGTCCTGCCTTTGCTGACATGGGCTTTGATTTGAAAACAGGCTATATCTTGCGCGGCAATGGCAAGGATAAAGAGCTGGAAAGGGAAGGAAGAAAGCAGCAGTATATAACGGCTCTGATCGCTTTTGCGGTTGCACTGGTGACTGTGGCTCTGGCTTACCCGAGTTATTTTGCGCAAAATCTGGTGCCGCCGATTGATAAGGTATATGTGTCCACAATTCAGGCGGGGGCTACACCGGGTGTTGCAAATCAGCTTTTGCTATGGGCGATTCCAGGGGCGATTCTTCAGCTCATTGGTGGCTCTAAACGCCAATTGGGGGTCATGTTCGCAACGGGGCTGCTGATTGCGACAGCAAACGCTTGCTGGGCCGTGCTGGTCGGCATAGCGATCCGTTTTCTCGTAACTCGTTTTGCGAAACAGGAGGCCGTGGCTTCCATGACCATTCTGGCTGCTGGTTTTATCGCAGGGGATGCACTCTACAACTTCTTTAACTCGGTATTTAAATTAAAAAAGTGAGATGATGCGGATGGACGCTTTGAAGCTGGATGGAAGAATTGTTGAATATGCTGTTTATGGTGGTGCTGTCTTGGGTGGTGGAGGCGGAGGCTGGGTTGAGGAAGGGCTGCGGATCGGAAAGCTGGCCCTGGAAGCAGGACGGCCGCTGCTGGTGCCCATCGACAACTTTGCAGACGACGATCTCTTTGTCACTGTGGCTGTCGTTGGTGCTCCAGCTGCGCCAGATAAATATGTAAAGCCGGTTCATTATGTAAAAGCCCTGGAAATGGTGTCTTCCATGACAGCAAAGGGTGTTCGGGCTTTGCACACGAATGAAAATGGCGGTGAAACAACCATTAATGGCTGGTTCCAGTCGGCCTTGACCGGTATCCCGGTTGTGGATTTTGCATGTAACGGGCGGGCGCACCCCACAGGAACGATGGGCTCAATGAACTTGACCGAGCTACCGGATTACGTCAGCTATCAGGCTGCGGTAGGCGGGCGCGGAGAGCACTATATGGAGGTAGGCATTACAGGCTCTTTAGATCATGCCGCTTCGTTGGTTCGTAAAGCCTCGGTGGAAACTGGAGGATTGGTAGCGGTCGCGCGGAATCCGGTGACAGCTGCTTATGCCAAAGCCAATGGCGCCCCGGGAGCCATTTCCCGGGCAATCGCTGTCGGAGAAGCGATGCTGGCACATCAGGGCGAAGCTGCGATTGCTGCTGTGACCGCCGAACTGGGCGGCAAGGTTATTGCTGCAGGTGAAGTAACGGAGTGTCGGCTCGAAACATCAGGAGGATTTGACGCCGGGGTGGTTCACATAACGGATAGCGGTCGAACCTACGAAATGACTTTTTGGAATGAGTACATGTCCCTGGAGCTTGACGGTGAACGGTTAGCGACATTTCCAGACCTGATCATGACGTTGGATATGGACACAGGCAGACCTGTTATCACTGCTGCCGTAGCCAAAGGACAACATCTGGCAGTCATTGCAGTACCGAAGGAACAGCTCCTGTTGAGTACGACTATGTTTAACAGCAAATTGTTGCAGCCGATTGAGGAAATTATCCATAAACCCATACTGTCCTATTTATGAAATTAACGGGAGGAACACAACCATGGCACTTCAACAAACATTGACTGTATTCGAAGCGCTGGATAGCGCCTATGTGAACGGAGAGCGAGTAAAACAGCTTTTTGCTGGATACGAGAATATTGAAGTAACGGTTAAAAGAGTGACCGGAGTGAAGGGAAGCACTGATTTTATACAAGTGCTTATTCCCGGTACAGAAGGTAAAAGCTCGGGAGGTACGGCACCGACATTCGGTATTGTAGGACGCCTGGGCGGGATCGGTGCACGTCCGACCCGGATTGGGCTCGTATCTGATGCGGATGGAGCTATTGCGGCGGTGGCGTCTGCGCTGAAGCTGGCAGATATGCAGAATAAAGGTGACAAGTTGAAGGGAGATGTGATTGTGACCACGCATATTTGCCCGGATGCACCTACGCGTCCGCACGAGCCAGTTGATTTTATGGACTCACCTGTGGACATTCTGGATATGAATCGTCATGAGATTGTTCCCGAGATGGAAGCGATTTTGTCTATCGACACAACCAAAGGCAACCGTGTCATTAATCATAAAGGTATTGCAATCTCACCTACGGTGAAGGAAGGCTATATTTTACGGGTGAGTGAGGATTTGCTGCGCCTAATGGAACAGACTACGGCACAATTGCCTGTTACTTTTCCGATTACCACGCAGGACATCACGCCATACGGTAATGATTTGTATCATATTAATTCGATTTTGCAGCCTGCTATTGCAACGGATGCACCTGTAGTCGGTGTGGCTATTACGGCGCAGGCAGCTGTACCGGGTTGCGGTACCGGAGCGAGTCATGAGATTGATATTGCCACTGCCGTGAGATTTTCGATTGAGACTGCCAAGGAATTTACGAATGGGACGTGTAGTTTTTATGATTCGCAGGAATTTGCCAAAATCACTGAATTATACGGCTCCATGAAAATACTTCAAACAGCAGGCAGTGCTCAAAGCCACGGCTGATGCACAAAGGGCAGGCCGCGGGCTTGCCCTTTGTCGTCAGGAGCGTAAAATAAAATGAAGCGAAAGCAGGGATTCAAGATGCATAAGCTTGGGATGATTACGATTGGGCAAGCCCCCCGGTCAGATGTGGCCCCTATCGTAGAAAGGGCATTGGAAGGGCGGGCAGAGCTGGTGCAGGCAGGTGCGCTGGATGGGCTCTCATTGGAATATATACAAGAGCATCTATCTCCGTCACCGGGAGAATATGTATTAACCTCGCGCTTGACGACCGGGGAGTCGGTGGTCATTTCACGCGAAAAAATCCAGCCGCTGCTCCAGGACAAAATCACACGTTTGGAGGAGCAGGGCATACGTACTATTTTGCTACTCTGTACCGGTGTGTTTCCTGGATTGCACACCCGAAGCGCTTTTTTAATTGAGCCGGATCATGTGCTTCCCCCTGTACTAAAAGCCATGTCCAGTGGAAGAAGACTGGGTCTGATTGGACCGCTCGAAGAACAGAAGGACAACCTCAAGCTTAAATTCAGTCCTTATGGATTGAATCCCGAGTTTGCGGCAGCCTCGCCTTACAGTGGCAGTGAGGAGGAATTTTGCCGAGCTGCCGGACAGTTCAAGAATCAAGCCGATCTGATCGTGCTGGATTGTATGGGCTATACGGATGCGCATAGAGAGCTGGCGGCGCGTTACGCAGGGGTGCCCGTTATATTGTCCAATGCCTTGATCGGCAAGCTGGTATCGGAAATGGTGTAAGGAGCCAACAATTGGAGGTAAAAAATATGAGTCAACAACGTATTGAAATCAGTAAAAATGTATTGCAAAAATGTTTGGGACTTACCGCCGGGGAGACACTTCTGGTTGTAACCGACGATGATAAAAAGGAATTGGGTGAGTCCATATACGAAGCTGGCAAGGCACTTGGGGCAGAAGCGGCTATTTTGACGATGAAGGTACGCTCCAAATCGGGTGAGGAGCCTCCGGCCCCTGTTGCTGAAGCCATGCTTCGCTCCAACGTTGTTGTATGTGTCACCCGGTATTCGCTGACACATACAAGTGCCCGCAAGCAAGCCGCAGCGGCTGGAGCACGTCTGGCGACTATGCCTGGCATGACAGACGATATGTTCATGAACGGAGCAATTGCTGCTGATTATCCGAAGGTCAAGGCGCTGACCGAAGAGGTGACCGCATTGCTGACGGCTGCCAAGCAGGTACGGATTGAAAAGGATGGATACAGCCTGAACTTTACCATAGAAGGTCGCAACGGCGTTCCCAGCACCGGGATGTATTTGAACCCCGGCGAGTCCGGCAACCTGCCTTCCGGTGAAGCGTATATTGCTCCGCTGGAAGGAACGGCACAAGGCCAGATCGTGGTGGACGGTTCTGTGGCAGGAATCGGTGCCTTAAAAGAGCCTCTGCTGCTGACGGTGCAAAATGGCAGATTGATCGCCGCAGAAGGGGGAGCCGGACAGTCCCTGCTGGATATGCTCGGCGAAGGTGACGGCAGAATGCTGGCCGAATTCGGTATTGGAACAAATGATAAAGCCCGCATTACGGGCGTTGTGTTAGAGGACGAGAAAGTATACGGCACGATCCATGTCGCTTTTGGCAGCAATAATACCTTCGGGGGAACTATCGTTGCGGGTGTACATATTGACGGAGTCGTACAAAAACCGAATGTATATCTGGATGATCGTCTGATTATGAAGGCTGGCCAGTTGCTAGAGAGATAAAGGGAGGAAATCATCATGCTCGGAATTATCAGAGTGCTTACCATGCAGGACAAAGAAGCTATCGGCCTTCACGGCCGGGTCATTGAGCAACGCTACGGGCTGCCTGTCACCAGTGTATGTATCCCTGATCAGCCGAAAGGAATCTACGATGATATCACAGACCGGGAAGCAGTGCCTAAAATTGTGCTCGCGGCTCAACAACTCGTTGAACAAGGCTGTACGTCTATCGGTATTAGCTGCGCGGCTGATCCGGCGTTAGAGGAAACTCGCCGGGCTGTATCTGTACCCGTATACGGGGCGGGGTCCTGTGCGGCACTCTTGGCTCTGACATCGGCCAGCCGTGTCGGTGTGTTGACCATTTTGGAGAAGGCTCCTCCGCTGATTCGCCACATTTTGGGTGATTCCTATATCGGTACAGAGCGTCCCAAGGGTGTACAGACGACACTGGACTTGAACACTCCACAAGGTAAAGAGGCGGCTATGGCAGCGGCGCTGCAGCTTCAGGAGAAGGGTGCTGAGGTGATCGTACTTGCCTGCACAGGTTTTGTAACGATGAACTTTGCGCCGGAGCTGGAACGTACACTGGGTATTCGTGCCATTGATCCGATTGTGGCGCTTGGTGCAGCCGCTTCGGTAGGCTGGCAGCCGCATCATGATGAGGCGCAGACAGGATAGTTCTTAAACTTCATCATAAATAGTTCATTATCGAAATAAACCGTCTTTTCTAGAAAAAGGCGGTTTATTTGTGTTCCATTGAGCTTCTAAAAATAGGAATGAGCTGGTGTGGATAGATTTGACCAAGCGGTAAAAGGTTTTGTTTTGTACACTTTTTTGGTACACTATCCTGAAAATTAGATGAAGTAAGGATTTTGCAAAATAAATAGCAGGGTGGTCTGTCTTTATGAAAATACCGGGTGTAACAGTTCAAGAGCTCATGGCAATACCCGTGTTGAAGGCGGCAAAGGTATTAAGCGGAGAACAAGGACTAAGCCGGATTGTCCGGTTTATTGACATTATGGAAGTCCCTGATCTGAAAGGCTGGGTCCGGGAAGGTGTATTGTTGATGACAACAGCTTATTCTATCCGTCATGAGCCTGAGGTACTGTGTCAAATTATTCAATTACTGCATCAGGGCGGGGCTGCGGCGCTTGTGATCAAGCCGACCCGCTTTCTCACGGAAATTCCCCGCAGTGCGCTTGAAGAAAGCAATGCCTGTGGCCTTCCTGTGATTGAGATTCCAGCCGATATTCCCTATACGGATATTACGCAACGTGTCATGGATATGGTGTTGAACCGACAGGCAGAACTGCTGAGACGCTCGGAAGAAATCTATCGAACGTTAACGACGATGGTACTGGAGAACAGTGGCATACAGGCTGTAAGCGATAATATAGCAGAGCTTTTTAAAGCTCCGGTTGCTTTGATTGACAATGGAGGTCAAGCCATTGTTACTTCACCACAAGAATGGGATTGGGCGAAGGCACAAGATGCTCGTCATTTTCCTATTAATGTGGATAAACGTACAGTCGCCAAGCTAGTCATTGCCCGCAATGAGCTGGATGATATGGAGCAGGTTGGTATTGAGCAGGCACGTCTGGTGATGGCGTTGGAATTAATGCGTGAAAAGGCGGTAGAAGATACGGAAAGCCGACTACGGGGGAACTTCATAGATGAGCTAATGACACCACCGTTGCCGTTGCGGCATGAGGTTGAGCGGAGAGGGCGTCAATTGGGATTCAACCCGGAATATGATTGGGAGGTCGCTGTACTGGAAAGTGCTGCGGCTCCGCAAGAAGAGATTCTTTCCGGGTTACTGAGTATGGAATCGACCCGACGGCGTGTGGTGTCTCATATTGAGTTCCGTTCGAATCGGGCGATATTATTTCTGCCGACTCTTCAGCCGAGTGATCATCAGAACGGACCTGGCTCTGATCAGGAAATGTCCTGGAGTGATACGCTGAAAAACTGGTCAACTGAAAAAGCCTGGGGTACCGCCGATTATTATTTAGGCATCGGAAGTGCCAAAAAGTTATGGGAGCTGCTGCAAAGCTACAATGAAGCGCGTCGTGCCATTACTGTAGCTCAGCGGCTGTATCCTGATAAACGTGTATGCAAATACAGCGATATAGAGATGCACTATATGCTTGGAGAAGCGATGGACAAAGAGGAATTTTCAAATTTGTTCGAACGTAAGCTGGGGAGACTTCAGCAATATGATCGGTCACATGGCAGTGACTTACTCAAAACGTTATTTTATTATTTGGAAAACAGAGGCAGTCTGGTAGATACAGCCAATTATCTTTTTATACATCGTAATTCAGTAAAATACAGACTGGAACGGATACGCGACATGACGGATTTTGATCTTAACAATCCACGTGAGCAGTTTATATGTCATACATGTCTGATTCATTATTATTTGCGGGAACATAGGTAGCTGGAACGGTTTTTTATGCAGGGAGGGCAGGACATGGATAAAAAAATACTGATAGCGGACGATGAGGCGAGCATTCGGAATGCGCTGGCTTATGCGTTAAAGCGAGAGGGTTTTTTGGTGGAAACCGCTGTTGATGGGGAGGACGCATTGGAAAAAGTACGTTTGTTCCACCCGGATGTGCTCATACTGGATGTGATGATGCCCAAACTGGGCGGATATGAGGTGTGCCGCCGTTTGGAAAGTCGGAAGGGCATCGGTATTTTACTGCTGACGGCCAAAAACGATATCGTTGATAAGGTACTCGGGCTGGAGCTGGGTGCGGACGATTTTATGAGCAAACCGTTTGACCTGAGGGAGCTGCTCGCTCGTATTAAAGCATTGGTACGGAGACTGGAGCGAGAAGGAGCGCCTGCGCCAGAAGGAACAGAAGTGGTACTCGGCCCATTACGGGTACGTCCGTCCAGCCGAACGGCTGAACTTGGAGCCATAGCGCTGGATCTGACTCCCAAGGAGTTTGATGTGCTGGCGCTGTTGGTGTCTCATGCCGGAAGGGTGTATACACGGGACGAGCTGCTGGAGCAAGTATGGAGCTTCGATTATGTGGGCGGAACACGCACGGTGGATATTCATATCCAGCGCTTGCGCAAGAAGCTTGAGCCGCATCAGGCGATATTGCAGACCGTGTATGGTATCGGCTATAAGGCAGAGAAAATGACGTGAACGAACATCATTCACTCCATCAGCAAGGAAGCTTGCGGTCCACCGACCAACAGAAGCGCAAACGCAAACGTACAGGCTTGAGCCTGCGTTGGAAATTTCCGCTGGTACTGGCGGCATTGCTGCTGTTTACTGTCAGTGTGCTGAGCTGGCTCGTGCTTACTGGCATTCGTGCTAACCAGACAGACCAAATGGAACTCAGCTTAAAGCGTCAGGCCGAAATTGTAGAAATGCGCGTAATACAGTCTTACCTGTTGGGAGTGCGCCAATCACCGGAAGACTTTATGAGGAAGCAGGCACCTCAACTCGCAGTGGAACTGGGCATATCCAGTAATATGCGCGTTATTTTATATGATGGTCAGGGGCATGAGGTTGGCAATTCTCTACCGCTGGCTTTTAGAACAGATGTCAGCCAGGCGCTCTCCTATGCGATCCAAGGCAAAATTGCGTATATTACGGAAGGAAGCGCAATCACTTATTTGGCTCCGCTTCAAGGCCCGAACGGCTTGCTGGGAGTGGTACAGCTTCACAGCTCAACAGCAGCGCAGCAGCAGTTCTACCGGGCCATTGCCCACTTGTTTCTATGGACGGGGGGTGCGGTGCTGGTATTGAGCTTTATTTTGGGCTTAGGCTATGTCAGCCGCCAGACGAGGGACATCGGACGACTGACTCGCGCTTCCGAACAGATATCGGCAGGGTATTATCCGGAAGCCAGACTGCTGCGGCGGCAGGATGAACTGGGAAGATTGGATGAAGGAATGCTCCAGATGAGTCATGTGATCCGGGAGAGCATTACCGCGCTGGAAAACGAAAAGCTCCGGCTGGAAGAAGCGGTTCAGCGTTTGAGAGAGCTAGAGCAGCAGCAAAAATCTTTTATTGGAAATATCAGCCATGAACTAAAGACCCCGTTAACCTCTATTCAAGCTTATGCTGATTTACTGGATATGTATGGGGATGATCCTGAACTGGTGCGTGAAGCGAGAGAAAGCATCAGTAAGGAAACAAAACGGTTGTACGAGCTTGTCGAGGACTCGCTGCGGCTATCTGTGCTGGATAAATATGATTTTGAATTGCATACGGAGGCTGTGGAACTACATTCGTTACTGGAAGATGCAGGAAGCCGTATTCGAGGAAAAGCGGCAGCGCGTAGACTGAATTTTTCGATAGATACCGTTCCTGCCAAGGTGTGGGGAGACCCTAAGCATCTGATGCATATTGTACTGAATTTGCTCGATAATGCAGTGAAGTACAATCGGGACGGTGGATGGATTACATTATCGAATCGGGTGGAACGGGACACCGTGATTGTGTATATACGCAATTCCGGTCCATGGATTCCTAGGGAGAAATGGGACATGATTTTTGAGCCGTTTGCTACCTTAAGTCGTGATCGATCTCGTCAGGACAGCGGTAAGGGACTCGGTCTTCCTCTGGCGCGCAGACTGGCGGAGCGCATGGGGGGAGAGTTGCAGCTTACAGCTTCAGATCATAGTGGGTTGGAAAATGGCAACGGCCATACGAATGTAAGTGGTAATGAATTTTCGCTTAGACTCCCCCTCTTGGTTCACGATGGCTCCCTGTAAACGGACGATTGTTAGCACAGGGCTAGAATGGTGTCTTGTTTACAACTTGGAAACAATTCGATGTATTCATGAGATGTTCGGGCATTAAACTGGGGGTATCGTTAACAAGGAGGCCGTTGTACATGATAAAGAAAAACATAGACAGCTATGGGCAAAAGAACGGCTCCCCTCGTCGCGAAGATTCCCGCACAAGAGTTTTTAGACAGAAAGCCACGGGGGTGCTCATGACCGGCTTGATGACCGGGGGATTGCTCAGCGGTTGCGGCATGAAGAGCGCAGCAGAGACAAATCCGGCATTCGGTATGAAACCGGGCCAACAGCTTACTGTGATTGACACGGATGCAGCCCAGAAGCAAGTAACGGACGAGCTGGTGGTATCGTCTATCGACAGGCTGGGGGATGTCTACGCGAGGTCTTGGCTGAGCGACGAAGAGCTGATTGTGGAGCGTAAAACCCAGCTATGGATTCATAATGTAAAGACAGACAAGGAGCGGATTTTAACACCAGGTCGTAAGGCTCCACAGTTACTTGCTGCGGTATCACCGGATCAGCGCCATGTCTTTTTTACTGAGGGCAGCACCAGCAGCAAATATGATATTCAGGGCTATATTCTGGAACTAAGCAGTGGTAAGGTTACATCGGTTGGCAAGCTGGATATGACTAACGAAGTGAGCTGGAGCGATGAGAATCATCTCATTACAGGCACACCGGACGGTAAAATCCAGCTGATTGGTCTGGACGGCAAAGCTGAAGAATTGAGTTTTCAAGATCCGAATCGCTCTGAATTGATGTCTCATGTCGAAAAATTGGGTAACGCCATATTTTATACAGGCAGTGATAAACAAGGGTATCCGGTGCTGAAGCGGTTCACCCTCAATCATCCTGAGGCTGTTACCATTGCAGAGGGTGCCATGTCCTTTGCCGTGTCGCCTGACGGTAAGTCTATTGCCATTGAAAAGCGGAAATGGAATACATCCGAACCAGCCCGTATGATCATTTTGGATGAACGGGGCAAAGAGAAAGGAATCGTCGGTCAAGGTACTTTAATGAGTCGTGGAAGCTGGTCCAGTGACGGGTCCAAGCTTGCTTTTTCCATTTATGATGAGGATCAGCAAGGCATGAGAGGACTGTATGTGTTTGACCAGTCCACGGGTAAAACCACTCCGGTTACGACTGATATCCAATCCTATGACAGCCCAACGGTATGGAGCCCATCAGCCCGGTTTTTATCCATGTACCAGAACATCTCGGAAGGTGGAAAACAGCTGAATCAAAGCTACATCGTCGAATTTAAGAGAAAGTAAGTTCTTGTGTGCCTCCATACGCAGCGCTTCTGGGATTGGACGCGGATGCTGGCTTTGCACCACGGCCCGATCCTCTTCCAGCACCCTGCCATTGTATCTGGAAAAAAATGTGGCTCATGCCCGATACAAACCGTTCTGCTTTTCATGTATGACCCGTGGGTCATTTATTATATTAGTATAATACATCCCTGATCCAAACTGAAACAGGCGTCCTGAAATTGGCAAGAAACGAAGGTCGCTTAAGGTTCTAATTAAGTAGCAAAAAAAGGCGCATATCCTTTTTTCGGAATGCACCTTTTTCAAATTTAGGCGAGCTATTTGATTTTATATTACTATACAAACTTGCGATGATGTTTCTTACCGTCATAAGAGAATAAGGCGAGCTTACCCTCAATCATTGTTTCCAAATGAACGGTGCGCCCCCAAAGCTGATATACATACGGAAGCGTGCGCTCCATATATTTTAAATCCAGCTCGATGCCTTCATACTGGTGCTTGAGCTTCAACTCGCCTGTATGCAGATAATCTCCATCCTCGACGACGATATAAGGGGAGCCTCCATTCACACGTGAAAACACAAGCTGATCCCTTATGTTTTCCCAGGATTTATCGGTAATTTTCCAATCCGGTCCCCGTTTCTCAAACACGTACAGATCCAAATCCTCTGTTAGTTGCTTGGTCATGTAATTGCGTATAAAAGAGGTATCTGAGTCAAACTCTCGTACCTCAAACATTTTAGCTCGACCCTCGCCTGGTTTGCGTCCTTGTCGCTCTTGCTCCTCACGGGTTGGGTTATCCCATCGCTTTTCAATATCTTCAAAAATTTTCAGCCCCAAATAGTACGGGTTCAAGCTTTGCTTGGAAGGCTGTACGACAGAAGCGTTCAGCATCGCAAATTCAACGGTTTCATCCCCGGTTAAATCCAGTTCCCTTACAATCCGCTGGTGCCAATAGGAGGCCCAGCCTTCATTCATGATTTTGGTCTCCATTTGGGGCCAGAAATACAGCATTTCGTCCCGCAGCATCGTCATAATATCCCGCTGCCAGTCCTCCAGCACCTCCGAGAATTCCTGAATAAACCAGACGATATCTTTTTCTGGTTCCGGTGGGAACTGGCGTACCTTGATGTCCTCCGTCTCGCCCGGATCATGCTGCTTCACTGTGTCCAGTGACCACAGATCATCGTAAGGTCCGGCGGGGCGCTGGCGTTTTCCAGGTTCTTTCTGCTCCCGAATTTTGAGCTCCATGTAGCGTTGTTTATCCAGATGCCTTGGTTTGATGATCTGTGGATCCACATGCTCTTGTATCGCCAGTACAGAGTCAATGAAGGATTCCACAGCCTTTGAGCCGTATTCCATTTCATAGCTGCTGATTCGATCTGCTGTGGCCGACATACTCTCCACCATATTGCGATTGGAAGCTGAGAAGCGGGCGTTGTGTTTGAAAAAATCACAGTGTGCCAGTACATGGGCGACAATCAGTTTATTTTGCACCAAAGAATTTCCTTCCAGCAGGAAGGCATAGCAGGGATTGGAGTTAATGACCAGCTCATAGATTTTGCTCAATCCAAAATCGTACTGCATTTTCATCTTGTGAAACGTTTTTCCAAAACTCCAGTGGCTGAAGCGCGTGGGCATACCATAGGCTCCGAACGTGTATACAATATCCGCCGGACAAATCTCATACCGCATCGGGTAGTAGTCGAGCCCGAATCCATCTGCAATCTCCATAATTTCTGATATCGCATATTCTAGCTCCTTCTGGTCGGTGCTCATCCCACCGTTCCCCCTTCCCGTTTGCGAAAAAAGGTACGTAAGGCTTGGTATACCTCACCTTTCTCCTTGATGACGTAGTACATAAACTGATCCTTTTTAATATTCTTATAGGCTGACATCAGCGTACTGCTGCGATTATATTGATTCACTTCTCCATAGCCGAACATATTGCTACGCTTCATAAGTTCCTCAATTAGTTTCACACACCGCTCGTTGTCTGAGGTTAGGTTATCGCCATCGGAGAAATGGAAGGGATAAATATTGTAATTGGAAGGAGGATATCGTTTGTCGATAATTTCCAGTGCTTTCAAATAGGCGGAAGAGCAGATCGTACCGCCACTTTCTCCGCGAGTAAAAAATTCTTCCTCCGTCACCTCTTTGGCTTCGGTATGGTGCGCAAGAAAGACAATTTCAACCTTTTCATATTGGCGGCGCAAAAAGCGGGTCATCCAGAAAAAGAAGCTGCGGGCGCAATATTTTTCAAAAGATCCCATGCTGCCTGAGGTGTCCATCATAGCTATGATTACCGCATTGGATTGGGGAATGGTCTTCTCTTCCCATGTTTTGTAGCGAAGATCGTCCGGACTAATATGATGAATGCCCGGATTACCCTCGCGGGCGTTGCGGCGCAGATTTTCGAGAATGGTTCGCTTCTTGTCAATGTTCGCTTGCATGCCTTTTTTGCGTATATCATTGAACACGATAGATTCAACTTCAATTTGTTCCTTATCTTTTTGCTGCAAATGCGGCAATTCCATTTCCTCGAACAGCATATCTTCCAGTTCTTCTATGCTGACTTCCGTTTCCATAATATCGTGTCCCGGCTGGTCGCCGGCTTTCTCACCTTTACCTGGCTTCTGGGAAGCAGGATCACGTCCGATGACATCTCCCACCTGACTATCGCCATCCCCTTGGCCTACATGTTTTTGCTTTTGATAGTTATAAATGAAGCGATATTCATCCAGACTGCGAATTGGCACTTTTATAATCTGTTGACCGTCCGACATAATAATATTTTCTTCCGTAATCAGATCGGGTAGATTTTGCTTAATGACATCTTTGACCTTCTGCTGATGACGTTGCTGGTCCTGGTACCCTTTGCGATGCAGCGACCAATCTTCGCGGGATACGACGAATGAATATGGCTGGCGTGGTTCCGGCATTATTAGGCACCCCCCAAGTGGATACACGGCACAGTTTGGCCTTGTTGGTTATTAAGTATATTCACGGGGATGTACGATATGTGATGGAACTCGATTTAAATTCTTCTCTGTTACTTTTATAATGAAAGTAAAAAATGTAAAAAAAGAATGGAGAACCTTGAGTTAATATTGATGTGATTGTGCTTGATGTTATGCTCCCTGATAGTGATGGGTTTGAGGTGTGTCGTCACATGCGTCAATATACGGATGCTCCGATTTTTCGAGAAAGTGACTTTGAGGAAGAAAAGTTGTCCCCCTCGTTAGTAAGGGCGACAGGTGGATCATAAGAAAGGCTAGACACCCTCCTATATTTTAGGAGGGTGATTTATTTCTATCCCAACCATAAAAGTCGAACTACAGCCATACTCACAATACCGACAACGACGGTAGCCAGTAGGTTTTTGCTCCACAAGGCGGTGACCAACGTAGGAAGGACAGCTATAAGCACTTGCCCATTAAGAGTGACCGAGGTTTCGGTACGGACGAGCAGATTTTCCATCACGAGTGCCGTGAATATGCAAATGGGGATATAGGAAAGCCATTGTAGCACTGGCTTGGGCAGCGCTAGCTTTTGCAGCACGACGAAGGGAATGATTCTTGGGATCGCCGTGACAATCATGCCACCGATAATCATATACAGGACATTGGGATTAATGTTCATTTGTCAGTTAACACTCCGATCGTTGCGGTGATCATGGTCGCTACAATGACGGCGATATGTGATGGCACCCACCAGGACAAAAGATACATCAGGACAGCCATACATAGCACAAGCAGCAGACGATGCTTGAGTTTGGAGGTCTGTACACTTTGCAGCTGGGAAATGAGTAGGGCAAGAAACATTGCTGGCAAGGCAAAGTCTAAACCAAAAGCCTCCGGCCTGGAAATCCAGTTCCCGAGAATCCCTCCCGTCACGCAGGAAGCAATCCAGACGAGATACGCCGTTATATTAAGCCCGTTCATCCAGCGGTCACTGACCTGCCCGCCTTTAGCCAATTTATCCGACGCTACCCCAAAGGATTCGTCTGTCAAAAGAACGCCGATGCCTATGTTTTTCCACAGTGAATATTTAGAAAAGTAAGGAGCCAGCGAAGCACTCAACAGCAGATGACGGGCATTCACAATGAATGTCGTTAAAATAATGACAGATGGAGGACTGGCTGCAGCCAGCATCGAGCACATAATAAACTGGGAGGCTCCTGCGTATACAAGCGCCGACATCAGGGCAATTTCCATTGTGCTAACCCCTGATGAAGCTCCCACAATACCTGCCGCAAACCCGATGCATACATAACCAAGCAATGTAGGAATACAATCTTTAACCCCTTGTAAAAAGCTGAGCGAAACGGGCTCTGTTCCGCTCAACTCCGATGCTATGGACATTTCAACCTTACCCCCAGTGTAATAATTTTATAATAGTATATAACGGAATCTTCGAAGTATCAATATATTATACGTTTGTATGTTATGTTGAATAATCTCTATAGCGAACACGAAGTCTTTAGTTTTTTATAGCCAAAGAACTGCTGAACAATAACCACTCCAGGATATTTGTTTCCGGTATGAATCTGACACTGTCTGATGACGAAAAATATTATTTTTGCGAAATGCTGAGCGAAGTGTATAATTTTGTTTCAAAGTAAGGATGAAACAGTATAAAGCGCTTTCGCATGAGTATGAAAGCAGAGAGAATGATAAATAGTGATCTGTTCAGACTGGCAAAAACCTCCGGTCGCTCGGGGGTTTTTGCTGTTTATAAGAATATTTCGGATGTATACAGATGTTTGGCACAGAACTTGCAATATTAATATAAATGAGAGAGACGAAGGGGGGAGACAGATAAATCAGTGTAATGTTATTTTCTTTCTGCTCTTTAACATTATCTGCATGGAAAATATTTTTGCGTTATTTGCTGTAGGCATTATTGGATACGCGCTCGGTGTTTTGGATGCCGGTCAGGGAGTCAGCCTTGGTCAGAATTTTGTGGGATATACAGCTTGAATCCATGGTATTGAGTTGCAGAGGAAATTGTAAACGCTTTATTTTTGGTATCGTAGTACATGCAAAATTTCAAAAAAGGATGTGAAAGAATGTGAAGAGGAAGTTAAGTGTGCTACTTATTTGTTTTATGGTAATGGGTCTACCTTTAACTCCTGCCTTTGCTGCGGATCCTGGTTATTATGATGAAACATACCGTAATCAAATTCATTTTTCTCCCGAGGCTAACTGGATGAATGACCCGAATGGAATGGTTTATTATAAGGGTGAATATCATTTGTTCTACCAGTACCATCCGTACGGAACGGCATGGGGACCGATGCATTGGGGGCATGCGGTGAGCAAAGATCTTATCCATTGGAAACATTTACCGATTGCGTTATATCCGGATGAAAACGGTCAGATTTTCTCGGGAAGTGCAGTGATCGATTGGAACAATACAGCAGGGTTCGGAAAAGAAGCGATGGTTGCGATCTTTACTCATTCAGGGGATAACGGCCAGGTTCAAAGTGTTGCGTACAGCTTAGATAGAGGCAGAACCTGGACTAAGTATGAAGGAAATCCAGTAATGCCAGATCCCCCGATATCGGATTGGCGAGACCCTAAAGTATTCTGGCATGAAGACTCCAAACAATGGGTGATGTCTTTGGCCGCAGCGAATAAAGTAATGTTTTATACTTCGCCCAATTTAAAAAAGTGGACCTATGCAAGTGAATTTGGTGAAGATAACGGAATACAGGCCAACAGTCTGGATACCACTTCGTACGCTATGTCCTCACAGAAAGGCGGTTCATTCTCCTATGAGGGAGATATTACCCTTAATAAAAAGAATGGCCGGGAAGGCTCAGGAGGTCTGGTTTTTCGTGCTGACAAGAATGCGAAAAACGGTTATGTCGTCAGCCTGGACGCCAAAAATGATGTCGTTACTTTAAATAAGAATGTCGATGGATCGAATACAGAAATTGCAAGCAAGTCTTTAACCCTGGGAACCTCATCAACTTACAACGTGCAGGTGGACGTATACGGTCATGACATTCAGGTATTTGTAGATGATCAGTCTGTAATTAAAGAAACTGATACTGAATTTGATTATGGTTATTACGGTCTGACCGCCTGGAATTCAACAGCTTCCTTCCGAAATGTAAATTTCAAGAACACCTCTAACTTTGCAACCAACCTATCTAATTGGACGGCTGTAACCGGCCGGTGGGAAGATACCATGGAGGGGAAAAGCGGTAGCGGTACATCTCCAGATGATGCTTTTATCATAAGTGGTAAGACCGGGGATAACTTTATATATAATGCGATTATTGATTTGTCAGAGGGAGGAGATGAAACAGGATCACTTATTTTCCGAGCGGATGCTGATGCGGAAAATGGATATATGGCGAGTATCGATGCTTTAAACGATAAAGTGAAAATTGTGAAAATGGAAGACGGGAATAGAACGGTTCTGGCTGAAACCACAGTAACGCTGGATACTTATCAAAGCCATGATTTAAAAGTGAGCACATTTGGAACAAATATAAAGATGTATCTGGACGGAAATCTCATTCATGATATCGATGATGCAACCTTCCTGTCCGGCCATTTTGGATTACATCTTTTGCACTCTTCTGCGATATTTCAGGATGTTCAACTGGGTAGAAATATCATGACCGATGAGAAAGAAATCACCAATCATGATTTTGAAACAGGCGATTTAACCGGATGGACTGTGACCCAGGGTGATACTTTTTCGGATGATCATGTATCCAGTGAAGCGACTTATTGGGGTGGATCCTTCGGACATGAGGGGAATTATCATTTGTGGGGATATTCCAAGCTTCACGAGGGAGATGAAGCAACGGGTGAACTGCATTCCTCCTATTTTAAATTAAGCGGATCCGGTGAAATCAATCTGTTACTAGGAGCAGGCGATGATGGCGACAATACCTATGTATCATTGGTCAGAGCAGCCGACGATCAAGAATTGATCCGCCAGGCCAATATAAAATTTAATGAAGAAAAATATTCAAAATACGTATGGGACGCGTCCAAATATATTGGTGAAGTGTTATATATCAAGGTAGTAGACCATGCCAAAGATGGTTACGGTCATATAAATGTTGATGATGTTAATGTTTATAATGAAGGGACCATATCGGATAAAGTTGACCAGGTTGCAAAAGAGCCGGAGAAAACAGATATGAAACAAAGCGGTCTCCTCACAGATTGGTCCGCTGTTTCTGGACAGTGGATTCCTTCCACAAACGGCAGCATCGGAGGAATATGGGAATGTCCTACGTTAGTCGAATTGCCGGTTGATGGCGACCCTTCAAAAAGAAAGTGGGTCTTACAGGTAAGTATAAATGATGGTGCTCCGGCAGGCGGGTCAGGCATGCAGTATTTTGTAGGCAACTTTGACGGAAAAACGTTTAAAAATGAAAATACTTCCGATAAAGTATTATGGACTGACTATGGAGCTGATTTTTATGCTGCTGTGGATTGGAGTGGAGTAGAAGGGAAGAATGGTGAGAAATATTGGCTCGGCTGGATGAGTAATTGGCAGTATGCCAACGATACACCAACCTCAACGTGGAGAAGTTCAACAACACTGCCGCGGAAGATGGAACTCACTCAAACCGCAAAGGGTCTACGTTTAAAACAAACCCCTATTTCCCTAAAAAGCATTCGCGACAGAGGGGATCGTATTTCGTATACCAATAAAATCATATCGGGTAACAGTCGTCTTCTTTCTAATTTATCAGAAGATACATTTGAAATGATCGCTTTGTTTGATGTATCGGATACTAAGGCAACAGAATTGGGCTTCAAAATCCGTAAAGGGAGTGAGGAATATACTACTGTCGGTTATGATGTCTACAACGAGCAATTATTCGTTGACCGGACTCATTCAGGAGGTTTCGATTACGGAAGTAATGTAGTTGGCAAGCATGAGGGACCATTACATGCTAAAAACGGCACGGTTAAATTGCAAGTTATTGTTGACAGATCAGCTGTAGAGGTGTTCGGTAATGATGGTACGACAGTGATTACCGATCAGATATTCGCGGATTCTGCAAGCAAAGGACTTGAGATCTATAGTAAGGGCGGAAATGTTAAGCTGAAATCTTTGGACCTATATCCTCTAAAGAGTGTATGGAAAGAAAAAAGTTCTTCTTTTAAATCAAACTTATCAGGTTGGACCACCGTTAACGGGAAGTGGGCAGACACCATTCATGGCAAACAGGGACAGAGTAAGGGAGATGCTTTTATAGTATCAAAAGTGACCGGCAGGAATTTTGTGTATGAAGCCAATATAAACGTGCCGGATACAGATTCGCACCCCGGTGATTCCGAAAAAGATTCGATAGACAATTCCATTGGAGCGGGTTCGTTGGTTTTTCGTTCTGACTTAACAGCAAAGAATTCGTATGCAGCAAATGTTGATATAAAAAATAATGTTGTAAAATTCATTAAATTTGTTGATGGGACCGGATATGAAATTGCGACATATAACAATGATGGAAAACTGGATTTACAGCCCAATACAGATTATCATCTCAAAGTAGAAGCGCAAGGCAATATCACTAAGGTTTATTTGAACAATAAATTAGTTATCGACACAAAAGATCAAACTTATAAAGAAGGATACTTTGGTCTCAATGTATGGGATACAACGGCTTTTTTTAATGAAGTTAAAGTGAAACTAAAACATAAAGATGAATGATTAAGGTTGGTTAAATAATGACATTTGTATCTCTATGGATTTAGTTTGTGTCGCCGCACAGCGACACAAACTTTTTTAAAATCACGCACTGCTGTTAAAGGCTGACTGTTTACGCTTCAATCCTTGATTCACTCTGCTCTACGAAACGCTTAACTTCTTCCAACGACGGTAAGGCTGCAATCGCTCCAACTTTGGTGCACACGATGGCGCCGACTTGATTGGCAAGTGTTACAAATTCCTGCTGCTGCTTGGCGTTGGAGGTAAATGCCTTAGGCTGACTCAGCTGGCTGATTTGATACAGCATTGCTCCGACGAAGGCATCTCCGGCACCAGTAGAGTCGATCGATTTGACAGCAATACTGCCGATTAACGAACGGGAGGCACCGCTTGAGATGAGGGTTCCTTCTTTCCCCAAGGTAACTGCCACCGTCTTGGCTCCCAACTTATGCAAAAGATCCAATGAAGCATTGCGGTCAGCCAGCCCTGTAATGATGTTTAATTCCTCTTCGCTTACTTTTACCAAATCCGCATTGTGTATTCCTCTTCTGGACAGTGTGATAAATTCCTCCTGCCTGTCTTTCCAGAGGTCCCCCCGGTAATTGGGATCAAAGGAGGTGAATTGCCCATTGGCCTTCGCTTCGTCCAATAAAGACAAATACGCTTCCCGAAAAGGATCGGCGAGCAAGGCCGTTGCCGAGCCAAAATGCAGAATGGCAGCCTGCCGGGTCCATTCTCTATCAATGTCCTGCAGAGACAGCTGACGGTCAGCTCCGCGGTTGAACACAAAATCCCGTTCGCCGTTAGCGGCAAGGGAAACAAAGGCCAGTGTAGTCGGCGTTGCCGGATCGAAAAGGAGCATGGACGTATCCACATGCTGCTCATCCAGAGTTTGCTTCAGGTACATACCAAAGGGATCGGCTCCGACTTTCCCCAAGAATGACGCTTTTCCTCCGAGTTTGGCTACGGCTGCGCTTACATTTGCCGGAGCACCGCCGGCCTGCTTGGAGAAATGCTGACCCTTGGCAAGATTGACATCAATATCCGTGCAGAAAAAATCAATAAGCAGCTCGCCCACACAAAGAACGGTTCCGTCATTTTTCACATTGATTCACCTCTTGGTAGATTTAGTTTAGAACAGGCGTCGAGTCCCGGTATACGATATCCGTTGCAACATGGGTCACTCGGTACGGCATGGTATTGTCTTTGATTCTGGACAATAACATTTCGGCTGAAATAATACCCATCTGACTACTGTAAATATGCACGGTTGTAAGATGGGGCTCGACAATCCGGGATTCCGAAGCATCATCGAACCCGCAGACAGCAACATCCTCCGGGATTTTAATTCCCTTGTTCTTCAAAGATTTTATTACGCTGATGGCAATGAAATCATTGGCGCAAATAAAGACGGAGGGGCACTCCCTCAGGGCATCCAATTGCTGCTCCATCTCTATAAAGAAGTTGCGGTCCGGCGCTACAATGCTATGGGCAGGATTCAGGGGGATTCCGGCTTCTGCTAGGGCCTTATTGAATCCGGTCCAGCGTTCATTGAAGCTTTTGCAGTGATTGTAATCGCCTACAAAACCGAAGTTTTCATAGCCATGATCTATTAATTTCCGAGTAACACAGTATGTGCTGTGCTCATTTTCCATTAATATCAGATCCGCCTTCAATTCCGGATACATCATATCCGCAGCGCAATCAATAAAAATGGTTGGGATGCCAAGATCCGTGATCAGCTTGCTGTATTCCTTGTTGAACATTTCGATGCAAAAGATGCCAGCCACATTCGAAGGCTCGAAATTACCGGGTAGGGTCATCGTATTGATATCGTTCTCACGGACAAAAAAAATGGATAAAGTGTAGCCCTTATTGCTGATTTCCTTCTCCAGCCCGCTGATCAGCAGCGATCCAAAGTGTGAGCTATTGGGAAGATTACAGGTCAAAAGTGCGATATTACCTTGTTTTTCAGAGGCTGTTTCCATATAAGAAAATTGTTTATATTTAAGCTCCACCGCTTTTTTGATCACCTTGTCCCTGGTAACGGCAGGAATATTCTCCACTCCATTAAGCGCCTTGGATGCAGTGTTTCTGGAAATCCCTAAGGCATTAGCGATGTCTTGAATAGTAACCTTTGACTTTCTCGTCATATTGTTCCACCTTATTCTTCCGAATTAAGATTCTTCATGTTTCTAAATATATAGTATTTTCATACCTTTAACAATGAATTTATTCAAATGAACAAAAAAAGTTTACATTTATTTATTTGTATAGTGCATTTTTAAGGGATTAGTGTTGTAAATATTACATTTCTTTTGGTTCATGCATTTTAAATGAATTTAGTTGCCCAAGATATATTGACTTATTAAATGCCTATCTGTTAAATTGTAATAGTAAAAATGTTCAAATGTAAAAATGTAAGCCCATTCATTTTGGGGAATTGTAAATTGCTAGTTCTGTTGGAGGTGGGGATATTACCAGCGAGGCATTTGCAAAACATCTTGCAGAATTATGTCGGAGAGATGACATAACATGGCTTATAACTGTCTTTAATAACAAGCCGTGAACAGTAGGGGGGAAAAGAGTGGCAAACTCGATCGTTCAAAAAAGGGGAGTTAAGGCTTCAGAAGCAAAAAAAAGAAACCATTGGTTAAGTTATATAGTTCGAAATTATATATTGTATTTGTTTCTGGTTCCGTCCATAATTCTTACCGTCATTTTCAAGTATGTTCCCATGTACGGCTCAATCATTGCGTTTAAAGATTTCAGTCCAAGAAAAGGCATCATGGGCAGCGAATGGGTTGGATTTGAACACTTTCAGCGGTTCCTTTCATCACCAAATTTTTATGACATTTTAATGAATACGCTTAAGTTAAGCGCTTACGGTCTTATTCTCGGTTTCCCAGTGCCAATCATTCTGGCCTTAATGCTAAATCTGATCAGAGGTGCGAAACTCAAGAAGAATATACAGCTTATTGTATACGCACCTAACTTCATCTCGGTTGTTGTTGTTGCTGGTATGCTGTTTGTTTTTCTATCACCGACTGGAATAGTGAATGCTCTGATAACAACCTTCACCGGCAAGCCGATTTCTTTTATGACTGATCCCGCCTATTTCCGAACGGTATATATTTTGTCCGGTATATGGCAAACAGCGGGCTGGTCCTCTATCATTTATGTGGCCACCTTAGCCAATGTGGACCCGCAGCTGCATGACGCTGCAACAATTGATGGCGCTTCTTTGATGAAAAGAATCTTCCACATTGATCTGCCCGCTCTCAAACCCGTCATGGCCGTCCTGTTCATTCTCGCTGCAGGAGGCATCATGTCGATCGGTTATGAAAAGGCTTACCTGATGCAAACAGCTCTGAACACGCCAACCTCGGAAATCATCGCGACTTATGTGTACAAGGTGGGGTTGCAATCCGGCGATTATGCTTATTCTACGGCAATCGGGTTATTCAATTCCGTAATTAATGTGGTCCTGTTGATTTTCGTAAATGCCGTCGTCAAGAAGCTGAACGAAGGAGAAGGGCTGTATTAAAGAAGGAGGTATTCATGAATATTCTTTACACCGGGAAGGACCGGATCCTGTTCATTATCAATTATATTCTGCTTGGTTTGTTTGTTCTCGCTATTCTGTTACCGCTGGTTTATGTGGTGCTTGCGTCCTTTTTGACTCCAAATACCCTGATTACCAAAGGGCTGGCCATTACACCATCCGACTGGACAGTCACGGGATATGCCAAAATCCTAAACAACAGTGCCATGATCCGCGGTTTTTTTAATGCCATTTTTTATTCAGCAGCCTTTGCGTTCGCAACCGTATTTTTTTCCGTCTTCGCGGCTTACCCGCTTGCGATTGAAGGACTGGTTGGGAAACGGCCCATTATGATCTTTTTCCTGATTACGATGTTTTTCGGTGGCGGTCTGATTCCGACCTATCTGGTGATTAAGGATTTAGGCATGTTGAATACGGTGTGGGCCATTATTCTACCTGGCTCGATTAGTGTGTTCAATATTATTTTGGCAAAGACTTATTTCCAGGGACTTCCCAAAGAGCTGTTCCAGGCGGCGAGCATAGACGGAGCTTCCGAGCTCAGTATTTTCTTTAAAATCGTCCTGCCGCTTTCCAAGCCTATTATTTTTGTTCTAGCTTTATACGCTTTTGTCGGACAGTGGAATTCTTATTTCGACGCCATGATTTATCTGGATGATCCGAAGCTGTTTCCGCTTCAACTGGTACTGCGCTCCATTTTGATACAGAATCAGGTTCAGCCCGGCATGATTGCCGATGCAATGGCACAAGCAGAGCTTAAGAAATTGTCTGAAATGATTAAGTACTCTGCCATTGTCATATCAAGTTTGCCTTTGATTGTCATGTATCCATTCTTCCAGAAATATTTCGAAAAGGGTGTCATGGTAGGTTCGATCAAATAACAAACCGGGGGTATAGAGATGAAAAAAACATTACTAACTTTGTCTGTGTTGGTACTTTCTACTTCACTGCTTGCCGGATGTGGCGGTTCAGGCAATAATTCTGCGGCATCCGAAGATTACAAGCTGGAAAATGTTACTCTGCCGCTTAAAGAGAAAGTTACTTTGCATTTTATGACTCAAAGCTCGCCGCTGGCACCTTCTGATCCAAATGAAAAGTTGATTTATAAAAGACTGGAAGAAAAAACAGGGGTGCATATCGATTTTACCAACTTCACCTCCGATTCCTTCATTGAAAAAAGAAACTTGGCTGTTGCCAGTGGAGATCTTCCAGATGCCATACTGGATGCCGGCTATTCCGACTATGATTTGTTGAACCTCGGACAGGATGGAACCATTATCCCTCTGGAGGATTTGATTCAAAAATATATGCCGAATCTGCAGAAGGTATTGAAGGAAGCACCTGAGTACAGATCCATGATAACTGCACAGGACGGGCATATTTATGCTTTTCCTTGGATTGAAGAGCTGGGTTCTGAGAAGGAGAGCATTCATTCTGTAAACGACATGCCATGGATCAATGTGGAGTGGCTGAAAAAGCTGGGACTTAAAATGCCAAAAACCACCGAGGATTTAAAAAAAGTTCTGCTCGCATTTAAAAATGGCGACCCTAACGGAAATGGCCAAGCGGATGAAATCCCGCTGTCCTTTATACTCAATAACGGCAATGAGGACCTGAATTTTCTGTTCGGATCATTCGGACTTGGGGACAACGGCGATCATACGGTAGTGACCAATGAGGGGAAAGTGGTCTTCACTGCCGATCAGGATGGTTATAAAGAGGGGATTAAATATCTTAATGAGCTGTATAAGCTGAACCTGATCGACGAAGAGTCATTCGAGCAGGATTACAATACGTATCTGGCCAAAGGCCAGAATGAAAGATATGGCCTCTACTTCCAATGGGATAAGGCGAATATTTCAGGGGACAACGATAAATATGATTTGATGAATCCGCTCGCGGGACCAAGCGGTAAAGTCAATGTGACCCGGACAAACAATCTCGGCTTTGACCGGGGGAGAATGGTGATTACCAGCGCCAACAAAAATCTCGAGCTTACGGCAAAATGGATTGACCAGCTGTATGATCCCATCCAGTCCGTACAGGACAACTGGGGCACCTACGGCGACGAAACTCAGCAGAACATTTTTGAATACGATGAAGCGAGTCATATGCTGAAGCATCTTCCGCTTAAGGGAACTGCCCCTGTCGAGCTGCGGCAAAAAACGAATATCGGTGGTCCATTGGCAATTCTTGACGAGTATTACGGAACCGTGACGACCAAGCCCGACGATGCAGTGGGACGGCTTAAGCTCATGAAGGAGAGACTCGTTCCTTATATGAAGGCTGACCATAATTTCCCGAAAGTCTTCTTCTCGCTGGAGGATCAGAAGCAGATCTCCACATTGGAAACCGATTTGTTTGCTTACGTTAACCGCAAGCGGGCGGAATGGATCAAGACGGGTAAAGTGGAAGAAGAATGGGCCGAATATAAAGCCGAGCTGTCCAGACTGGGGCTAGATAAATGGCTGGAAATCAAACAAAAAGGTTATGACAGATATCTTAAAGATCAAGGCTGAAACATTTAACAAGAGGAGAGTGGAAACCATTAAAGGAATGAACCTAACGGACGACAGTAGCAGCAGAAAAGGATCACGAAACAGTTATTATAGGGAGACATACAGGCCTCAATTCCATTATTCACCTGAGAAAAATTGGATGAACGATCCCAACGGCTTGGTTTACTATGAAGGAGAGTACCACCTGTTCTACCAGCATACGCCCCATGATACGCAGCCTGACTTTGGCAACATGCATTGGGGGCATGCGGTAAGCAAGGATCTAGTACATTGGACTGAGCTTCCACCGGCAATTCCACCTGGGGAGGACGGAGCGATTTTCTCGGGGAGTGCGGTGGTGGATAAGAACAATACCAGCGGATTTTTCGACGAGGAAGGATCAGGATTGGTTGCCATTTATACCAATGAGGGCAATAAGGCTCAGCCTGGAAAGCCGCAGGTGCAAAGTATTGCTTACAGCAAGGATAAGGGTCGAACCTGGACAAAATATGAAGGTAACCCGGTTTTATTTCCAACGGACACGCTAGACTTTCGTGATCCTAAGGTGATTTGGCATGATGAATCATCAATGTGGATCATGGTTCTTGCCGTAAGGAACCGTGTAGAATTTTACACATCTCCAAACCTTACAGAATGGTCTTTTGCAAGTGAATTCGGTTCCGACATCCCGCATATCCACCGAGGGATATTTGAATGTCCTGATATATTTCGAATCCAAGTGGATGAGGATCCTAGTATCACGAAGTGGATTCTGATGCTAAGCGTCGGGGATAGAAATGGTGTGAATCCAGACGATCCAGAACCACCGGCAGGCGGTTCGGGCATGATGTATTTCATAGGCAACTTTGACGGTAAGGCATTTACTCTGGATGAAACGTTGGAATCTTTCGATGCTATCAAATGGGTAGACTACGGATCAGACTTTTACGCGGCCGTGACCTGGAATGACATTCCGAACGAGGACGGACGAAAGATTTGGGTCGGCTGGATGAACAATTGGCGTTATGGTACCACGCTACCTTCAGAGGAATGGCGTGGCAAGACATCAATCCCCCGGGAGCTACGGCTTAGGACTTATCCGGAGGGACTTCGCTTAATCCAAGCACCCATAAGGGAATTAAGTCAGCTAAGAAAACCGATTTTGTCTCTGCAAGACTTGTCGATTAAGCCAGGTATGAACGTATTGTCTGATATTTCTGCTGCAAAGGCAGAAATTATTGCAGAATTTGAAATCAGCAGTGCCGTGGAATTCGGGTTTAAAGTACGAAAGTCCGCCAATCAAGAGACGATCATCGGATATAATATCTCGAATGAGGAGTTGTTTGTTGATCGGACGAAGTCGAGCGCCACTGATTTTCATTCCGACTTCACAGCAATACACAAGGCCCCTATGAAGCCAGAGCATGAACGGATACAGTTGAGCATTTATGTGGATTGGTCAAGTGTCGAGGTCTTCGGCAATAATGGAAAAACAATCATTTCAGATATGATTTTCCCGGACTTGGAAAGTAGGGGGCTAGAACTCTATGCCATTGACGGAGAACTAAGGGTCGTATCGCTTCAAATCAATGATCTGGTAAGCATTTGGGGAAAAGAGACTGTTTAGACTTTAGTTACCGTTATCATCAAATTGAAATTATCTCACGACAGAACTCGTTGAGTAGCGGCATTATGAAAATTTCTTTCATTCCCGATATTCTAATACTTTATTTACCTAAGACACAATGAAGATGTTTTGAGATTTCCGATTATCCTTGAAAAAGTGTCAAATTGATTTTTCAATTTGACACTTTTTTATATTGGATAAGATAATAAGTTTGTGTAATCTAGATAGCAAAAGGTCTGTTAAGACTTATGTGTAGATTCATTTTCGAATGGATCTCTCCGAGTCCCTTAAGTCGCAAAATTAATAAATGACATTTTACATTACAGTCTATATAAGAAGTGACAAATGATAATACAGAAAGTGTCCTTTTCATGGCACAGAAAGTGGTGCTTATGGGCTGTATGAATGACAAAACTAATTACAGCGGACATTTTTGTGTATTCTTCTTATATAGACTTTTGGATACGAGGAGGCACAGTCAGTGGATTCAATGCAGTATATTATTGGCTCTAATTTGGCTCAAATCAGGAAGACTAGAGGACTTAGTCTAGATAAGGTGGCTGAACTGACGGGGGTCAGCAAAGGGATGCTGGCTCAAATTGAGAAGGGGAAATCCAATCCTACGGTAACAACACTTTGGAAAATTGCGAACGGTTTGCACGTATCCTTCTCCACTTTTCTTAAAGAAGACCCGCCGCAAATCACGAAGATTCGGAGGGAGGACCTACATCCAGTTATTGATGAGGACGGTAACTATTTTGTTTACCCTGTATTCCCGTATCACTCGGAAAAGAAGTTCGAGGTGTTCACGGTAAGCCTGAAGCCAGGTTTTACACACCAGGCAGAGAAGCATCTGGGAGAGGAAACTATTCTCATGATCCGTGGGGAAATGTACTTTGAAATGCAGGGGCAACAGCTCAAGCTGAGTGCAGGGGATGCCGTGCAATTTCAAGTGTCTGACATACATACCTACCGCAATGATTCGGATGAGGATGCAGATTTTTATGTATTGATTTATTATGCGGATTAGTGGGATGATTAGCATAGTCTAAAACAGGCTTTCACATAAGGATTTTGCATAATCCTGAGATATAAAAAGAGAGCAACGAGGAAAAGAGAGGAAAGAACCCATGGAAAGCAAGTACATCCGAGAAACCTACTGCTTCAAGACGTCCCGAGTATTTCCCAACGATATCAACAATCATAACACGCTCTTCGGCGGCAGGCTGATGTCGTATATCGACGATATCGCATCTATAGCAGCCGCCAAGCTGTGTCGTACGAACACAGTTACGGCCTCTACAGATTCGGTGGATTTTTTGTTACCTATCCATCCGAGCGATTCTGTCACGCTGGAAGCGTTCGTAACCTGGACAGGCCGCAGCTCAATGGAGGTGTTCGTGAAGGTGATCCGTGAAGGACTGATGACTGGCGACCGGAAAATCGCAGCCACCGCCTTTCTGACCTTTGTGGCGCTAGACGAGAACAACCGTAAAGTAACCGTCCCGCAGGTGATTCCAGAAACAGAGGAGCAGTTACAATTGCACCAGACGGCTCCATCGCGGGCAGCCATACGACGTCAGCGGAGGGAAGAAAGCAAGCAACTGGCGAGTTTCCTGACGACAGATTATCCGTGGGAACTGTAACGTACTAGAGATCATCAATTTCATCGTTTTACGTAAAAAGAGCCGTTTTTTCCGTTAGCAATCACCCATGATCTGCTCGGAATACGGCTCCTTTTGAAAATAACCTAAGCTATTCTACTTTGACTACACGGAAATGCTGATTCGTCCCGCCGTTATCGCTCCATTGAATGGCTTTCGCTCCATCGGCGGTGGCGCCTTCAGAAATATCGATCAGCTTGCCAGTCGCCCGATTTTTCAGCTTGTAATAACCTCCGGTTACGGATACTAATTGCCAATGCTGACTGGACCAGCCTCCGTCACTCCATTGCTCAATAACTGCACCATCTGTTGTGGTACCGCTTTCAACACCAATTAGCTTTCCGCTGTTGCGGTTTACAATTTTATAATATCCGCTGCCCGCATCCTTGAGCTGCCATTGCTGGCTTGCTGCTCCGGAATCTGCACGTTGCTCCAGGTCTGCGCCGTCCGACGTCGCATTACCAACGATGCTCAGCGGCTTATTGCTCTTGCGATTCACTAGCTGATAAAAGGCATCCGGGTCAATAGCAATTGGCGTTGTGATCCCCTCCACCACACCACTGGCGGTATCAATGTTAATGCTGTCGAACCAGTCCATGGCTAATGAAGTCGCGGTTGGAAAACGTAGTGGCAGCCATACATATTGTGAATCCTGCACAGGGCCGCTCCACGCACCTGCCCAACGGTCGCCCAAATACAGGTATGAGGTCGTCTGGGCACCTTCAACAGGAATCACGTAGGCCGACTGTGAACCATAAGTCGTACCGTCCCCGAAGTTCATCGTATTGCTCCAGGTTCCTTCAATGCTGGATGCGGTAGCATACTTGGCCTGATTGGGATTCCAGCCCGTTGCCCCGGATGTAATCAGGAAGTAGACATCTCCTTTTTTGAACATCGCCGGAGCTTCACGATATTGTCCTGGCCAGAGAGTAGTTACCAGCGATTCAACTTGCAGAAAATCCGGTGTCAGACGGTAAATGTTCAGATCGGCATTCACGCGGGTGGCCGAAATCAGGTAAGCTGTTCCGTTGTCATTGTATACCGTCATATCCCGGGAATCGTAATCCAGAGGACGGAAGCTGCCCTGATACGTGTAATCGCCGTCCACGGTATCGGAAGAGGCAACTGCGACTCGGGCCTCGTTGTAATTAATCCCGTTTTCCTTGTGCATCCACAGTACGTATTTACGTGTTTTTTCATTGTAAATCACTTTCGGACGTTCAATATTCGAAATATTCAGCTCTGCGGCCGAGCTGCTGGTCAGCACGTTTTTACGAAACTCCCAGTTTTTTAAATCAGAGGAACGATAGGCGGATACCGCCTTGAACGTGCCGTTGGGATTACGATTTTCACCAAACCAATAATAATAACCGTCCACCTTAATCATACCGCCCCCATGGGCATGAACCACGTTTCCATCCGTATCCTTAAACTGAATGCCATTCACAACATTCGCTGAAGCCGCTGAAGCGATCTTAGGTGAAAACATCTGAAAAATGCTCAACGATAGCAAAACAGAGAGCATAATACACAGCAAGCGGGCAAAATCATATTTCATTGTTTCGTCCTCCTTTGTTGTTTTATTTAAAGCGCTTTCATTAGCGGATTCTATGAAGTAGCTTTGATAGAGCTGCTTATCCCAATTGTATCCATATTGAATTGAAAGTGCTAGAGTAGTATATTGACCATGTACACGGCACACGTCATCCATATCTATCAGACTTCAATCGAACGGTGAGTGTTACAAACTGGCTGATATTCATTAGGGTATACGGGAGGCAACCATGGAAATATACGCGATTGATACGAGCAAGCCGGAGGCTGAGGCTCATTACGAATTACTGGTAAATCGGGTTTCGCTGGAAAAGCGGCACAAGTTAGAGCGTTTTTTACATCGGGAAGATGCTTTGAGGGGCCTATATGCCGATGTGCTGCTAAGATGGTTAGCCTGCCGGCAATTGAAGGTATCTAATGCCAGTCTTCAATTTACATATAATGCTTTCGGTAAGCCTTCCTTGATGAATGCACCCGCATTCCATTTTAATGTTTCTCACTCGGGAAAATGGGTGGTATGCGCCATCGATGATCACCCGCTTGGAATCGATATTGAACAGCTCCGTCCTATTGATTTTGAGGTAGGTAGAGTGTGCTTTTCGGACACAGAGTATGATGCGTTAATGCGTCAGGACGCAGAGAGCCGATTGTCCTATTTTTACGATCTATGGACGCTTAAGGAAAGTTTTGTAAAGGCCGAGGGGCAAGGACTAACATTACCGTTGAAGTCTTTTTCATTCGAATTGAAAGCACAACCGTTCATAGGCTTCACGACAGAGGGCTTTACTACCGAGTATTGTCATTTTAAACAGTATGAGCTGGATCAAGATTATAAAATGGCTGTCTGTGCAGCTCATGACCAATTTGCCAAGCACGTGCAGCAGGTAGATATAACTACACTACAATTGGAAGTAGCGACTCAGGTATAACATGAATGGGATAGCGTTACAACTGAAAAAAGGAGATGAGTGGCGTTGACATTCGTTTTGTTCAAGCACGGCAGGTTGTATGGGGATTGGGCTTCCAAAGGAGACTCCATCGTTGTACAGCATGGCCGCATACAGGCCATCGGATATGCTCGGGAGCTTGAATTGCAATTGTCCGGTAAGGAGTATAAAACCGTGGATTGGGAGGACGCCTATGTGCTGCCGGGCTTAACCGATTCACATATGCATTTGTCCATGCATGGCATGAAGCTGGCTATGCTGGATCTAACATCAGCTACCTCCAAGGAAGAGATGCTGGCTATGCTGCGCAAGCGGGTCGCTGTAACACCGCCGGGAGAGTGGATTTTAGGACTCAACTGGAACGAAAATGCGTTTATTCCTGTTGAAATTCCGAATATAGCCGAGCTGGATGCCATTACAGATCAGCACCCGGTATATCTGACCCGTACGTGCTTTCATACGTTTTTGGCCAATTCAGAGGCATTTCGGCGTGCAGGCATAAGCGAGAACACCCCTGATCCGGCTTCGGGAGCCTATGGACGAGACGCAGATGGACGGTTGAACGGATTGATTTATGAGGAAGCATCCTTTGCCTTTACAAGCGTGCAGCCAGAACCGGATTATGCGGTAAAAAAGGAAACGATTCGACGAGCATGCCTGGATGCGTTACGTCTCGGTCTGACTGCTGCGCATACGGAGGATTTACGTTTTTTGGGCAGCGTGGAGACGATGCAGCGGATTTACAGGGAGCTGAGGGAAGAAGGTCTTGCTTTTCGTACACACCAGCTCATCTATCATCCATTTATGGAAGAAGCGAAGGTGCAGGGGCTGCGTGCAGGTGCCGGAAATGAGTGGTATAAAATCGGTGCGATAAAAATGTTTGCTGATGGCGCCATTGGTGGAAGAACTGCGTTATTGTCTGAGCCATACAGTGATGCTCCACATACCTGTGGAATGGCGATTCAACCGCAGCCAGAGCTGAATCATATGGTGGCAGCTGCCAGAGTCGCAGGCTTTCCGGTGGCTGTACATGCCATAGGGGATGAGGCGGCGCAAATGATTTTGACAGCAATGGAGGCCCATGCGTTAACGGAGGAAAGCGGTTTGCCGGATCGCCTGATCCATGGACAGGTGCTTAGGGGTGATTTGGTCAAAAGAATGGCGAAGCTGCCGCTGATTGCGGACATCCAGCCTCGTTTTGTCGCAAGTGACTTTCCTTGGGTACTGGATCGGGTTGGGCAAGAACGGACCGAATATTTATATGCCTGGAAAAAGCTACTGGAAGCAGGCATTCCATGTGCTGGAGGTAGTGACGCGCCAATTGAGCCGCTAAACCCTTTTCTCGGTATGCATGCGGCTGTAACTCGTGCCAAGCCGGGAGAAATGCATGAGGGTTATCTTCCCGCTGAAAAGCTGGATGTTCATGAAGCCATTCGTCTGTTTACCACGGGAAGTGCAGTAGCAGCCGGGGAGGCTGATGAAAGAGGGACGATAGCTGAAGGCAAAGCCGCTGACTTTACAGTCATTGACCGCGATTTATCGGAAAGCCCACAAGCTTTTCTTGATGTTAAGGTACGAATGACGGTTGTGAACGGGAAAGTTGCATATCGGTCATAGGCTCGCGATGAGACTATATGGGAGGCCCCTTTGCTTTGGAGAAGGATATTCGTCGGCACTTCAGATGGCCGCTCCGCGAACGGACCGTTGTTCCAATCGCTGTTGTGCCCGGATTTTTTTCTATTTCCCTTAGCGGTGAAAATCCGGGCACAAAGGCGACCGCTTCCGCTTTTCCACAATCGTTCGTCCTCTTCGCTGCTTTTTGGGCTTTTTATACTTTTGAAAATGAGATGGCTCTCTCCATTCGTAGAAAAATCCACTTTTAGACACCACTTTTTACAAGCCGCGCTGATGGAAACGGTCCGCATTTTTCATACTGGACCACAGATCAGAGCTGGCGCCACCCGGATACCAGTAGGCGAAGCCTGCAAATCCTTTATCCTGTCCCAAGCGATACTTAAGGGTCAGGGATCGTCCCTCCTCCAGCCATAGCTTATGCAGCTGCGTGTCCTTGTAAGACACAGTATACTGCTGAATATCCTCATCCCAAATCGGTTTAAGAGATAAACGGGACACTAGCTGGTTTTGCAGATCTAGTGAAATATCAGAGGAAGCGATTGACTGTCCGCTAGCGTTAAGCGTCCAGTTCCGTGTAAATAATGGCAACGCCAAGATCGCTTTCTCCGGATCAGTGGTCTGTACAAAGCGCCGCACACTTTCACGTAGCCATGGCAGTGAGGACACGGAGCCGGGGGTCGAGCTACCTCCCCAATGCTCGTCATATCCCATCAGGATCAGATAGTCTGCGGCAGCGCCAAGTTGCTTATAATCAAAGGCGGCTGTCCAGTCCGTGCCGTAATCAGGAGATACGCAAATTGCCAGTACAGCATTCAGGCTTTTCAACCTGGCCTTTAATTGCTGGATGAATAATGTGAGATTGGAACGATCCTGACCATCCACATTTTCAAAATCAATGACAAGCCCGTTCAAACCGTGTACAGATACGGCATTGGCAAGCTGGTTTATGGTTCTATTCCGTAAAACCTCACTGGACAGAATTTGGTGCGTCAACGCCAGGTTGGAACGGTTGCCTACCATAGCCCAGATTTTTTTATGATGCTGTTTGGACCAGGTGAGCAGCGACGAATTGGTATAATCGCTGATACTACCTGTTTCATTCAGAAAAAACCAACGTGGTGACAAGGTGTTGATGTTGGATCGAAGCACCGTGTTTTCAAACTGCTGAACGGTTTGATCATATTGCCAGCCTAATCGGATGGAAGAAACGGTTTGGCGAGCATGCTGTGTTGAATACGTCAGCAGACGCTCCAGCAATGCCGCTGTTTCTTCACGGGTTAGAGAGGATGTAGGACGAAAATAGTTATTTTCACCTTTCATAAAACCGTAACGATTCACAGTGGTTACCGCTTCAAGAGCCCAATCTGCAATTTCGTCACTATCAGCGAAAGAGGAAGTGGCATCTCCTGATCCGCCCGAAGAGCGGATAAGACGTGCGATCATTAAGGCCGCTTCTTCCCGGGTTATAGGGCTATTGGGCTGGAATGTGGCGGACGTTCCTCCCTGAACGACATCGAGCTGGGAAGCCGCTTCAATCCATCCGTAGTACCACGCCTGTTTGGCAACATCCCGATAGGAGGAAACGGCCGCTTGTACAGGCTCCAGACCGAGTGTACGGTCCAGTGCGGTAACCCACTCGGCTCTGGTAACGGCCTTTTTAGGAGAAAAGTAACCAGGGTGTATACCTGTCAAAATTCCTTTAGCCTGCAGGGAAATAATAGACTGATAGGCGTAGCTGTGTGAGATATCCTTGAACGCTACGCCGGATGCTGCTGCCGGAGCAGCTAAGTATGAAGTGAATGTCGTGAATATGGTGATGGCTGTAGTTGCTGATAGAGTAAGCCTGGTTAACCAACGTGATCGTTTGGAACTCATACTAAATAACCTTCTTTTTTATGATAGATTGTAGATGCATATATCGTCACTCGACGAACAATACTATCAAAAAGAGGAAAGTTATTCATTGCTAAATTGCTGGAAAAACACCAAAAAACCCGCTACCTAGGCGGTAACGGGTATGATATTGGATAAACTATGCTTTTTTGGCATACATAATACCGATAGTCTGTGGACCACAATGACTGGAAATGACACACCCTGCTGTAGTTAGCAGAACCTCTTGTGCGTTCGTTTCTTCTTTCAAGCGAGCTTGCAGCATCAGCGCATCTTCCTCGGCCAAAGCATGCACGACAATGATCATATCGTTATCCATCTGATCCCGTTGATTCAGGGCATTTTGCAGCATCTGATCCAGTGCTTTTTCACGTTTGCCGCGGACTTTGTAGGCAGGTGTCATTTTTCCGTCAATCACTTTGATCACCGGACGAATTTTGAGCAGACTGCCGATCAGGTTTTGCATGCCTGAGCATCTTCCGCCTTTATATAGATATTCGAGTGTATCAATGACAAATTCCGTGTCTATTAACGGTCTGGTTTTCGTCAACATGTCTACAATTTGCTCTATCGTACTGCCGTTTGCTGCCGCACGAGCAGCTTTCATCACAAGCAGGCCAAAGCCGCATGACAAATTTAGGGAATCAAAAACTGTAATGCGACCTTCTGGAAATTCGGAGGCAGCGAGTAGCGCATTCTGGTACGTCGATGATAGCTCGGAAGACAGACTGATATATAAAATGTCGTCCCCTTGTTCTATGTAGGGCGCAAAGGCTTGGATAAAATCCGCCGGAGAAGGTGCGGCGGTACGCGGTAAATGTCCCTCGCGGCTTACACGTTGAAATAATTGTTCCGGGTGAATGTTCACCCCATCCTGCAATGCTTCATCACCAAATACGGCATACAATGGTACAATGCTAATCTCGTACTGTTGACGCCAATGGGCAGGAATGTCACTGGTACTGTCGGCAAAAATTTTAATTTTGTTCATACATTGAATCCTCTCTGTGTGATGCAGAAAAATTATAAAGATTGCACGGAGGAAGGATAGATATCCGCTGTGCTATTCGGAACGGAAAGACCGATGGCAAGAAGTGCAATAAAGCCCACAATAATAAGTGCATTAATGATTAAGCCTGTAATAGCAAAGGTTTTCTTACGGTTTTTTAACGCAATTCCAATGATACCGACCACAAGTCCGCTACAATTCAGCAACAGGCTGCCTAAAAAAATAAAAGGAAGCAGTACCGTTCCGGTTTGTTGCAGAGCGAGTTCCGGGTTCATCGTTTGGTATTGGCTGAAATGAGCCAGCAGATTAATAAGCATAATAGCCAGAATAATATATCCGATCAGACTGACGAGCGACATAATAAAAGAAGCAATTCCGGGACCGGAATGCTTGAGCTTGACCGGCGGCTGGAACACAGGAGCTTCTGAAAAAACAGGATGCTCCTCAGACGCAGCAGGTTTTTGCAAATTAGGATCTTGGTAACTCATTTTTTCAACTCCTTGAACATAGTCCGAACAGGTACTAATTTTCCACAAAATAAACAAAAAAGCAAGCCACCTTACACATTACCCTCCAAAAGACAGGGTTTAATCATCAAATTCTGTATGTGGTCTGTTCACACAGGCTGGCTGGTAAACTTCATATGGTTTCGATAAAATAAGAAGAACATTCGGGTAAAAGGATGAGATGAAAAGGAGTACACAAACATGCAACGAAGATGGATAATTGTAGGATCTATAATGATGATGTTGGCGGTAGCCATTGGAGCGTTCGGGGCACATATTGTGAAAGCGCGGATCGACGCGGAGGCTTTGGCCGTATATGAAACAGGTGTAAAATATCATATGATTCACGCTGTCGGTCTGCTGATCATTGCGTTGGCAGCCGGACAGTGGGGCCCTTCGACCCGTTTAAGATGGGCAGCGCGTTTGTTATTGACGGGTATCATATTGTTTTCTGGCAGCTTGTATGTGCTAAGTTTGACCGGAATCCGTGTGTTAGGTGCTATCACCCCATTAGGAGGCGTGTGTTTTATTGCAGGATGGATATTCTTGGCATGGGCCGCCACGGGTCTAAAGAAAGAGAATTAGAAATCTTTTTGGACAATGCTAAAAAAAGAGAATCGGCAGGAAAAACGTAATGTTTTTCCACCGATTCTTTTTTTAATACTTAGTTTTTTTCTGTGAGATATTTACATTTACGATGTGATTTCATCAATCTCATTCATTTTAAAGGAGTAAACTTGCTTCTCATCCACATGATACACACTCAGCAGGCTATTATCATGATCCAGGTTAAGTATGCGGCAAGGAATGCTACGCTGTCCGCCATAGCGGTTCACGATTAACCGTACAAGCGTATTATCTTGTATATAGCGTTTGATCCATTCATACGTACTAATTTCTGGTTGTGTTGCAGGCTTTGGCTGTACGTGGGATTGTTTGATCTCTTGAACGACTGGCGGCTTATTCGTAACCGCGGCTGATTTCTTTTTGGAGAACTTTTCCGCAAGCTTAGCAGCGGCGTCCGATGGGCCGTTAGCGGCAGACTGTTTTTTTAGATACAAAGCAGCTTCGATTAAATTACCAAGTTCGATACCAGATTGAATCCGGCTATCCGCAATTTTTTCGTTTTGGTTCAAGAGATTAAGCAGGAACTGAAGGGCCTCTACGTTCGAACGACCTTTAACTAATACATCTACATTAAATAAATAACTGGTTTCGTCTTGATTTGATTCCTTTTTCATACATCCTCCAGCCCAAGCCCTGGGTAATTAGTCTTTTATAGTACCTATCAATATATCATTAAAATGTAATCTGTCATAGTGCCTAGGGCCCTGTTATTGGATATTAACAAAAATAAGCTCTGTATAAAGCCCTATGCTTAAAATTTTCTCGGAGTACACCGAATTGTGCATTCTTGCATGTGTACACAAATCAGGGCTGTATGTGAGCACCAGATATAGATAAGCAGAGCCAGAGTACACATATACAGAGAATAAATGAGGTGGGGGGTGAAATCAAGTAGTTTAAATTTAAAATATTTTACAGTAGAAAAATAGGTAATCAGAAGCGATTTGTGCTTGTTTGTTTAAAAGGATCTCATCCGTCCAGAAGAAAAGTAAAATCCCCCTTAACGAAAGGGGGATTTGGCATATCCAAAATATGATATATTATAGTAAGCGCAATTAAAGCGGGTTTTATTTTCGATCAAAAAGGGATTCGTTTTGAACGAATAAGGTAGTCATGTTCGACTGCCCAACTCACAAGACCACTCCAGAAATCTTCACAGGCTGAAATGATCTTCGTTGGTTCTGCTAAATCTCCGGACATAACCAACCTAACTACATGATCAAATCCTTCTGGACGACTCGGCAGCTCCAGTGCCTCCGGTAGAACCATTGAACCCGTTGAGAAAAGCTTTTGATTGTGCAACCCAACTAACATAGCCCCATATTGGGCAAACTGCATTACCAAGTACGGCAAGTAGGTATAAGGGCCATTTACACTGACATTTCTAAGCTTTCCTATAAACTCGTACATTTCACCTACAAGCACTTCGTTGATTGCATGTCTGAAATCTTCCTTTGTTGGGGATTCGGCAGCTTCTTTTAATATAGAAAAAAAGCCTTTAGGATCATACAGACGAAGTGGAGAAAAGAAGGGCCCATGTGTCAACGGCCATTTGCCCTCAACAGTAGAGGCAATTTTAAGAAGAATGTCTGAACTACAGACGTTTACCTCAGCTTTCCAAGGCCCCGCCGACCATTCATGGCTAAATTCTACAGGATCGTTTGATTCACTTAGTACACAAAACATTTCAATGTCCGAGAAAGGGCCGTCTGTACCTCTGGCAACAGATCCATAGACCCCTATAGCCAGAATTTTGTCTCTGTATACTTCATGTAACCTCGCAACTATTTCGTGGCAAATCTGAAGTCTCTTACTTCGAGAAATGTTTACAGGTCCATTCATGTTCATTAGTGATCTCCCTCTGTTTTATTGGGGTCAGTTGATACTAACACATGGATGGAGGAGCTCGGGCTTAACGAGGGACATTTTTTCGATTCATTCGAATTCCTCCCAGGCGATTTTGTTATGGGAATTGTACCCAAACGGGTTTATTTTAGCAAGCATGTTGCCTTTTCCATCTTGCTTACGGCTATGATAGGGCGGTTATAGGGTGAATCCATGGCTGAAGATTGTTGCTGGAGAGCTGTATGGAAATAGCGGCAAGTTTAATGCATATATTTTATGAGTAAAGCGATGATCTGATGAAGTTAATTTTTAAGGGAACTAAAAAAATTATGGTCAATAATTTTCTTTTCTATTGTGTGATTAATGAAATACCTAGCAGGGTTTTGTAAGTCTTAGAATATACACTTCAAAAACTTCATTTTTTGAAGTGTACTTCTCATGGGAGGGTAATTGGCGTATCAATCTTCATAAGCCCAATACTTGTGCCCGGATCATTAAGTATGCTATAGCACTTGGATGGGACTACAGCCAAGAAAATAAACAGATGAAAATGGAACAGGCTGAACTTCTCATAGCTGAACTAGGCATAGAGGAATGAGTCATGAATTCAGGACCTAGAGGGCAACAAAACCTCAAGGTCTTTTTTATATGGATCAAGTGAGAGAAAAAATGCAGATTAGGAGTCTTAGAAGCGAGACAAACAAAAGCCAGACCTAAAAGGAGGGGAACGCGTGGAGCTGACAGACGATCATTCCATTATTGAAGCTGTACTAAAAGGCAATAAACAAGCGTACGCGGACATTGTCCGGCGCTATCAGAATAAGCTTTACGGATTGTTCCGCAAGATGGGGTCTTCCGAAGCGGATGCTCAGGATCTGACTCAGGAGACACTAATTAAAGCCTATCGTAAACTGGGAGCACATAACCCGACGCAGAGTTTTGCCGGTTGGATGTATACCATTGCCGTCAATTTACAGAAGGACCGTGGACGCCGAAAAGATCCGAAGTCTCCGGCACAGGAAGATACATATGAACGTGAAACACCTGAATCGAAGTTGCTGCAAAAGGAACTGCGTTTCGAATTGGATCGCTTGTTAGAGACGCTACCCGAGCATTATCGACTTGTGTTGATTCTGCGCTACACCAACCAACTGAGTCACAAGGAGATCGCTGGTATTACTGGCATGTCGGTTCGGCAGGTTAACAACGCCGTCCACCGTGCTAAAATCAGCCTGCGCAAAACCGTAGAAGCCAAGGAGGGGCAACGTTATGAGATTCTGGGATCGTACAACAATGAAAAAAGCCAATCTTGAAACAGAGGACGGTAAATCGGCGATAGAAGACAGAAACTGGGAAAATTTGTTGTTTCACGAAAGGCTACCCGACGAGTTTACCGACCAGGTGATGCTGGCGCTGGAAGGAATCGAGATCGAACCAGCTGACAGAGCCGACGCGAGCGATCATGATGTATCCAGATACTCTCCGAGCGAGCGAGCAGCGGAAACGGAGGCACAGATCTTGATGGGATCGACCGAACACAGGAATCGGCGACAGAACGCAGCCGCGTACGATGACACGTCCATCGTCGCTCAGGTGAAACATTACCGCGCTGCCAGACGCTCTTCACAGCTTAAAGTATGGAGTTTGGTGGTCGCCGTCGCTGTATTTGTGGTTAGCACACTGCTGTATACGCAGCCGACCCTCGCAGATATGGTGAGATCGCTGTTCGCGAAAGACAGTTATGTGGATAGTGGTATGAAGAAGGTCCGTGAAGCAGGGCTGGTACAGATTTCGGGCGCCAGTGCTAAAGATCAGGGTTACACCCTGAAAGTCAACGAACTTATCGCCGATTCGACTAGAATGATTATCGGGATCGACGTTTTCGATGCTAAAGGAAACGCTGTAGCCGGGGATTTTGGTCTTCAAGATGTCGATTTCAGCCTCTTTGATAACCAGAGAGGTGATGTTGGCGCTGTTCCTTTTGGAGTAAGCACAGGGGGCAACGAGACAACTAGCAGGATTGAGTTCGACTTTATGCGGCCGGTACTGACCGACAAGCTGCAGCTTAGTGCGAATATCCGTGAACTGAGGCTGTATGCGGACAAACTCAATGTGGAAGCTCCTATTAAAACGGTAAAAGGAGATTGGAGACTGAATGTGGAGGCAGATCTGACCAAAGCCAAAGCGCAAACGTTGCTGACTCCGATTGATAAAACGTATGAGACGCCAAGCGGCTTACGAATTCACATGCAGGGAGCTACCCGGACGCCGAGCGGCGGATCATTGGAATATACTACAGAGTTGACTCCAGAAGCCGCAGGCCGAGCGCTGAACGGACAAAGCGGATTCCACGAGCTTAAGTATCATCTGGAAGATGCACACGGGAAATGGCTTGGGGATAACAGAGACCCTGAATTCGGACGTCGATCTGGATTGGACCGTTGGAGTGGCAAGACGCACTGGTTCTACCAGTTTAATGACTTTGCCTATGATAAGCAGCAAATTCGATTCGTATTGGACGGCTATATAATTCGAGAGAGAAGTGAGGCGTCGGTCGTGCTCGACCCAGCTCAAACTTCAGCTGTGCATCCCGTTAAATTCGAAGACTCGGGTGATGCTTATCTGTTCAAGGGGCTCAAACTTCGTCCCAACAGTTCTAATTCGGGCAAAATGTATGCGACCATTCCGGTTGGCGGTATGTTCAGTAGTCCTAACTTCACGCAAGATATCTGGGTTGCAGTTGACGAGAATGGTAAGGAGTATTCGATGTTTTTTGGCGGAAGCTACACCACAGATCGTTCAGGTGTAATCGAGCTGCAGGAGGATGCCGGATATTTCGTCGATGGTCTAAATCAAATGCCGAAACAGCTCACGCTAAAACGTAAGGTCGTCAACCATTTGTACAAGGATGCCGATTGGTCGTTTGTCATACCGCAAACGGGAACGAACGGCGTCATCCTGAAATAAGCAAGCGGGTATGTATCGAGGTTGATGGATGAGAAGCGTTTTTGGTATGCTCCCTTGGAGCAAAGTAGCTATGACAAGAACAGGAATAAGGTAAAGCGCTTGATCAAGGTAAATCAAGTAACCACATTAAATCAGCCCACTCTGCTTTCGGAAGATACTTTCATAGGCTGCCACTTAACTAAAGAAAAGCAAAGTAATGCAATTGACCTGTCTACGCTTGCTGCGATAAGAAGAGACAATCCAGAGAGGAAGCTCGGAGCAGGACAATTTTCGCTGCAGGAGCAGATAGATATTTTAAACGAATTTCACATCAATTATTTCGAATACACGCCAGTAGATTTTTATAAAAAGGCTGCTTTTGAAGCGGAATTAAAGTTGCTGGAGAAGATTACAGTTCCTAAAATCGCAAACGGCTTTTTTGTCGAGGCGGATGACCGTTCATTACTAGATGATTGAAGAATTTGCTGCCAAGTTTCTGTGTGTGGTGTCAGATGAATTCAAGAGCCTGAAGCATACCCTGTAACCAAGGAATTTATAAAAGAGGGCCGAATGGGCCCTCTTTTTCATACGGTCTAAGCGACTTATCCAATTACCGGGTTACCTTTCAGCGCGGGTTTAATTTCACCTGTGAGCCCTTGCCGCCCGTCTGGATTCCAGTTTCTTTCACTCCGGCTTCCTTCAGATCGGCCATTAGCCGCTCCAGCACCGCCTTGGCGACGGGGGCTTCTTTTGCACCAGACGCCTTAACGACCAACTGCACCGGTTTGCCGGAACGCAGATGTTTGTCTGCCTGACGTAGCTTCGTGTCGTAATCATGCTCCTCAATATGAGCAGTGAAGCGAAGCTCCTTGACCTTTTCTTTGCCGCTGTTTCCAGCGGCTCGGCCGACATTTGTTTTGCTTGCTGCGGCTTCTTTTTGCGCAAGTGCTTTTCCTCTGCCCTTTGCAACCAAGCTGCAGGGCGGTGGACTGCTCATCAGTGAGGTGCAAACCAGGTCCACCCCTTTGGATCGGGCCATAGCCAAGGCTTCTGACTTGGAGACAATACCGAGCTTCTCCCCTGCGAGTCCAGTGAGCACCACCTCGTCAGCTTTAATTTGCTCGTTGATTAATACTGCCACGTAAATGTAGCCTCCCTTAAACAATGATAAAGCTATCATATACGGAACCCGTTTGTGATTCAATTTAGATTTCTGACTAGTGAGCAGTTGGACTTTTCATATTAATTCGTCAGGAGGTACATCATGAAGGAATAAAACTTTGATTTATCCGTATTGACAAAAATCACTAACCCCTATACTCTTTTACTGATAATGATTATCATTTTCTGATGCAATATACATACAGGGGTGATTGAGAGAAATGAAAAAGATGTTGAATGGCCTATTATTATTTGTAGTTTTTACTATTGTATTGGCGGGCTGCGGTTCGGCTGGGGATAGCTCGAAGACGGAAGGTACTGCAGGGTCTGAGCAGACATCCACAACGGCTGGTCCGGTTACGGTTAAGGATGACCACGGGGAAGTCAAGCTGGACAAGCCAGCGGAACGGGTCGTTGTACTCGAATGGACGTTTACCGAGGACCTGATTGCACTTGGCGTACAGCCTGTCGGCAATGCGGACAATGAAAACTACAAGCTGTGGGTAACACCGGAGGCGAAGCTGGCTGATACCGTCACTGATATCGGCACACGGGGCGAACCGAATCTGGAAGCGATTGCGGCGCTCAAGCCGGATCTTATTATCACTAACGCCGATAACAATGCAGCGATCTATGCACAGCTTAAGGGGATTGCACCAACGATAGAATTCGATCCTTACAAGGGGAACGGTTATGATTACGACCGTATGGTCGAAATTTTCAAGCAAGTCGCTGTGGCTACCGGAAAAACGGAACAGGCTGATAAGGTCCTAAGCGAACTTGACCAGCACTATGTAGATGCAAAGGCTACATTGGAGAAAGCCGGAAAAGCGGACTTTCACTATGCACTGACACAGGCCTTTACAGCTCAAAATGCTGCCAGTCTGCGAATGTTCAAGGATAACTCGGTTGTAGTGGGAACGCTCGCGAAAATTGGCATGGTGAACGACTGGAAGTCGGACAAGACTGAGAAATACGGGTTTAGCACCGTTGGCATTGAAGCTCTTCCAGCTGTACAGGACAGCAATTTTATCTATATTACGCAAAAGACGGACGATGTATTTGGAGCCGCGATGAAGAACAACTCGGTATGGAACGGACTGAACTTTGTCAAAGAAAAACGGACCTACCCACTGGACGGTACAACATGGACGTTCGGCGGCCCAATCTCATCCAAAGTACTGGTTGATCAGGTAGTCGGAGTTCTGACGAAATGACCGGAACAGGCACAACGGGTTTATCGAAGACTTGGCGTGTAGGAAGCATCTTTGGGGGCGGATTGGTCGTCCTCATCGTTCTTTTTTTTGTAAGCTTGTGTTATGGAGAGGCTTCGATCCCGCTACATACAGTAATCGAGGCGTTGACCCAGCGTCAGAATACGCTGGATCATAACATGGTTTGGGATCTCCGGATGCCACGTACGGTTATCGGAATCCTGGCTGGTGGTGCGCTGGCCATCGCTGGTGCTCTGCTTCAGGCCATCACCAAAAATCCGCTGGCGGCTTCTGATACACTAGGGATTAACGCTGGTGCCTACTTTGTGGTCGTGCTTGGCGCGGTGATGTTTCCTGGATTGCTGCACCAAGCGCCGTTTCTGTTTGCCGCCGTCGGCGGCCTGCTGGCAGCGGTGCTTGCTTATTTCATGGGCGGGGGACGTGCCGGAAGTCCGATTCGGTTGGCGCTTGCTGGCTTGATTGTATCAATGGTCCTCGGTTCTTTTACCGGAGCATTGCATATCTTTTATTCATTTGAAACGCAGGGACTGTTTCTCTGGGGTTCTGGCTCGCTGGTGCAAAACGATTGGAGCGGGACGACTTACGCCTGGCCTTGGGTCGTAGGACTTTCGGTCATTGCCGTTATGCTGTCCAGGCAGTTTGATGTACTGGATCTGGATGAGTCCACATCCACGTCCCTCGGGCAAAAGGTGGGCTTGACCCGGGCTGTGGGAATTGTATTGGCAGTCCTGCTGTCGACCATTACAGTCAGCGTCATTGGGCCCATCGGTTTTGTGGGTTTGGTAGCTCCGCATTTGGTGCGCTTAAGTGGTCTGAAAATGCATCGCTGGGTGCTGCCCGGTTCCTTCCTGTGGGGGGCACTACTGTTGACGGGCGCTGACGTGCTGGCGAAAATGGTCCACCAATCAAGCATGGATCTGCCGACCGGAGCGGTCATGGCCTTGATCGGAGCCCCTTGGTTAATTTGGCTGATCCTGTGGAAGATGAAGCTGCCTTCTGGTATTAGCGGACAGTCTTCAATGAACATAGGCGTGCGCTCTCGGAAATTACCGTATGGCAGGCTGGTCACGTTGTTTGGGTGCGGTGCCGTGCTGTTGACCGTATTCAGCCTGATGTTTGGAGGGATGCGAATTCCTGTCGGCGATCTGTTGTCCGGCCTGTTCGGCGGTGAGAGCGCGAATTCGGCCTTGCTGCAGTTTAGAATTCCGCGCACGCTGGTGGCAGCCGGGGCTGGTATCGCGCTTGCGGTCAGCGGTGTCTTGATCCAACTAGCCGTTCGTAATCCCTTGGCGGATGCCTCGATCATCGGAGTTTCTTCAGGGGCTGGTTTCGGCGCGCTAGCAGTAATTATCGTTTGGCCGGGGCTACCTATTTATGTGCTGCCCATTGCGGCGATTGCCGGAGCGACGGTGTCGGCAGCGGTGATCTTCTTTTTATCGTGGAACAAGCACCTAAATCCGTCTGTGGTCATCCTACTTGGTATTGCCGTATCTGCGATCGGATCAGCCGGCATTCAGGTACTGATCATCCAGGGTTCGCTGTGGGGCAGCACAGGCTATATCTGGCTGACCGGTAGTACCTACGCCCGAAACTGGGGGCAGGTGGCGACCATTCTGGCCTTTCTACTCGTATTGTTGCCAGTAGCTTGGTGGCTAGCTCGCCGCTTCGATCTTTTGGTATTTGACGATAGCAGCGCCATGGGACTGGGACTTCCGGTGCGTCGCACCCGGCTGCTGGCGATGGCAGTGGGTGTGCTGCTGGCGGGAGGAGCGGTAGCCTGCGTGGGTACGATTGGCTTCATCGGGCTGATTGCTCCGCATATCGTGCGTACGTTGATCGGGCACCATGTACGCCGTTCCATTGTTCTGTCGAGCATCTTGGGAGCGGTAATGCTGGTGCTGGCTGATACAATTGGACGGACAGTACTTGCGCCGACCGAAATTCCTTCCGGATTGTTGATCGCACTGATCGGTGCGCCGTATTTCCTGTACTTGATGTATCGCTCCAATAAGAGTAAATCAGTGTAGTTGAAGATGTACACGAACAGGCTGTTTCCAAGCGGATTTTCCGTAGGGAAGCAGCCTTTATTATTTATTTTTCTATGTAAGCATTTGGGTTTTATATTTACAAATCTAATAAAATAGATATAATGTGTTATATGGAACCGTCATTGATTTATAAAGCTTTGTCAAACGAGACTCGTCGTCTAATTATGCTGTGGTTAAAAAAACCGGAAGAGTTTTTTGATGAACAGGCTTATCTAAAGCAAGGGCTTAATTTTCAAATTGGTGTATGTGTGGGAGATATTCAGGCTAAAGCGGGACTTGCGCAGTCTGTGATTTCAAGTTATTTATTAACGATGCAAAAATCCGGTTTGTTAGAGTCTGAGCGTATTGGGAAGTGGACGTACTATCGTCGGAATGAAAAAACAATCCGGGAATTTGCCGAGTACGTTCAAAAGGAACAATAAACAGAAAGGAGGTTTTTTTTCACATAACATATCTACAAATCTATATATATAATTAAATTGGAGGCTTATACTTAAAATGAAAAAGGTTAACCCGCTACTTATTATCATTCTGGCTTTAGGTGTATTCGGCATTATTACAACGGAAATGGGGATTATAGGTGTTCTCCCCCAAGTAACTCAGAAATTTAATGTATCAACTTCCTAGGCAGGTTGGCTCGTCAGTATATTTTCTTTAGTTGTTGCCATTTCAGGTCCGTTTTTGACCTTACTCGTTTCCGGCATGAATCGTAAAATCATTTTATTAACCGCTGTATTGAGTTTTGTCATTTCCAATATATTCTATGCCTATACCACTCATTTTGAGGTCATGCTCATTTTTCGTGTTCTCCCTGCTATTTTTCATCCTGTCTTTTTTTCAGTTGCCCTCGTGACCGCATCTCATCTTGTTCCCCCTGAAAAGAGCAGTAAAGCCGTCACCAAGGTTTTCGCTGGAATTACCGTGGGATTTGCTTTTGGCGTGCCTTTGACTTCTTATCTTGCTGAAAAAATATCGTTAGAGGCTGCTTTCTTGTTTGGAGCTGTCGTAAGCATGATTGCATTTGTAGGGATACTCGTTTGGCTTCCTTCCCTGCCTGTTCAGGAAAAGATGTCTTATGGCAAACAGCTTGGTATATTACGTAAACCTCAATTGTGGTTTAACATTGTGACTGTTATTTTTATCTTTGCAGCTATGTTTTCCGTGTATAGCTACTTTGCTGAATATCTTGGACAAGTAACTCTTATGAATGGGTCATGGATCAGTATCATGTTGATGGTTTTTGGAATCATCATGATTTTTGGAAACTTTTTATTTGGAGGATTATTACATAAAAATCTGACAAGGACCGTCATCATGTTCCCCTTGTTATATATGGTCATTTACGTATTCACTTATGCTCTGGGTGCTTCTTTCCTACCGATGATTGTGGTTGTGCTCATTTGGGGGGCCGTGCATTCCGGGGGGCTTATTATTAGTCAAACATGGTTAACCACTGAAGCGAAAGAAGCTCCAGAGTTCGGTAACAGCCTGTTTGTCTCATTTTCTAATCTGGGTATTACGATAGGGGCTGCTCTGGGCGGGTGGTTTATCTCTCACTTGGGAATACACCAGCTCATCTGGAGCGGAATGATGTTTGCACTGCTAGCTTTCTTATCCATGATCATAAAAATAAAAATGTTCAATTCGAATGCGGCGGAAGTCAACGTGCGTTAAAATATGGAGAGACATTAGAAGAGTACTCTACATGATGACCATAAAATGATGCATGGGGTGGTGATGTTGATTGCATATCGTATGGACTTCGATCTTAATGACATTCGTAATCGTCAGCGGGATCTTGGCGTTGCTCATCTGGGGAGTGATATCCTTAATTAAGCGTTTTCGCTAATCGCAATGGAGTAGACATCTCTATGAGTTGAAATTATATTATCTATTGGAAGGAATCTGATGAATATTCGAATGTATCACGATCTGGAGGATCAACTGGAAGAAGCGATTTGGGAGCTTGGAGAGGATGCAGCTCATACACTCCCATTAGATAGCAACATGGCCGAGGAAAAAGCACAGATGGCTTGGGATCTAATCCCCGAACCTAAGCATAAATGGGGCATTACAGGTGTAACCTTGCATCAATACGTTCAAATTCTCAATTATAACGGTCATACTCAGCGATCAGTAGAGCTTTTAAATGAGGAAATTTTAGATTTGGAAGGTGCAGGGTACCGGATTATACATGCTGAGCCTTACATTCAGCTGGCGGAAACACTTCTTCTTCAGAGCAAGCCTGTATTAGCTCATGAATATCTCAAGAAGGCATACTCGATTGGGAGTGCAAGGGCATTTCGGGATCAGCCCAAGCTTTATCTCGAAATGGCGAAAAGTAAAGCTCTGGATGAACAGGATATATTACTTCGATTTAAGGCGTTGGATGTGAATGCCACACTTCTGAGCGAATTAAAGGATAGTCCATAACCAATGTAATGATCTCATACAGTCCTAGACGAAATGCTGATTTGGATACGGACAGGCAATGGGCTTATCTTTTATTTATGAGGGAGGACGATTGCATTGAAATTAAAAGAAGTGCTCTTAGGCACACACAGTTTTGAAGCGATGAAAGCTTTTTACGGCTCTCTCTTGGATTTGCAGGTTGCGGAGGAAGGCCCTTCGCGGTTGTCGTTTCAAGTAGGGGAATCGGTTCTTGCTTTTCAGGAATCCTCCCACATGGAAAATGAGTTTTATCATGTTGCGTTTACGATTCCAACAAATAAATTCATAGAAGCAAAACAGTGGGTCATCGATCGGGGGATTTCATTGATTTCAAGATCCCAAGAAGATGAGTTTTTTTTCGAAAACTGGAATGCAACAGCACTTTACTTCTATGATCCGGATCACAACCTCGTCGAGTTCATCGCTCACCATACACTCGACAACACAGTCGCTGAAGCTTTCGGGCCCAACTCTTTACTTCGTATAAGCGAGATTGGTCTCCCGGTCGATGACGTCCCAGAAGTATCTAGAACAATCACAGAAATGTTCCAACTTGATTCATGGGGTGGGGCTGGACAGAAGTTCGCACCGCTAGGGGATGTAGAAGGATCATTTATAGTCATAGACAAGCAACGGCCTTGGTTTCCTGATGATCGGCTTCCGATCGTTTCCAGCATCAGTGTTTTGTTTGAAGGTCCATGCTCTGCCAGTCTTTCACTTCATAATGGCTTGTATGAATTGAGATCAACCTGAGTTAGAGCTTCATAGTCTATATATAAGCTGAATTTAAAAGTTTCATATAGTGCCACTGCGCAGACGGATATTGCTTCCCACCGCCATCACCCCCGGGTTTCTTGAACAAAGCCTACGATAAGCGTAGAAATCCGGGGACATGATGTTCTGCTCGTACTGAGTGATCTTAGATTTGGCAAAAGGTAAAAATGCGAAATAATACATTAAGGAGAGAATATATGAATATTAGACTGCTTAATTCAAATGAAAATTACCCGATGGAGCTCTTGTTACTAGCTGATCCTTCTCGTCAACTTGTTGAGGAATATTTAAAAAGAGGGGAGTGTTTTGTAGCAGAGATTGACCATCAGATTGTAGGAGTCTACGTTCTTTTACCTACAAGGCCTGAAACAATTGAGTTAGTAAATATAGCAGTATCGGAAGTAATGCATGGTAAAGGAATAGGCAGACAATTAGTGACACATGCAATTGAAACAGCCAGGACTCAAGGTTATAAAACGATGGAAATGGGTACAGGAAACTCTAGCATAGGGCAGTTAGCTCTCTACCAAAAATGTGGTTTCAGAATTGTTGGTGTAGATCTAGATTTCTTTGTCAGACATAACTATCTAGAAGAAATTTATGAGAATGGCATACAGTGTAGAGATATGATTCGTATGTCTCAGGATTTATAGAGCTTAATTTTCTTTACAAACCCTTCAAAGGTATCTTAAGTAAGGTTCTGAAAGGTATATGATATTGTGCCAAAAGATGGTACAATGAATTGCGGAAAGGCTATACAATCATTGGATTGCAATAGTCCTTTTTTAATGAGTTGATATCCTAATAAGTTCCTGATAAGGGGTGGTTACTTTGTACAACACAACAACCACGATACTCACAGAGATAGCAAAACATATGAGAGATCATGATTTAATCCTAAGTGATTTAGCTAGAGCAGCCGAAATGAATCCGGGCACCATGAGCAGTATTATTAATGGGAACCGCACTCTTTCAGTGGATCAGCTAGACCGAATTACAAAAGCGATGGGGCATCCCGTCGGCTATTACTACGAACGGTATGTGTCTGAGTATTTAACAGAGGCTAATCCGAATTGGCGTCGAATGAGTCCTTTTATACATAATTGTGCGAAATTAAACAAACTGGACTGCATTCATGAGGTGGTCAATCTATTGATGGATAAGTTGGGCTATTCAGAATCCTTATTTGAGCTTGCTGAAGAATTATTTCATGAAAAGATGTACCAAGCGGCAGCCATACTTTATGAAAATGTAGCTGTAAGTGAAAAAAAACAATACTCAGAACGCCTCGCTATGTGTCAGTACCGCTTGTTTCATACGAGGCAAGGAGACAATCAAGAGAAAAATTATGAGGCGGCAGTTCAATTTGAAATATATGTTGAACGACTAGATGAGATAGATCAGTTAGAAGCGTTAAAAGATTTGGCGAATACATATCGTTCGTTACGTAAATGGGACAAAGTAGAATTGTTCGCTAAAGCTTTGGGAGACAAAGCTAAAATTCAATACAAATTGGAACAACAGCGGCACCATGTGAAAAAAGAAAATTCAAAGAAACCAAGTTTTCCTCTGTTTGCTTATTGGGCTTTTTCTCATTTACTTCGTGCAGAAGTTTGTGAGGCTCATAAAGATTATGAGAAGGCACTTCAGCATACGTACAAATATGGTGACTTAAGTTGGGTGAAAGAAACTGATGAAGTCACTTCAGAATGGAAAATGAGATATAAAGAATGGTCTAAAGCCAATACTTATGTAAATAAACTTCATGCTGGTGAAATTGGTGTTTTGGCTGATTATGTAACATTTTTTTCTTCAAGGAAAGAAGAGTTACTTTCCGGATTAGATAACATACTTGAAGCTGCTAATCGATATCATTTAAATGTTGATAATATACTAAATCAATTTCAAACAGAAATTTTAGTTTTGCTGGATAAACCTGAGTGTATAGGTACGTACAACCAACAATTAGTTATAGAACGTTATGTTCATTTCACACATGAATTAGCGGTTTACTACTTTAACAAAAATAATTTTGTGGATGGATTTACTTTTTTGTTAAATTGTTTGGGAAAATCTACATTAATCAATAATAAGTCGTATATAATTAAGTGTGTAAAGCTATATGAGTTCTATCAGGAATGTGCAGCATCTGAGACGAAGACAGCATATAGAAATTTAATTAATGAGGTGGATAATGATGAAACGTAAAGTAATTCTATCTTTTTTAGTTACCAGTTTTATACTAGTAGTAGTAGCAGTTCCCCTTCTTCAGCACCAAGACAAAGGGTCTACTTATGAGCCTACAGGGCAACATGGAGGAATGTGAGAAATAAAATGTCGCAAGTTCATGATTACAGTAGAGCATAGAAAATCAACTATTATCAAGTAGTTAGGTGGGATTATCCGTCTAGCTCTTTTTATATGACTTATTTTAATATTATTTTACTATACATGAATAAACCCTAAATATTTTATGGCTCCACGGATGTCCACAGTACTGCAATTGCTGCATAAAAATATCTGGATAAATAAAGCTTTCATAGCTGTTTTCAATTTACTGATATGTACTGGTTCATTTTATTAAAATCTCATAACTGACTGAAATGAACAGACTCTAAATTCATATGTGTACACTCGTACACTGTTGCAGCCTAGATAATATGTCTAGGTTTTTGTTTTTAATATCCATATATTATTATTTAGATAAAATGAGTGGGGGGATTTACACCCAAAACATCTCTTTAATTTCTACAATTTCCTCCAGCACATCTATCTACACCGTATAGTTATTTAATGGGCGCTGATTTCTGCTTCTAAATACCCCGGAGGTGGTTAAAATCAAATTACCATTCAATTTCCACAAATATGGGCATAGCACTTCCACTCCCTGACTCAGCCTATTTTTCGACTTGAACCATACCCAAATTGTAGACGGTAGTTGGTCAGCTTTACATATCAATTTTAAGACCAATCTACCGATAAATTATAATGGAATTTGAACACATCTACTCAATCTGATAAATTTGTATTGCTTGAGTTGTCCTCTGATATTCCACTTTATCATGAAATCATTCAAAAAGGTATCTTGAGTAAATATCTGAAATATATATGATTTTATTCTAAAAAACGGTATAATCGTGAGTGATCAAATAAATTAATTTTATAACTCGTTTCTCAATTACATAGTTTTTTATCTATGCATCATATGAAAAGTTTATGATGAAGGGTGGTTTATCTATGGAGATCACACCTACGATTAGAGCAGAAGTTCAAACCTATCTGATACGGAAAAGCTTAACCATGACCGAGTTTGGACACATCATTGATTTGAATGTAGGTACGGTTAGCAGTATTGTTACTGGAAATCGTATTTTATCCGTTAACCAATTGGATCGCATTACTGCCGGGATGGAATTACCACCAGACTATTTTTATGAACGTTACATTGAAGAGTGTATCATAGAAGAAACGCTCAACTGGCGAAGAATTAGCCCTTTTTTGTACCGATGTGTGGAGCTTGATCGACTCGATTGCTTGCAACGAGTTGTATTTTTGTTGCTGGATAATCCAATCTATCCTCCGTTACTCTTTGAAGTAGCCGAGAATATTTACAGAGATGGTCACAATGAAGCAGCGGCGTTTCTTTATGAAAATGTGGCCGAGAGTGAAAGGCAGCAACATTCAGAACGATTGGCGGTTTGCCATTATCGATTGTTTACGATTCGTGTTGGAGACGATCAAGAGAAAAACTATGATGCAGCGGTTCAGTTCGAGCCTTACGTTGAAAGATTAGATGAAATAGATCAGCTTGATGCACTAAGAGCGTTGGTGAATACATATCGTTCTCTACGAAAATGGGTTAAATTGGATTATTTCGCTAAATCGCTGGGAAATAAAGCGAAAATACAATACAAAATTGATCAACAGCATTCTGAAAATAGTGAACATACAAAGAAGCCGCTATACCCTTCATTTGTCTACTGGGCATTTTCGCATTTAATACGTGCTGAAGTTTGTGATGCTAATAAAGATTATGAGACAGCACTCCAACATATCCAGAGATATGCCGATTTAAGCTGGGTAGAAGAGAAAGATGAAACGACCCTAGAATGGAAAAATCAATTTAAAGAATGGGCAAGCGCTAATATTTATGTGAATAGGCTTATGTCAGGCGACTTAAGTGTAATCCCTGATTATGTTGCTTATTTTTCTTCAAAGAAAGATGAAATACTCCCCGCAATAGATAATATAATTGAGGTGGCTAATCGATATAATATAAATGTAGATCACATCCTTGAATTGTTTGAAGCAGAAATTCAGTCTTTTTTGAATGAACAAAATCAGGTAGGCGCATATACTCAACAAATTAGTTCAGAACGTTTTACTCATTTATCAAGGGGATTGGCAATCTATCTTTTGCGTAAGGGCAGATTTTCAGATGGATTCACATTTTTGTTCAGTTGTTTGGAAAAGTCTGCTGAAGCTAACAATAGAATACAAGCAATCAGATGTATGAGGTTGTTTACACATTTTAAAGAACATGCATCTGCTCACACGAAGGAAGTCTACGGAAATCTAATTAAAGTGGTTAATGAAGATGAAGAGTAGGTTGATTCCACCCTCCTAGTATCCAGTTTTATGTCAGTAGCATTAGTAATTATGATCCAACTGGACAATATAGAGGAATGTTGGAATAAAATAGTCTCAAGTTTAAGATCACAATAGACCTAGAAAATTAACTATGATCAAGAGGTTAGATGGAATTATCCGTCTAGCCTTTTTAAATGGCCTGTTTTGCTATGCATTAATAAGCTTCCACAAGTGACTTAGCTTAGACTTTTATCTGTCAAATGCTTATTCGATCATTGAAAGAATATACAATGTAGAAAGTAGTATTTTAATAACAAGACATATTGCCTATTCCCTTCATTTCCCTTATGATAATTGCACTACTACCAAAGAAGGAGATACATATGAAGAAAGCTATTCTACTATTATTAATGTTTGTTATTTTAATTCCATCACAAGTATTGGCAGCAACATCTACAAAAGCAATGTCAACAAGTGAAATCGAAAAAATATACTTTGAGAATTACAAAGATCGTGTGAAGGAAATTAAAATTGCACAAAAAAAACTTAATGCTGTTCTGGGGGCAGAAGTTCGTGAGCTAGCTCAGAGATTAAACCAAGCATCTGCGCGCTATAAAAACGAAGTGAAAAATAAATCTAGTAAAGTGGTAATAGCTCAAGCCAAGGCTGATTGTGATAAATTAAAGAAGCAGCTCGGCGTGGCTAAGGTGGAACTAAATAAAACAGTTAAAAATTATAAAAAAGAAAGCGAACAAGCATTAAAGGATATTGCAAATCAGAAAGCAGAGCTTATAAAATTCATTAAGAATCACACAGCAGGAAAAGATAAACTTACAGAGTCTCAATTTAGCAAGCAAGTTAATGGAGGTATTATGTCGATTGACGGCTCATTTACTGGCATTTTAAAAATGTTGACGGAAGCTGAATAATGGTGAGTAAAGGCAGCAGGTATCACCTGTTGTCTTTTTAATTTAGGCTTAGAATGGAAGTCCTTGTTGGAGACTTTGGATTGCTGTGAAATGGGGACAAAGAGGATATATGGATATGGATGAAATAAATTTGTTCATTTTTATATAATGAAGTACGATTAGCGAGGAGAAAAATGTATGAATCGTAAGTTTTTTATCATGGCTTTGATAAGAGGTATTTTCGGGTATTTCCCTTGTGGGCTGGGAGTTGCAGTATTATTGGAGGCTTATAGCAGATATAGTCTAAGAGGTTTTTTAATTGGAGCTACATTTTTCCTTATCGGGGGATTAGTGCTTTACTTCACAAGACGCTATGAATCATCAGATTGGTTACTTTAGATAAAGCAAATATTACATTAGAAGGAGTATATGATGTTATCACCAAAACAAGAAGAGAGCCTTAGTAAATTTATGAGTAAAATTCTTAGGCATACACCAGAACAGTTTGGAATTAAGTTGGACCATGAAGGTTATTGCCACGTGCAAGACTTAATTTCAGCAATTAAATCAGAGAATAGATGGTCGGATATAGGAGAAGCAGGGATTGATCAAGTCGTAACTAATTGTCCAAAGAAGCGATACCACATGGTAAATGGATACATACGAGCGAACTACGGGCACAGTGCAGGAAGATTAGATTACAAAGAATCCATTCCGCCAACTGCTCTTTATCACGGAACAAATAGCAAAGTAGTTGATAAAATTATTACCGAGGGAATTAAACCAATGGGGAGAAAATATGTTCATCTATCTGAGACACTTGAATTTGCAACATTGGCAGGTAAGAGACGTGGTGAATTAGTCATTCTTGAAGTCGATACAGTAAAAGCGCTGGATAATAATGTGAAGTTCTATATCGCTAACAATGGTGTTTGGCTTGCCGATTTTGTGCCTCCACAATATTTTAAAAAAATTTAACACTGATATTTTCGTTTATATTAAAAAGAGGCTTTATACAATACTTATGACATAGTAAATCCGTTTATATCAGTCCATTTGTCACATAATATAAAAGGAAATTTCAGGATAACAGGTGGATATCCCTAAACATCTCCTTCTGATAAGATTATTTCCATCTAAATTAAAATGGACGTGATCAATTGGGGAGAATATTGGTTCCACCTGATAAGCTAATGGAAGTGGCTGACCAGTTCTTGCATGGTAAACACGAAATGGAACGTATGTTGAATTTACTGAATGGAAGAATTGATTTTGTCCAACAAGGTTGGTCTGGTGCTACCCGAGAGAGGTTTTCCCAAGATTTTCAGGTCTCTAGACAATCCATGGGCGTGACACTTGAACGACTTTCTACGGTTGCACAAGAACTCATTTTTATTTCAAAAAACTTCACACAGGTAGATGGAGAAAAAGTTGTACTGGATGTGCCAGGGAATGGTGTGCCTGTTAAAACGGCATCAAGCGGTGAAGGTTGGTTACATAAAATCTTTGAACAAATCGGTAAAGCTGAGATCACCAAGGCTGAAGCCCAGATGGAAGCTAGCAAGCTTCAAGGAGAAATTCTGTGGGATACTGCTCAGGGAGCAAAAGGAGCTATTCAGGAAGATTTAACCTTGGGAATGCTGCCCGACAAAGATCGTGACTATGATCATCCAATTGCAGCTAAAGTAGGTGAAATTCTTGGTCACGTAGCTACAACATTGCAGGGAGCTGGTGAGGTAATCGTTGGAACAGGTGGAGAAGGATTATCAGTTGCTGTTTCATCCACGGGAGTTGGTAGTATTATCGGAATACCTGGATTGATTGGCTCAGCAGCTTTAGCGGCACATGGAGGTACAACCGCAGTTAAAGGCGCAAGTGGAATAGGGAAGAGCTCAGCGGAATTGTGGCAGATGGCGAAAGGAGAAGGTGGAGGTTCATCTAATTCTATTCCATCTTCGGGAGCTAAGGCAGAAAAGGCTCCACATGTAATCGAGGGAACTCACAATAATAATATAGGGAGTATAATTAAGGAAGGAAATAAGACGAAATATACAAACCCTGCTGGCAATGAATTGACATGGGTTGATCAACATCCCAAAAATATTAACCGGGATATTGAGAACTTTATGAATAGCTCAGATGTAGGAAAGGCAACTGAAGCAAAAGTAGCTGGCTTTTTAAAAGAAGAACGGGAAGTCACTGGTTTTGGACAAAAAATTTTAAAGAAAGATGGTCAATTTGCAGGTGATTTAGATGTAGTTACAAAAAATGAATTAATTGAGGTTAAGGCTTCAATCAAAGCAGTTAAAGAAGGACAACTGGAGAAAATGACAATTACGACTGATAAGCTTTATTTTAATCCAGAACAGAAGAAAGTTATACTTTATATCGATAAGCCTTTGGGCAATCTATCTCAAAGTAATAAAGAAAAATTGGATAATATCAAGAAGCTAGGAGTAACTGTTGTAAATTCCTTAGAGGAATTAAGAAAGGTGGTTAAGTGATGGGAAGTTCGGCTTTTATTTTAATAGAACGAGAAAAATATACACCTGAGAAATTACTGGGAGATGCAATCGTAGCTGCCTTTCATGCAGATGCTGGATTATATTTTGACAATGATAAAAAATATAAGAACGAACAGTTTTTTTCAACAACTCTAAATATATCTTATAACCCACTGGGTGCTGAAAATAACCAGCAGTTTATATTCTATATTGACGGAATTGATAATTACGAAATTAATTATGAGCATGATGAAGATATTAGTGGATTAGATTCAAGCTTGTCCTTGTATCAAGTAGGATGTATTGAAGATGTTTATGGTGTTGAAGAGCTGATTTTTCGATTTATATATGAATATCTCAAGCTAAATCCTACTGACTATTTTTGGATTCCTGATTACGATTGGGTCTACAGTTGGGAAGATATGCAGAAGTTCAGATCTCTGCCCTATGATCCAAACTGGTGCTATAAAAATCCTAAATCAATATAACTCACAGCAATTGATAAATATCTATAAGCTTGCTCCTTTAACAGTAAAATGGGAGCAAGCTTTTTTCATAGTAATTTATCTGATAAAGAAGATAATTTGCATGCACCTAAGAATTAAGAGGCGGGTTTAAACAGGAGAGTCTTCAATCAGGCTAATAACTTAGCGATATGGGTAAAGTATACGGAAGGTGCGTGAATGTTATGAAGTATGATACATTCTTAAAATTATGGGAAGAACAAAATAGTCTAATGAGACTATTGTTCTGTGAAAATAAAGTGTTAGACTGAAAAACAAAGCATTAGACCGTGAAAAATAAAGTTGTAGAATGGCAGCCGGCATTAGCCAACGGGCAGGATAACGCAACCATTAGATGGACTTATGGTTCTCATATGATACAATTTATCCCAGAAGTATCTTCGCGGGTTCATGAAAAGCAGCGATGATGAACTAATAGGAGACCAACACAAAAAAGTGGTAGTTTTATGGATATGCAATAGTTTACTATAGGGTCTTATTCCTCGGTTCGTCTAACCGATTGTAACGGAGACTTCATGAAGTGCCTGGAGAGATGGAAATAAAAGTGTTGCCTGACAATGGACATAGCGGGACTGGAAGAGCGGAAGTGACAAAGCCCATAAGCGTAGGTCACAGCTCATAATACGAACGGAGAACTATTGCTTAACCAAGAAATTACTGGAAAGTGCGGAGGATAATTTGGATCGCAATTCGCTGGAATCGAGTGGAGATTCACTTCGCAGACAACTGGTGGCACTACGCGCCGAATGGAACTTGGTACTAAAAGGAGGGGCAGGACATATGCAAGAAGAACAGGAAATATTCGCGGGCGACGGATATAACAGGTCGTACGCAATGGCTACGGGTATGCCGATTTTGAATCTTAGGGGTAGCATACCGCGTGAAAGTAACGGCCAACTACCGTTTCCGTGGGTGACAACGGGCATCAGGATTGATAAAGAACAGATGTTGGAAACCGTTATGAAGCAAAAGACACTCGAGTATTTGTTTAATATGCAATTCAGTAAGGAGGAAATGACCGACCGCAATTTGGTTGTAGGCTGTTATGAATACAGGAATCCAAATGACAAGGAACAAATAATGCTATATGCGCTGGTTTCGTTGAAGGAATTTCTCGCGAGATACGGCGATGAACGGGCATTGGAGATTCTGATGCGAGTTGGCTGCACATACGAGAAGATTATGGAGGAATGTGATGAAGCCATTGAAGAACACTATGCAGTGTTGCGCCGGTCACTTCATTTAAAGAATTTGAGGGACAAATATGATGTCGTTTACGAGTGGAGTGAAGAGGAAGGGGTAAAGACGTACATAATCAGATACACCAAATCGAGTTATACGAAGATTAAAGCTAAATCATTCGAAGAGTTGACCAAACTCTATGATGAGCAACGGAAGAAGGATGCGAAGAAGACGTTCGCGACTCTGGAACCGTTAGAAGCATTTATGCAAGCCTAAGAAAACCGCCCCTTTACGGGGCGATTATTCAACATTTCATCGAACGAAGATTCGAGGAATATCCAGCGATAGAGAGGATTCTCGACAGTCGCATCGGAAATTGCTGACCCGTACGCCAGATATGGTCGAATGGGGACTGATGGAAGACGTTGATCCAGCCGATTATTTCGGCAAAACCATAGAGGTAGAACGATTTAAGGCGATTGGAAGCCTAGCGATTCAGGGAGAATTTATCGCCTCGGTGTGTTTCTTACTGACGGCAATCCGATCGGCAGCACCGAAACGGTTGTAGATATCAACGGGGATGGCATGTTCTCGCTCCCCAGTGGCGAGCCGCTGCAGAGTATAAGTGGCAAGTCCTTCGAGGCGTGGCAGCGCGATTGGCTGGATCGGTACGGCGGATGACAAGAACCTCATCTTGTATCAAATAAACTTTATCAAAACAGCCAGTCTTATCGCATGAAATAATTTTGCACCACTTGTTACGCTAACTGAGAACGTTAGTTCAATAAACCAGCGGCAGTCTAGGACTTTATTTTCAGGTCCTTGACTGCCGCTAGTTTTATATTTGGGTCAGTCTAAAACTTATTATTCCAAGTCTGACGATTTAGCAATTCAGAATCAGCTTAGGACCAACAAACCCAGTCTAAATCTTTAATTTCATCGGACAACTATTAGAGAGGAGGGATTTAAGAATCAGAAATTTTTTATCATGGATTTGATAAGAGGTATTTTCGGGTATTTTCATTGTGGGCTGGGACTTGCAAAAATATTGGAGGCTTATAACAGATACAGTCTAAGAGGTTTTTTAATTGGAGCTACATCTTTCCTTATCGGAGGTTTGGGGCTTTACTTCACAAGGCGCTATGAATCATCGGATAGGTTATTATAGATAGACAAATATTTTATTAAAGGAGTATACAATGTTAACACCAAAACAAGAAGAGAGCCTCAGTAAGTTTATGAGTAAGATTCTTAGGCATGCACCAGAACAGTTTAGTCTTAAGCTAGACCATGAAGGTTATTGTGACATTCAAGATTTGATTCAAGGGATAAGATCAGAGAATAGATGGGCCGATGTCTGTGAGTCGGATATCAAGCAAGTAGTAAACCATTGTGGTACATAAGAGCTAATTATGGTCACAGTACAGGCAGAGTAGATTATAAGGAAGCTACTTCACCAACTATCACGGTACAAACACAAAGGTAATCCGAAATATTTTCAATGAAGGAATTAGCCAATGGGCAGGAAGTATGTACATCTGTCTGAATCCCTTTGAGTTTGCAATTTTAGCAGGCAAAAGACGTGGGAAACTAGTGATCCTCGAAGTAGACACAGAAAAGGCATTAGCTAATCAAGTGAAGTTTTATAAAGCCAACCATGGTGTTTGGCTTGCTGATATTGTACAGCCACAATACTTAAAGAAGTTTGACAAAGCGTAGACCTAGAACATTAACGATGATAAAGAGACTAGATGTGATGATCCATCTAGTCTTTTTGATATGGCCTGTTTTGCTGTAAATACATAATCCTCCTAAAATTTTGAACGTATCCACGAGCGTCCACACTTACCCGCAAATGCCGCATAAAATATCCCGGGTGAACAAAGAGGAGGTGCATGTAATAACCATGATACACATGGAACCCGTACAAGTGGGTGAGCATACATTTATCGGAGTCGAAGTCAAACTGCCTAAAACAACGCTACTGACTATCTCCAACTCCCGTGGTTACATCATGTGTGGTGCGTCTAAGATGTACCGAATTTGGAGTAATAAAATTTTTCGCTGTTTAAGTCTTGAAGTCAAGCAGGACAAGCTTTCATAGCAATTTTCAATTTACTGTTCTGTACTGAATCATTCTATTAAAATCTTATAAATGACTGAATTTTGTGACCGTATTTGTGACCTTTGAAGGGGACAAGCATGTGACTGTGCATTTTACTCCTGTGAGGTCTGCTCAAATGGTTGTTTGAGTTGAGCCATAAAAAATCTATTAAAAGAAGATATTTGTATATGGACAAAATGATCGTACGATATAGCATTCTTTGGAACAATGGATTTGGAACGTTTATTCTAGATAGAAAACAGAAACTATAGAATATGAAATAAAGCTTAAAAGATTACGAATATCAGCAGAGAGAATAGTAAATGAGATAAGCTCAAACGAGAGCGTTAAGCCAACGCAGATTAGACTTACTGGGGATTCCATATTCATAATCCGAATAACAGCCTTAAAACAAGCGTGAGAGTATATAAAGGACAATATATGTTTAATTCATTCCAAGTTCATGTGAAGTATCAATTTTATCTCATAATACTTTTTTAATTTAAAAGACTGTTCACATAAGATTCACCATCAATTAACTAACATTGCAAATATTTGTTTACTTTTGTAAAAATATTCTTTATGATAGACGTGTATCCCAAATATGAGAGGATGATAGAGATGAAAAAGAAACTATTAGTTGGTCTGTTGACTGTCGTTGCTTGTTTCACACTTGGATCAACATCTTTTGCGGCTAGTGCTACTACACAAACCTCCAATACTAACTCAACTAAAAGTTCATCAATAACACCGTTTGAAACAAAATATGTTAGACATACTGAGATTTTACCAAAATCATCTTTCCCTGATCTTGGTAGTTTACCTATGTATTACGGTTACAATCAGGATGGATGGACGGGTACCATACCTTTGGATACAGTCAATGGACAAACTGGTTACACTTGGACAGTCACTTATGCAGGATGGGTATCTCGGTAAGTTTAGTTAATTAATTATATGAATAGTAGGCTCTAAATTTTCTTTATTTACATGAGCCTACTATTCATATAGTATACATACTTTATCATCAAATCTTTATTTTATTGAATACTCTTTCTTCTTCAAAAACAGGTAAATCATTTCCATCTTATCTTCAATAATCCATAAAAAACATCAATTTTACCATCCAGTTGCCCGTATTGACGGTGACTGTTTTTTTTTGGTTGTCGTGAATTGCAACATCCGAACGCCTAGAATGGGCTAAAGAACTTGAACAATTGGAAAGGTTAAAGACAAAGGAGTATCAGGGGACTCGTATAGCTAGTAAAATCAACATTACGCAAAATTTCGCGTAACGAAGAAAGTAATAAACCTAATCAATAAAGAAGAAGACCTCTAATTTATGGGGTCTTCTTACGTGTTTAATTATTCAAATTAGGATTATTCAACACGCTTACGGATTTCAAATAAATCATTTGGAGTTACATCGAAATAAACACAGAGTTTTGTTATTAACGAAGCAGGTATACGTTTATTTTCCATATCTTTATTATGAATTAAATCCGTGATGGTTGTTCTTCTATGATCAATATCTTCAGAAAGCTTTAACGCAGAAACATCATGCTTTTCAAGTATTTCACCAAGCTTGCAGTATAAAATCCACTCATTATTATCCACCGAAAAAACCTCCACATATCTGTTAAAGAATGATTGCACACTAAACGTTCAATGTGATAGAATGAATTATACAATTGATCGTTAAACGTTCAATTAGTTGTTATCACTTAAACAAAGGAAGATACAGTACTTTCTTTAGCTTTGCTATTGCCATTTTACCAATATCTCAAGGAGGAAGATACCCAGTGACCAAAAAAGCTAACAAGCAAACCATTATTGATATTGTACGAATGAAGCAAGTATGGGAATTAGAAGAAGGAGACGCTGAAAAAGAGCTACACTATTACCACATAACCGATGCTCTAAATCGCAAATGGCAAACTATTGGCCTTAACGTTTCAGATACTATCAGCGTATTCGAACATGGTAACGATGATACATGGACTCGCATAATTGAACCAGCCCCATATAATTCTGATCTGTCCACCAATGATCTAATCAACATGCTGAATATTGCTCCTGAAACAACAGATATCCGCAATGACATGCAAATCATATTGAACACAGTTGAGCGTCGTAATGAGTATGTAAATCGTATCGTAAATGTTAATGGAGAAAGCACGTTTCTTCTACTCCATCAAATGAAGGATGAATATTTACAGCATGATCAACTTGCAGATGAACAGTTCATTCAATTGTACGCTGTGAATCCCGTGGAAGCATTGTCCGTGTATTTCCTACAATCCATTGATATTATCGCATATTGGGAATGGGAAGCGGCAGGAGGTACTGCTGAGAAGGCTATCCAATATAAACGACAGGAACCATTATTACCGTTTATTCAGGCTATTGAACGTGCTGAAGATGAATCAAGGGGGATTGTTTCGGGTTTTTAATATGTCGCGTGATACAACAACTCTCCTAAAGGAGAAGATACATATGTCCACCATGAAAGGAGCGACATGAATGTACAAAACTGGGAAGCTAATGGACGGTAAACTATATCTCAAAACAATAACTGGTAACTGGATCAGTCTCAAGATGTTGGCTCAGGCTGACAAAAAGGCCGTGTAGAATGTATTTGGATTGGTTGGATTCGAATATAGACGGTTGGTCAAAGAGGCGATAGGCAGGATGTAGGGCTGGAGAAACGATTAGGAAGCAACTAACAGCTATTAAACGTATGAGGAGAAAGCTAAAACAGGAGGGAATGTGCAGATAGGCAAGAGAATGTCTAATGTAATCTCCTCTAAATATTAGCTCAAGCGCCTAGCAATAGGCGCTTTTTTTGTTACTATAGACCCATTACCCAAGACATGGTAAACTATTGGTATTATTTGAGAAGGTGGGACATTTTACATGAAATTGTGTGTTAATTGCGATAATCCGCTAGAGGATGAAAGTTTATATTGCAACAAATGTGGAGATAAACAAGAATCAAGTGGCACTTCTGAAGATACTAGTGAGAATGTGATAAATGAGTTACCTCAAGATGAGTTACCTCAAGATGATTTACCAAAAAGAAAATTATTAACACCAAGAACGATAATATATGGAGTTGCTTTGATACTATTCTTGGCAATCTCAGCGATAACAGTTTATTTTAATACTCCTGAACAAAAAGCTAAAGCAACAATAGATAATTACCTAAATGCTTTGCAACACGGAGAATATGTAGGTGGATTTAAAAGCGGCAGCTTCGAGGACTATGCTAATGTATTGGATTATAAATATGTTAATACAAGACATGGGATGAGTTATGATGGTAAAGATATCCTAACTTTTGATTTAGACTCGTACAACGAAAGCGAAGAAAGGTTTTCTTCTGATTTGGAAGAATACCTACAGAAAATGAAAGACCTATATTTGAATGATAAAAACTACACATTAATTGAAAGTAACAGTGAAAAATTAGTTATCAGAGACAATAAAGTTGGACACTCCTTTTCTTTTCTATATGATTTGCAAGTAACGAATGAACTTGGTAGCCCCATATATAAGAAAGTTATATTTGATGTGGATAATTTCTCTGGAGAATATAAGATTTCTTATTATTTTGACAAGTAATGACATGCAGTTAATTCTTAATTCTATCATACCGTAAAGATATGTTATAATGTCCCTAACAACGGAATGGCTTAGATGGGCGGTCGGCTAGTCTCCTGCAAAGGAGGTGATGCCTGTGGAGGTTAAAGATGCTCTGACATTAATGATGATGTTCGGTACGCTAATTATTGCGTTGATCGGATTAATCGTCACGATTGTTATTGCATTGAACCAAAACAAACGAAAATAGACCGCCCCTCCTACAAAGGTTAACGGTCATATTTTCGAATCGTCTTTGTACACAGCCACCGCCCTTATAAGCGGCTGTTGTAAAAGAGTAGGGATGCTACAACATCTCTGCTCTTTTTTAGTATATACTACTTGGCTATATTTTATCACAATTTTATCAGCATTGACAATGCGGAAAAGAGGATTTATAGATAACAGCTATAATTTTTCTGATTTAAAGAAACAACCTAAAATTAGCTGAAAGGGTGTTACAGGTGGTGAAGCTATTAAGACAAATAAGATGTGCAGTAAGAAAAAAAACATGTGATTGTTTTGACAAAGAGATTAAACAAGTCAGCGCGAAAATATGTGACAAGAATTATTCGATAAGCAAAGTAAAAGAAGAAACTACTCAAATGAATAATGTTTTGCTCAATATTACAACATTGACTGATTTGATGAGAGTCAGGACTAATATTGATATTACAGACAACTATAAATTGTTTGTTAGTAATGAACCTTGCTCGTTAGATCCCTCAAATTGTAAAGAGTATTATAGATCTATTAAAAAAGAGAATGTTAAATTACGAAATATATATTCAAATACGTGCAAAGATTTAAAGGGTTTAGCGGATATACAATCCGATATTAAACGGCTATATCGCTTTAAAACAGAAGAAAATTTCAATAACTATTTTTTTCAATTAGGTCGTGATAAAAAAGATAAGCTAATTTGTATAACATTTGATATGAATTCCTTTGATATTAATTATACGCCTACTCTTTTTCTGTCATACGGTCGGGTAAAAGAGACACATTCAAGAATGTATCTTAAATATTTAAATAGCGGTAAACTTGAAATTGTTGATTTCTTTTCAGTAAAAAAGAGGATTGGACATGGTTCATTGATGCTACAATCATTAATAAGTTTAGTTCCCTTGCTGAATAGAAAAATAGATTCTCTGAATAATGAGTTATTTATAGAATTGAATCGTAACAAGAACCTTCCACGGGAACAATTTGAAAGGAGCTACAGTTATGGTCATTCAATTACAGAAATTTACGGAACAATATATCCAGAAGGGGAAATTACTAGGGAAGTATTGACCCATTTTTACAATTTAAATGGATTTATTGAAAATGGAAGGTTGGTCAGAAAAATTTGATTCAACTAAAACTATGATTTTTAAGGAGAAGTGAATTATAAATGTCTTCAACAAGAGATTTGGTTAAAAAGACTTTTAATTCTTTGCAAATTAAACACGGATTTATAACTGTACTCAAAGAAGTGAAATTGGATAAAGGTTACATGATGAAGTTTGATTCAGAAAATAATGCTATTTTGTTTGACCCTCAGAGAATCGATGAGAACTTTGAACAAGGACTTCGTTATGGGGTATATCGAGGATATAACATTGAAAAATTAATACTGTTTGCAGTGCTTCACGAACTTGGTCATTATTATGACTATCAAAATAACCCAAGAGCATTTTACATAGGCAGCAAGGCAGAGTATATCTTAATGGAACTTAACGGAATGGAATATGCAAAAAAACTTGTTCCATCTGAAATGACACAAGACTTCCACGAATTTAATCAAATTATTCTAGAAAGTTACAAAAGAGATTTACCAGAATAGAAAAATAGTTAATATTACCATGGGCGAACGAGGTCAGAGAACAGTTAACGGACGCATACAGTTAGCATAAGGCATTGATATAGGTAGAGTGTAATTGTGGTGCCTCCTTTATAGAGGATTCAGCGTACAGGAGGAGTGAATTGGGATGAAAGAATTTGATGATATTGTGTTTTTGCACAATATGAATAGTGTTTTATAATTTCCGGGAAAAGGAAGTGAGATTCTCCTTGTCACCAAAAACCACTAAGCAGAAAAATGATGATACAAAGACCAAACTGGGGGACATTTATCATTATTATGTTGTTCTTGCTTATTGTCTTGAACTTGAAGAGAACGAAACAATTTTGGTAGAAAAGTATGGTGATATCTCCATCCTTTCAGATGAGGATTCTAAAAATATTGAGGTCAAGCGTCATCAAGACGAACATATATTGAGTGACCGTCATCTTGATTTTTGGAAGACGTTACGGAATTGGGTGACTTACCATCAAAATATGCGGGATTTTAAAAAGTTGATATTATATACCACCTCAACCTTTGGAGAGAAGAGCAATCTGAAACCATGGAATTCGGTTACGGTTTATGAAAGATTAAGAATTTTAATGGAAATTGGGCAAGAAGTGAAAAAGGCAGAAGAAGGATTTCGCCCAATTTATGAGTCTATTTTCAAGCAAGATGTTGAGAGTATACTAACTATCCTTGAAAAAGTTGAGCTTTACACGAAGCAGACTGATATCGTAGATATAGAGAAAGAAATAATGAAGAGCAGCTTTTTTAAAAGTGTTAAGAAAAGTGATAGGAAACCTTTTATCAATAGCTTGATGGGACACATACTGACTCTTCCTGTTGAAAAACCTTATCAATGGGAAATTTCTTGTGAGGATTTTGAATCTTTGGCATGTGAGATCCGGAACAGATTTACGAGTTCTTCAGGTGGTTTAAGATTACCACCTAACATACCAGATAGCCCACAAGATGATGAGTCGTTTAAGGACAGAAAGTTTGTTCGGGAAATCAAGGATATTAAATATGACAAAAAGATTCCTAGTGCAATATCAAATTACTGGCGCGCGCAACAAGCTATTTTCTATTCGTCCTTGAATAACCCAACGTTCAATGTAGACTTGGGTGAGTTTCAAAAAGATATAAAAGAATCATTAGATGAGTTCAAATCTTCCTTTCAAGACGAGTGTGATGAGACAGATTCAGATGATGTAATCCATAAGTCTAAAAGACTTTATGACAAAGCTATGGAAATGATTGCTAATGATTTTTATTCAGTTAAGCCTAATCGACCATTTTTTCAGAGAGGGATTATTCATAAAGTGGTTGAGGAGAGGGGATTTTCATGGAACTTGATGAAACGTTAACTGATGAGGAATATGAGTATGTTGACCATATTCAGAACATTACATTAAATCCGTTTTTCATGAGCAGAATTATTCATGCTTTTGTATCGGGCTATGAAAAATCAGGGGTTCCTTTCAACCTATTATACATTGTCTTACCAATTATTTATTATCGTCCATCTCGAAAATTATTAATAACAGCACAGAGTAGGAGTTCTTTGCGAAGTTTGTTTGTTGATGATGTCGATAAGGCTGCTGCATTAGGGGGGCTTCAAGAAAGATTGTTTTATTTTTATAAACTGACGAACCAGTCCTTTATTATTGCCGCAAATGAAGGGAAAATACGTCTGGTTTCGGATGGAATGATTGAGCTTTCTCAAACCATTGATTACAAAGACATTTTAAATAAAAACGTTAGAGATTTTATTAGGTCAGCCCACTATTTGGGATTATTGTGTTCGAAAATGGAAGTTACGAATGTATATCGTTTGCTGGGGGTAACGCTTCTATGAATGTTTATATAAAATCCATTCTTGTCTTCAATGTGGAAGGTGAGAAGAGACATGTTGATTTAACTGAGGGGTTAAATGTAATAACGGGTGAATCTAAAAGCGGTAAGAGTGCATTGCTAGAAATAATTGATTACTGTCTTGGAAGCTCGAAATCTACTATTCCCAAAGGTGAAGTAACGAAATTTGGTCATTTATTTGCTCTTATATTAAAATTCCAAAAGTATCATCTAGTTGTTGCTCGTAAACGATTCGATAATGATGGAAAAAAACAGATGTATCTATATCGTACTTCCCAAAATATTATACCGAAAGAATTATCAATGGATCTCTTTACCGAAGAGAATATTTTAAGTTTGGAACAAGCAAAAATCGAATTAGGTAGAGAGTTTGGCATTGCAGTCACTAATTCGACTGAAAACATAGATGCTGCAAAAAATGAACCAAGACCCTCAGTGAGAAATATGACTTCATATATGTTTCAGCATCAAAATTTAGTAGCAAGTAAATTTGCCTTGTTTTATCGATTTGAGGATTCTCAAAAACGGGAGCAGACGATTAAACAGTTCCCAGTCTTTGCTGGTTGGGTAGACCAACAATATTATAATTATCGATTAGAACTAGATGAACTTTTAAAACAACAAAAACGTAATGAAAAATTACAACAATCGTATTACAAATCAACTGAAACAATCAAAAGGAATTTGCTTAATACGTTTAAACGCTATTATATGCTCGTTGGTAAGTCGTTAGATGATAATCTATCTTTAAATAAATTACTGAATCTAAGAAGGAGCCTGCCCGACTTCACAAGAGAAAGTTATTTATCGGAGGAGATGGAACACAGATATGGTGAATTAAAGAAACAGCGTGAAGAACTGAAGCAACAAAGATATGATATAGAAATGGGTATAAGTAATCTAGAGCTTAGTCATGGCTACGGGCAAAACTACTCTTCTAACTTAAAATCGCTCAAAGCAATTTTAAATCATTCACTTCATCATAATGATTCTTATAATTGCCCTTTATGTGGGCAAGGGGTTAAAGTTCTGTCCCAGAAAATTATTTCCCTAAATGATTCCAAGCAGTGGCTTGTAAAGGAACTTGCAAGTGTTAAGGGACAAGGAAATGAATTCTATCTACAGATTCACAATCTAAACATGGAAAAAGATAAATTAAACGATGAGATCAGAAGAATTGGATATGAAATTAGCAAGATCGAAGCAATTACGGACAGGTGGAAAAAATCAAAAAAGCTGGATAATGAAGTTGTGTATGCAAGGGCTGAGATTGACATCGAATGCAAAAGAATTGAAGAACAACTTGTCAATCTTCGTAAAAATGACAATGAATCTGATATTCGGATTAATGAACTTAACAGATTAATTGATGGGTATAATTTGTACTCTTATTACTCGCAAGCAGCAACTTTCATTAAAACGAATATTACTAGGGTAATTGAAAAATTGGATTTTGAAGAGGAGTTTCGACCAGCCGATATGAATTTTTTGTTAGATACATTTGATTTATATCATTATGATAAGGAAAGTAAGTCAAGAGTATATCTTAGTGAAATGGGGAGCGGAGCCAACTGGTTGGCATGTCATGTAAGTCTATTTCTAAGCTTGCTTCATTTCTTTGCAATACAAGAGAAATCAGCTATGCCGTCAATCCTATTTTTTGACCAACCAAGTCAGGTATATTTCCCTGAAAAAATATTTATTAACGCAAAAGAAAAATCGAATGATGTACTGAAAGTAGAGCAAATTTATAAGACAATCATAGAAGAAATTGACCTTATTGAAGAAACAATTCATTTTAAACCACAAGTCATCATAACAGACCATGTTGGCGAACTAGACATTGAAGACTACAACTTTGAAGACTATCTTCGTAAAAATTGGAGAGGTAACAACAAATTTATTTAGCAACATTTATCATGTGAAAGAAACGCATGTAATTTGAACTAATGAAATGATGCTTATTTTATAAATTTCGTTTCTCTATTTTATCTTAAATATTTTATAAAACGGAAGCATTGTTAAATTTACATGGCTATTTCCATGTTTATTAACGGTGTTTCTTTCTTTTAAGAGGGAGATAGAATAGAAATGAGTATTTGATTGTCACTACAATCGAGCAGATTCAATACTATGGATTAAATGTATTGCCCAGGTTTAGAGACAAAATTCAATCGAAAAAAGATATGAGTGTTGTATTTATCTATAGTCGTTACGACACGATTGCGATTGAATTTAGCGTTTATTCTTGAAACCCTTTAAAATAAGTTTCTTCTTTATTTTGGACAATTTCATGATTTTATTTATATTTACTAATAATCAGTGATTTGACTGCATTTTTTGTGGTATTCCATTAAACTCACGATTGAAGTTGTAATTAACCTAAATATGATATTATTGGTATTGATTTCCCTTATGTGTATTGTGTTTTTTTACTCCTATACGATTAAATTTGCGGTATTATCCTGATTTTGATTGTAACGTGAAAAATATGACTTAAACATTAGGTTTTTCGATTATATATCAATATTTACGATTAAAGTTTTTTCAATAACGATGCGAAGGTTATAAGTGATATATGCAGCGGTGAATCAGTGATTTTGAATTGAATCTATTAATGCAACATAACAACAATTATGTTGCAAAGAGAAAGGGATAACAGTATAATCAGACTATATAATGCAACATAATATATATAAAATCTGCTCAAATTGAATACAACATAATTGTACGGGAGTGGTGAAGATGATCCAAGCTTTTGAAGAATACTTACGGCAGGATGAAAAAAGTCTGAATACAATTAAAAGTTACATACTTAATGTAAATGGATTTATGAAATGGTTTGATGAAAGCAAAGGAATGGGGTTCAATAAGCTGCATAGAGAGAATGTGAAGGATTACATAAGTTACCTCAAAACAGTGAAGAAGCTTGCTCCTGTTTCCATCAATGCTAAGATCAGCGCACTTATCAAGTTTAATGACTACCTGACCGAATCAGGATTGCAGACAGAGGTTGCGATTAATAAAAAGGATATGTTAAAGATTCAACGTCAATATGCTTCACTGGCTACTGTTGGATTTGCTGACGTTGAGAAGTTCAGACAATTGGTGCTGGAACATGAGTCAAAACGCAACTATGCTATCGTATCATTACTGGCCTACTGTGGACTAAGGATTAGTGAAGCTCTAAATATCGGCATGAATGACTTCAATCTGACTTCAAGAGAGTTAATCGTATCCGAAGGCAAAGGAAAGAAGACTAGAACTGTGTTTATGGGAGACAAGGCGAAGACAGCTATACAGAGCTGGGTTAAAGATCGCTCAGACAAGGGTATTACAAGTGATTATCTGTTTCCAAGTAACAGAGGAGGCAAGTTAGACAGAACCGTAATCAATAAGGTCTTCAATAAATACTCAGCTATTGTAGGAAAGGAAATAACTCCTCACGATCTGAGACATTTCTTCTGCTCTTATGCATTAGAAAATGATATGTCAGTCCATGAAGTAGCGAATCAAGCAGGACATAGCAACATCCATACCACACTCTTATATGCTAACCCTACAAAACAAAAGATGATTGAGAAGATGAACAGACTCTAAATTCTTCCATATGTATACACTACGTACACACTCACAGCCTAGATGGTTTATATCTAGGCTTTTTTGTGATTTAATAACCATATATTGGTCTTGATTTGGATAAGGGGGGGATAGTTTACACCCAAAACTCCTATTAAATTATCAAATAATGCAGTAGCACTTCCACCTACACACTGAAGTTATTTTATAAGCGAACGATTCAGGCTTCCGAACAATTTGGTAAATACGCAGATGCCTGCGCGTTTCAACTAGGCAAAATCGAAATGCTCTCTTTGATACCAATACGGAAAATTTCCTGCATGGGGGGATGGTTAAAATCATTTGACCATTCACTTTCTACAAATATAGGCTCAGCACATCTACTTCCCGACTCAGCCCAATTTATAGCTCGATACCGTCTCTAATATCATTAAGGTTGCTTGTATGCCATACATCCATTCTAAGCTCTAACTTAGATTAATTTATAAGGGAATACGTACATGACTATTCAATGGAGTAACTTTATATTGGATGAGTTGTATTATAATTTTTCCAATAAACTATACATCAATATGAGGACGATACTTTTAATCATAAAATCATCGTAAACTATCCCAAAAGGTATCTTGACTATATATATGAAAGGTATATGATTTTATTCCAAAAGATGGTACAATCAAGATCGTTAGAGCATTTTACTACTTGTTTCACAACTACATAATAATTTTAACTATGCATCGTATTATGAGTTCACGTTGAAAGGGTGGTTTATCGATGAAAATTACACCCACGATTAGAGCGGAATTGGAACAATATCTAAAACAAGAAGGCTTGAGCTTATCGCAATTTGGACAAATTACAGGAATGAATAGGGGAATAATAAGTAGCATTGTAACAGGTAATAAATCTATGTCTATTAATCAGCTTGATCGAATTACTGAAGCTATGGGCTTACCAGAAGGTCACTTTTATGATCTATTTATAGAAAACTACATCATTGACCATCCTCCTAATATGAGGCGAATTGAACCGTTTTTATATCGCTGTGCGGAGTTGGAAAAGTTGGATGCGATCCGTCGAGTGGTGGGAGCCATCATGGACAATCTACTCTATTCGCCCAAACTATTTGAAATTGCAGAAGGATTGTTGGCGCAGGGACGACTAGAAGCGGCATTGATACTCTATGAGGGGGTAGCTGAAGCGGAGAAATATCAACACTCTGAACGCCTAGCCATCTGTCAATATCGTATATTCAAAATTCAGATTAGTGACGATCAAAGCCAAAATGTCGGGGCGGCAGCCGTATTTGAAGCTTTTGTCGAACGCCTAGATGAAATAGACCAACTTGACGCATTAAAGGATTTGGCAAACGTATACAGGTCTTTGCGTAAATGGGATAAGGTTGACGAGATAGCGAGGAAAATGAGAGCTAAAGCCGAGATCCAATATACAATGAAACATCAACAGAACAGCCGAGAACAGACCGAATCTAGCGACAAGCTAAGTCGTCCCTTGTTTGTGTACATTGCTTATGCAGACTTGCTCTGTGCTAATGCATGTGAAGAGCAGGGTAATTATGAGCAGGCATTACACTATACATATGCCTACTCCAATTTAGATTGGGTTAGAGAGACCGATGAGGATACCCAGCACTGGATTGGTTTGTTTAAACATTGGTCACAAGCTAATATACTTGCCTATAGGCTTTTATCTGGTGATGTGAGTGTGCTTCATGAATATCTAAACTATATTGATGAATCATCAGATACGATTCAAGAAGATAGGGTTACTCAACTACTTAACATAATGATAGCGGCTAACCGTTATGAGCTTGATTTAAACGATATACTTAAACGATTTGAAACAGAGATTGCGTCTTTATCTCAGCGACCATCATCAGATGATATGTATACACAGCAAGTGATACCGGAATACTCTGCACTGTGTGGATATGAATTGGCTTATTACTATTTAAATCATGGGATGCATTATGATGGCTTTAATCATTTGTTTTGTGCAATGGTAAAAGCGCATATACTAAATAATGAGACATATTTTATAAATTGTATGGGGTTGTTTGTGCGTTTCAAAGCCCATGCGGTATCTGAAACCAAAACAGAGTTTTACAATCTCATTGAAAAGGTGTGGTTAAACAATGTTGAAAAAAGTGGTAATGCTGATCGTTGCGAGTAGTTTTTTGTTTACCTTAGCTGTGCCTATTTATCTGAACAGCCATAATGAGGGATTTCAAATCTTCGCAACACATGGAGGAGCTTAAACGCAAATCAGGTTAAAAGTACGTTCAAAGAATGCATTCCCAAAACAGTTATTGGAGAGAACCAGCAAGTTCAACCAATAAAAATAGGGGGTGCATTTTATATTTGAGTAATCAATATACAAATGGAAATAATCAGCATACTGACAGGGAGTCAAATAATTTTAATCCCTATGCTAAAAAACAAACCGATATTGCTCAGGAACTTGGCATCACGAAGCAGCAGTTACATAACTACAAAAAACTTCTCACTCTTATTCCTGAATTGCAGGATATGGTTGTCGTTACAACTATAAGGTCTTTAGACATAGGTAGAAAGGTTAATCCTTCACATAACAATTAGGAATTAAGATGGTTTTCCATAAATTTGAATAGTGTTACTATGTCATAACGAACTTAAACTAGAGGTATATTATGACAACCATTAAAGTGACACCAGAACAGCTTATGTCTGTATCCAAGCAATTTGAGCTTGCACAGCAAACGGTAACTCAAATGAATAGTAATTTAGTACAACAAATTTCATCTATGGGGCAATTGTGGGATGGAGTGACTAAAGAGCACTTTTACTATTCCTTCCGGAATTCTCAGAAGAATATGAATGACTTTGTTACCCTGACGGATTCTATTGCTAGGGAGTTACGTCATAATGCGGATAAATTTAGATTAGCTGATTTGATGGAAGCAGGTAACATTGACGCAAGTTGTTTACCACCTCCACCGAATTCATGTGCTGTTCCTGCTCCAGATACGCGGAATGCGTTTCAGAAATCAATAGATAGCTTAACAGGGTTGGGACAGGATTTTGTAGACGCTAATTCAGAACGATATGAGAAGAAATTTGATTCAGTCTGGAGTTTCCTAGATTACATGACGTATGGCATTCCGAAGGGAATGTATCAAGGGTACATGGAACGGGCAGCTAAACAAAATGATTCATGGAATGACATGCTAAATTTCGGTACATTTGGAATAACGGGTATGATTCAGGGAGCATTTAATCCAAACAATGCCTGGTCAAAGGAACACTGGGCTAATATGATCGGTACAGCAGGATTATTTGGAGGAGTTAGTTCGGTAATCAAACCTAAATTTGGGATTGGTAGTACAATAAAGTTAAACGGTGAAGTTAGACCATTTCCCAAAGGCCATGATCTAGATTTGAAATTGTGGGAAGAGATGCCTGTAAGCGGTCAGAGAAGGTTAACACCAGATGGATTAAAAATTATGAATGTTAGTGAAATAAAAGCTTTTAAAAAAGAAATGAATGCTATTGATGTAAAAGTTATAATTGATAAAAAGGGCGCTATACTTCCTGAAGAAGCTGTGGGCGGCTTTAATCCTAGTACAGGACAGATTGTTATACGACCTGATGCTTCCTATCTAAGTGCAATTCACGAATCTTACCATGCAAAACACTTTGGAGAACTTGGAAAAGAAAAATATATGAATTTATCCACTATAGCAAAAGAAGAGTATGTTTATAATGAAATCATCAAAAATAAAGACAAATTTAATTCCTCAGAAATATACGAAGCACAGAGATACATTTATAAAGTGAGAAACGGACAGTGGCCTCTGTCTAATTGGAAAGGATATGAAGAATAATGGACGAAGAAGTGGATACTAAATTAACAGCTACTCAAGCTAGAAAAATTGCTCAGGATTATCAAGAAAAATATAAGTTATATGGTGTAATACATGATGACACTGAGCAGTCCGTCAAATTTTACCCGGAATTCTACAGGGTTGAGGGTGCTGCATGGTTAGTTTTAGCTGATATCACACCAAAGAGTTATGAAGGTGATGATGAGATTACTTTTGTTGTCTCGGATAGAGATGGGGTTGTGGATCATGTACTTGATCATAATGGACTACCACAGCGTTATCATGTACCTAGCAATAGAGATTATACAGATGAAGAGTTTGAAGCTATTTTTAATGATGAAGAAGAGTAAGTTGCTTTACAATACCAGCGTCATATAGTCATTTTTAAGCTTGCTCCTTTAATAATAAAAATGGGAGTGAGCTTTTTTATAGTTATCCAATATGAATGAAGGAAACTGTGATTTTTATATACCTTGCTTCAAAATAAGGTGCGTCAAATTCAATTCACCATGTTCCAATATCAATCATGATCAAACTGGAATAGTGACAGAGGAAAAGAATGACAAAAAAAGAAGATGCACAATGAAGCGAAGGTAAAGTGGTTTGCTTTAAATGCTATTCGAAGAATTACAAGGACAATACATATAACCGTGATCTTGTTCCAAAAGTAGAAGTGATTGAATGAAGTACTAAGTAATATCTAGATTTAAGATGAGTAAATAATTTGAGATCGGCAATTTGATATTGTTTATTTGTCTTAGAAAGTCTTATTGTTGGACAGAGAAAAGGGAGGAGCGTAATGGAAACACGGCTTCTGGAAATCGGTGGAGTCTGTCTTGTGCTAGTAATTTTGTTTTGATCTTTGATAACTGAACTAATGATATACACAATAGGGGGGACTTTCTTTGTTTCGGGAGAAAGCTTTATCTTTGTATACGCTCAACTGCGTAAGTATCACGTAGTTTGCTCAATTATGACAATACTTAGGGTGAGTTTAGGTGAACGGAATTAATATTGAGAATTGTGGAGCTTGATGTTATTTCGTCTATCTATCAGGATTTAAAGTTGTTTGTTGTATGCTTTTTTAGGAATAGATAAAATCAGCGGGAGTATTTCTATAGATGAAAGCGTCATTAATTTGTGAAAACTGTCTATTTACCTTTGATTAAAGGTATTTATGCAATGAACAGAAAGGAGAAATTTTGACATAAACAACAAGGAAAAGGATTACTTTTCAGATGTACTAACTGAACATATCCACAAATGGCAACGTGGAGATATTATTACAATAGAAGCTGGCTGGATTGTTTGGAGGAGTCAGCTCAGTTAGTTAGAATGGAGATGTTCTTTTGGAGATTATGAAGTTAGACGATATTATTAAAACACCTAATAAAGGAATTATTTTAATTGTAACAAAAATTGGATTTGATAAGCAGGATCATACGAATTTGAAAAGTTTGATAGGTTCAAAAATACAAGTAGATAAGTTAGATGGGACGAAATGTGAACTGGACGTATTGGATATTAGCATTTCTTTTTCCATCGCTAACCTTCCGCTTATTGGTATTAGTGTAAATGATTCAGAAAACATTGAAGATATAAAAAAGGGAACACAAGTAGTGCAATTGTTGTGATGGATAAGAGAATCAAGCAGATGGACAAAATGTCCATCTAAAAGATATTGCCGATTCAATTGGAGAAAACGAATGGGTTGGAGGATATAAATGGTATGCTGCAATAGCAGCAAGGAACAGCCACATCTGAGCAAGTAAGGATGTTGGACCAGAGACACTGAAGGAATAATATTGTGAACACAGATAAAGTAAATGTGTTCACGTTCTAGTCTAAACCCATAAGCCTCCTAATATTTTGAACGTATCCACGAGCGTCCACACTTACCCGGAAATGCTGCATAAAATATCCCGGGTGAACAAAGAGGAGGTGCATGTGAGAACAATGATACACATGAAACCCGTACAAGTGGGTGAGCATACATTTATCGGAGTCGAGGTCAAACTGCCTAAAACAACGCTGTTAACTATCTCCAACTCCCGTGGTTACATCATGTGTGGTGCATTGGATGTTGGATTGCTCAATGAGCGGCTGGCCGATCGGAAAATTCTTGCCGCACGAGCTGTAGGGGTAAAAACACTGAAGGAATTGTTGGAAGCACCGATGGAGTCGGTGACGACAGAAGCCGAGCAGCTTGGAATTAAGCCAGGCATGCCAGGATACGAAGCACTTTTGAAACTGGTGTAATGAAGCCTATGTGCAAATGTTGCATAAAAGTAGAGGAACAAGAAACGAGAAAAACCGGGCTCTTTGGCTCCGGTTTTTTTTCTATGAAAAGTTACACTCTATCGAGTAGAACTATTCAGACTTTATACGAACTGTATGACCTGCAAGAACAATTAATTGGCAAATAATGCGGTTAGGTTATCGTTAAAGGGAGCTTGGACGATCCCTTTTTCGGTAATGATGGCGGTAATGTACTTATGAGGTGTAACATCGAAAGCCGGGTTGTAGACTTTGATGCCCTGTGGGGCGGTCCTTTTACCAAAGCTTTCGGTAACTTCCTCCGCAGAACGCTCCTCAATCGGGATATCTGCCCCTGTTGCGGTCTGCAAATCAATGGTAGACAGCGGAGAAGCTACATAAAAAGGAATACCGTGCGCCTTCGCCAGCACAGCCAGGCTATAGGTGCCGATTTTGTTAGCCACATCCCCATTAGCAGCGACTCTGTCCGTGCCGACAATGACAGCCTGCACCCATCCTTTGGACATCACCATGCCTGCCATATTGTCACAGAGGAGGGTAACATCAATGCCTGCCTGCTGAAGTTCGAAAGCGGTCAGGCGTGCACCCTGAAGCACGGGGCGAGTTTCATCGGCAAATACTTTTAGGTGGATGCCGTTCTCCTGTGCAAGATACATAGGCGCGAGTGCCGTTCCGTATTTTGCTGTTGCCAGTCCGCCTGCATTGCAGTGGGTGAGCACGCCCATCCCGTCCTCGAACAAAGGTAAAGCATGGATGCCGATCTGGCGGCATACTTCCTCATCCTCTGCCTGAATGGCTATGGCTTCACGCTCCAGCCCGGCGTTCCAGTCTTCGACCTGACCTCCACTAGCATCAGCGATGAGTTCCTCGGCCCGCTTCTTCATGCGGTCCAGGGCCCAGAACAGGTTCACGGCAGTTGGGCGTGAGGTAGCCAAATGTCCGCACACGGCGTGTACATGCTCCAGCCATCCAGCAGCGTCGGTGCCGCTGTAAGCGGAAGCGCCCAGCACAACGCCGTAGGCCGCAGCCATCCCGATGGCGGGCGCACCGCGTACCTTCATGGCATGGATGCCATCCCACACTTCCTCGGTCGTGAATAAATCCAGCATGACAATCGTTTCGGGCAGCAGACGCTGATCCAGCATGGACAAGCAGTTGCCTTTCCACACCAGCGAAGATAGAGCCTGACCGAACACTACTGCTTCCCCGGAGGTTACGGGGGCCGATTCTTTCTTTTCACTCATATTCATTAAGCTCCTTTATTTTGGGCAGCTGTTGCTGTCCGAACAATGTCTCCCAGTTCCCGAATCGAATAAAGATCGCGATTGCGGAGAACCAAGGCTTTCCCGATAGATAACGCCAGACGTTCCGCGGCTTCCTTGATGTCAGGATCGGCAATTGTGTCGATATCTGCCACATGCGACAGGCTGATGATACGGCGGATCACTTTGCACCCTGCAAAACCAATCGTATCTTGCAGCACTTTCTGGAGGTACAAATCTTGATATCCGGTTGTACGTGCCATATGGTCGGTGACATGCTCGTCCCAAAGTTTGCGGAATCTGATCTCAAACTGCTCCCATACCTGAATTGCAGTCTCCAAAAGCCAGTCACGTCGTTCCTGTAGAACCGTCTCGCCAGAAGTCCATCCGGGCTGTGCTGCGTAGTTCAACAGCAAATTGGCGATCACCGCTCCGATATCAAAGCCCATGGGTCCGTAGTAGGCAAATTCAGGATCAATGACTTTAGTCGATTCAGTCGTTACAAAAATGCTGCCTGTATGAAGGTCACCGTGCAGCAGCGCTTCTGTCCGCGTCAAAAATTTTTCGCGCAGTAAAGCCACTTCCAGGTGAAGCACCTGATCTGTACGGAGTGCCTCTGCTTCGTCTTCGATGTACACACCATAGTTGTTATTATCCGAGAACCGATACGGTTCATCCAAAATCAGATCCTCAGTTATTTTGCAGAGATCTGGGTTGATAAAGCGTTTAACCAGGTCTTTTTTATCCTGCTGATTCATGCCCAAATCTGAGGTGAAGAAAAGTGTACGCGCCAGAAACTCCCCAATATGATTAGCGAAATATGGATATGTGTTTCCTTCTATTAGTCCCTTGCGCATGATGGTGTGTGAGCTAAGATCCTCCATCACGGTCAACGCAAGCTCATCGTCATACGCCAGTACCGCAGGAACCAATTCGGGGCAAATGTGGTGTTCCTGCTGAAGTGCCTCGCGTTCAATACGGGCACGATCCAGCGACAGCGGCCAGGATTCACCCACAATTTTTACATAAGGAAGTGCCTGCTTGGCAATGATACTCTTGTTAGATTCAGAATCCGTAATATGAAAAACCAGATTCAAGTTACCATCACCGATTTCTCGGCATTCCAGACGGGCTTCCTGACTAAAAAATCCGGGGATGTTCTTCACGAATTCGATTGCTTCTTCGGTCGTTAAAGGATGATATTGGGACAACGAAGTCACCTCCATAAATTGTGCACACGTAAATTTCAAAAAAATATCACAAGATTAAACCAAGTATTTTGATAGGATAGAGAAAGTATAACGAAAATCATTGAAGTTTTGTACATTTTTTTTATGATGGATTGAAAGAGAGGAGGAGAACAGGTCTTTTTGTTTCGTCTTCATATAGAAAGGGTAAATATGAAACAGACGTCCGGCAGGTGATATTAGGATGCCCGCTGGCGTCTTACCGTCAGTAGTGACGGTGATGGATACGTAAATGTTCCTGAAAGTCAATTTGATGAAAAAGGAAGGGATTTATGATGGCTAAAACAACAAGTAACTCGAAAAATACGCAAACAAAGTCGGTGGAGGAACTTTTAAACCGTCAAGTCGCTAACCTCAATGTGTTATATGTAAAAATTCATAACTATCACTGGTATGTGAAAGGCTCCAGCTTTTACACACTCCATGTTAAATTTGAAGAGTTATATAATGAAGTGACATTGAAAATGGACGAGATCGCCGAGCGCCTGCTCGCGTTGAAAGGTTCTCCTTCCGCAACGTTGAAGGAATATCTGGAGCTGTCCTCGATTCACGAGGCAAACGGCAATGAAGATGCTCCGAAAATGGTGCAAACCCTGATCGAGGATTTTGCGACTATATGCGAGGAGTTTCAGGAAGGTATTGAACTGGCAGAAAGCAATTCCGACCAGCCTACTGCAGATTTGCTGATCGGCTATAAAGCGGATCTGGAGAAACATATGTGGATGCTTCGCTCTTATCTGGGCTAACTCAGCAGGATTTCGCTCAATCGCCCAATGCTGAGTTCTGGGGATTTGATTCCACATCCATAGAGATCGATTTGCGTTCTGAAATAAACCCTTTACATGTAAAACGCTACTGACGTCATGCTGTCAGTAGCGTTTTTATGGCTAAAAAGAGATCATTCACCTCATGTTTTTAGTACAAATTTATAATAATATGGCCATTCGTAGGATGTATTTTGCCATTTGTGTGCTTGGTAGGATGAACATTTTATGAAGAAAGGCGAATAACGTGTGTCTGTTGGTTGCACCCTTGAAGATATTTATTATAAAATAACTTGAGAATCATTGAGAATCAGTTTAGAATGATTATAAATAAATTTTTAAATATTATGTTTGCTTGAAATCAGGGGGCTCCCCTGTTAAATATACTTTCTGATTTCGACACCACACTACAATTTTTGGAGGGTATTGCGAATATGGCTACAAACTTTAAGATTGAAGGTCTCAAAGCGACCATTGAAGGCAAGGAAATTTTGAAAGGTATTAACCTCGAAATGAAGGGCGGAGAAATCCATGCCATCATGGGTCCTAACGGAACGGGTAAAAGTACATTGGCGTCTGCTTTGATGGGTCATCCTAAATATGAAGTCACAGATGGCAAAGTAACTTTGGATGGAGAAGACGTGCTGGACATGGAAGTGGATGAGCGTGCACGTGCGGGATTGTTCCTGGCCATGCAGTATCCGAGTGAAATTGCAGGGGTAACGAACTCCGACTTTTTGCGTAGTGCGATCAACGCACGCCGTGAAGAAGGACAAGAGATTTCCCTGATCAAGTTTATCCGTCAAATGGAAAGCAAAATGAAGGAGCTTGAAATGAATCCTGAGTTTGCTCACCGTTACCTGAACGAAGGCTTTTCTGGTGGTGAGAAAAAACGGAATGAAATTTTGCAAATGATGATGATTGATCCGAAAATTGTCATTCTTGACGAAATCGACTCCGGTCTGGACATCGATGCTTTGAGAATCGTGGCTAACGGTGTGAACGCCATGCGTTCCGAAGACCGTGGCTTCCTCGTGATTACTCACTACCAACGTCTGTTAAACTACGTTAAACCAGATTATGTACATGTGATGATGCAAGGACGTATCGTTAAATCCGGTGGCCCTGAGCTTGCTGAGCGTCTGGAAGCAGACGGTTACGACTGGATTAAGGAAGAGCTGGGTATCGTTGATGAAACTGTAGGACAAGAGGCGTAAGCCGGAAGCGAGGAGGAAAACTGATGACTACACAAACAATCCTTCCGGTAGATTCCGAGCAACTGCGTGTTCTGTCCGAACGTAACGGCGAGCCGTCTTGGCTGGCAGAAGACAGACAAAAAGCACTTGAGCTTGCAGGCAAACTGGAGCTTCCGGTATTTGAAAAAACAAAAATCGAACGTTGGAATTTAAACGATTACGGTCAACATAAACAGAGCGAGGCCATTGCATCGCTAGAGCAGGTTCCTGCAGCCATTGCTGATCTGGTCAAAGAGCAGCAGGAGGGCGGTCTAATTATTCAGCGCAACTCCGGCGCGGTATACGTGAAGCTGAGCGAGGAACTGGCGGCGCAAGGCGTCATTTTCACGGATTTGCAAACGGCGGTTAAGGAACATGCAGATTTGGTTAAAGCTCATTTGAACACAGTCATTAAGGCTGAAGAAAATTCATTGTCTGCATTGCATGCAGCACTTTGGAACGGTGGAGTATTTGCTTATGTGCCTAAAAACGTAGAGCTGAACGTTCCGCTTCAGGCTGTTTTCCTGACGGATGATGCGACTGCAACGTTTGCGCCGCATGTGCTGCTTATTGCCGAAAGCCATAGTTCCGTGACGTACGTAGACAATTATGTATCTGCGGATTTGGCGGCACCTGTTCTTCATAATGGTGCGGTAGAAGTTGTTGCGAATGCAGGAGCTAAAGTACGTTATGCGACAGTGCATCAGTTTGGAGAGCAAGTAACGGATATTTCGATTCGTCGTGCCACGTTGGGAAATGACGCAGCTATCGAATGGATTGTGGGCGAAATGAACAACGGCAATACAGCGAGCAATACCATGTCTGTGCTCAAAGGCAATGGCTCCAACTCGGATGCCAAGATCATTGCTGTAGGTTCCGGCTCACAAAAGCTGAACTATACGACACAAGCACAGCATTTTGGTAAAAATTCCGCTAGTCAGATGATCACGCGCGCAGTTATGCGTGAAGAAGCGTCTTCCATCATTAACGGAATTACGAAAATTGAAAAAGGTGCTACCAAAGCAGACGGTCAGCAAACGGAACGTGTTCTGATGCTCAGTCCGAAAGCGCGTGGTGACGCTAACCCAATCCTGCTGATTGATGAAGATGATGTAACGGCAGGTCATGCAGCCTCGGTTGGTCAGGTTAACCGTGAACAAGTGTATTACTTGATGTCCCGCGGGATTAGCCGTGCAGAAGCTGAACGTCTGATTATTTATGGCTTCTTGGCACCTGTCGTATCTGAAATTCCGCTCGAAGGACTTCAACATCAGCTGCAGAGCCTTGTTGAAAGGAAGTTAGGCCAATGAATACTGCATTGATCCGTGAACAATTCCCGATTTTACATCAGGAGATTAACGGTCATCCGCTGGTTTATTTGGATAATGCGGCCACTTCGCAAAAACCGCTGGCGGTCATCGAGGCGATCAAGCACTACTACGAATATGATAATTCGAATGTTCACCGTGGTGTGCATACCTTGGGTAGCCGCGCTACGGATGCTTATGAAGGTGCGCGGGAGAAGGTAGCCCGTTTTCTGAATGCAAAGCGCAGTCAGGAAATTATTTTCACAAGAGGAACAACAACGGCGCTGAATCTGGTGGCTTCTTCCTACGGTAGAGCTAACTGTAAGGAGGGTGATGAAATTGTCATCACACCGATGGAGCATCACAGTAATCTGATTCCTTGGCAACAGGTAGCCAAAGCCACAGGCGCGACTTTGAAATATATTCCACTTCAAGAGGACGGTAGCGTTGATCTTGCTGATGTGGAGAATACCATTACAGAAAACACGAAAATTGTAGCAATTGCGCATGTCTCCAATGTGCTTGGTGTTGTGAATCCTGTCAAAGAGATTGCTGCTATTGCGCATCGCAAAGGTGCAGTCATCGTTGTAGACGGTGCACAAAGCACACCACATATGAAAGTAGACGTGCAAGACATTGATGCTGACTTTTATGCATTTTCTGGTCACAAAATGTGTGCTCCTACAGGGATCGGGGCACTGTACGGCAAGAAGGCGCTGCTGGAAAACATGGAGCCGATTGAGTTCGGCGGGGAAATGATCGACGATGTGGGATTGTATGAATCCACATGGAAGGAGCTGCCTTGGAAATTCGAAGGTGGAACCCCGATTATCGCCGGAGCTGTTGGCTTGGGAGCTGCCATTGATTTTCTGGAAAGCATTGGGCTGGACGCCATTGCACAGCATGAAAGCCGTCTGGCCAACTATGCCCTCAAACGTCTCCGTGAAGTGGAAGGTTTGACGATTTACGGACCTGCTGAACGTCATGTCGGGCTCGTAACATTCAACTTGGATGATGTGCATCCGCATGATGTAGCTACCGTACTGGATAGCAAAGGGGTGGCTGTACGTGCAGGCCATCATTGCTGCCAGCCATTGATGCGCTGGTTGAAAGCTAGTGCAACTGCACGTGCCAGCTTTTACCTCTATAACACGGAAGAGGAAGTCGACGCTCTGGTCAGCGCCTTAATCCAAACGAAGGAGTATTTTGGCGATGCAACTTGATGACTTGTACCGACGCGTGATTATGGATCATTATAAAAATCCGCGCAATCGCGGACGTTTTGAGGACGATGCAGTTACGGTGGATTTGAACAATCCTACGTGTGGTGACCGGATTTCCCTTCAACTCAAAACGAAAGACGGCGTGGTCGAAGATGCCCGTTTTACAGGCGAGGGCTGCTCGATTAGTATGTCTTCGGCTTCGATGATGACAGAAGCGGTCAAAGGAAAAACGATTGATGAGGCACTGGATATGGCGAGTCGCTTCTCTTCTCTGATGAAGGGAGAAGCCGCCGAATTCGACGACTATGAAGAATTGGAAGCTTTGTCAGGCGTTAATAAGTTCCCGGCTCGCATCAAATGTGCGACATTGGCTTGGAACGCGCTGCGCAAAGGGATTGATGAAGATAAATAATTTAAATAGAACAGAGGAGGTTTGAGAAACATGGCCAAGAAAGCACCGGAAATGGAAGAGTATAAATATGGCTTTCGTGACGAGCACAAGTCCATTTTCCAAACAGGTAAGGGTCTCACTCCGGAAATCGTAAAGGAAATCTCTAAAATTAAGGATGAGCCAGAATGGATGCTGGAGTTCCGTCTGAAAGCACTGAAACAGTTTGAAAAAATGGAAATGCCAAACTGGGGCGGAGATATGGCTGAACTGGATTTCAACGATATCCAGTACTATGTAAGACCTTCCGAGAAACAAGGGAAGACGTGGGAAGAAGTTCCAACGGAAATTAAAGAAACCTTTGATAAACTGGGGATTCCTGAGGCGGAGCAAAAGTTTCTGGCTGGTGTATCCGCACAGTATGAATCTGAGGTTGTCTACCACAGCATGCAAAAGGAACTGGAAGATCAGGGCGTTATTTTCATGGATACCGATACGGCGTTGCGTGAGCATCCTGAGATTCTGAAAGAGTATTTTGCAACAGTTGTACCTCCTGCGGACAATAAGTTTGCAGCACTGAACAGTGCGGTATGGTCAGGCGGCAGCTTCATCTACGTTCCTAAAGGTGTAAAATGTGAAGTTCCATTGCAAGCTTACTTCCGTATTAACTCTGAAAACATGGGTCAATTTGAGCGTACGCTCATTATTGCCGACGAAGACAGCTTTGTGCATTATGTAGAAGGCTGTACGGCTCCGATCTACAGCACGAACTCGCTGCATAGCGCTGTGGTGGAAATCATTTGTAAGAAGAACGCACGCGTTCGTTATACGACGATCCAGAACTGGGCACCCAACATCTATAACCTGGTAACCAAACGTGCGGTTGCAGAAGAAAATGCAACGATGGAATGGGTCGATGGTAACATCGGTTCCAAGTTGACGATGAAGTATCCAGCCGTTGTATTGAAAGGCCGTGGAGCGAAAGGGATGGTCTTGTCCATCGCTGTTGCAGGCAAAGGCCAGCATCAGGATGCAGGTGCGAAAATGATCCACTTGGCGCCAGACACCACGTCCACAATTGTATCCAAGTCGATCAGTAAGCACGGCGGTAAAGTAACGTATCGCGGATTAGCTTCATTCGGTCGTCAGGCTCAAGGTGCAAAATCGAATATCAAGTGTGATACGTTGATTTTGGATAATCAGTCGACCTCCGATACCATTCCTTACAATGAAATCATGAACGACGACATCACGCTTGAGCACGAAGCAACAGTTTCCAAGGTATCGGAAGATCAGCTGTTCTATCTGATGAGCCGTGGTTTGACCGAAGCAGAGGCGACGCAAATGATCGTTATGGGCTTTATCGAGCCGTTCACAAAAGAACTGCCGATGGAATATGCGGTAGAAATGAACCGTTTGATTAAGTTCGAAATGGAAGGCAGTATCGGTTAATGGAAAAGCTAAGCGTATCGGCTATTCTTGGTTTTATTTATTGGTCATGATACCGAAATGATACCGATTAGTCGTCGAATACGCTCATTGCTTCTCGTTTCCTTTCGACGTAAAGATGACCATAGGTGTTGGTTGTTTGCTTGATATCGTCGTGTCGCATCAGTTCCTTTACGAGATAGATGTCCACGCCTTTGTTAATCAAGTATGATGCGTAGCTGTGACGCAAGTCATGAATTCGCAATTCAGGGAAGACACTTTTAAAATGTTTGCGAAAGTGGGAATAGTGGTATGGGGCCACTACACCGAATACAAACATATCATTATTGAATCCGTAGATTTTCTCTGCGGATTCTTTTTTTATGCGCTCCAGCATCTCGCCTATAAAGGCAGGAAACGGAACGTAACCTACACTGCCCTTAGTTTTAGTCGTAGTAGTCTTACGTGTGGTTATATCAAGTGTTTTGTTTACGTGAAGCAGATTCTTCTCAAAATCCATATCTGACCACTTTAGTGCAAGTCCTTCTCCTACTCGTAAACCTGTGTAAAATAGTAATCTAGCTAACTCCTGATAATGTAGATGCTCTAACCCGTTGGTCAAAATCCTCACGTCTTATGAAATTAATATTTGGTCGCACTCGCTGAATTGAACCGGCTGCAAGAGTAGGATCAACTTTTAACCCGAAAAATTTTATAGCATGGTTGATCAGCACTTTAAAATTACTGTACACAGTTCGAGCACTATTGAGGGATTCCATTGTTGTCTCCAAATAGGTTTTAAACTCCAGGACTTGCTCTAAAGTGGTATTTCTGACCTTGATGTGTCCGAATTTCGTCTTAATATGGTGATTGTACTCGTTTGTGCGTCGTCGGATTGTTTTATCTTTAAGCTTTGTGTGTTTAATGTTATGCTCAAAAATTTCATCGAACGTCGCATTATCACTGTATTGTTTTACCGCATTAGCTAAAAATTCGGCCTCAGCAAGTACTGCATCTTGCCGTTTCTCGAAGCCTCGTTTTAGCTTTTGTTGTGATCGGCCATAGACGTCTTTGTATCGGACCCTGAAATAGTAAGTCTTTCTTTTTTTGTCTTTGTAAACAGGCATTTCAATACATCAATCCAAACATATGTTCTATTAATAGATATATTTAAACAGCCTTACGGCTGGAAAGCGCAAAGTTCAATCGAATAGTTCTATTACGCCTAAGGGGTCAAAGCAGATTATGTATTTCTCGTTGTAAGTAGCAAAGAGTCCGTATTTATCCCGGTAACGATCTATAGCAGATTGCAAAAATTCTTCTGTCACATTCAAATATTCAGCTATTTCATATCTGCCCTTAACACGGGCATGGTCGGCTTGTACGATACGACCTAGAGGTATCATGCACTGGTAAGCCCACTGCCTAGCACGGAGCTCCTGCTTGCGGTTACGTATGTCTTTCTGATCAAGAATGTTGCCTGTGCTGGTATGGTAATGCCCGAGTTCTTCAGCGAGTATGCAAGCTTTTGCCTGAACGGGAAGAAAGGGGATGGATTTAGCATATACCGGCCCCTAATCCACTGGACAGCGGATGATGTGTTTGCCATGCACCGTAAACATGGAATTGATCCCAACCCATTGTACAAGCTTGGTACGGGCCAAGTGGGTTGCATGCCATGTATAAACTGCAACAAAGCGGAATTATTTGAGATTGCTCGTCGCTTCCCAAAAGAAATAGCGCGAGTAGCTGAGTGGGAACGAATCGTTAAGATGGCCTCAAAGCGTCAGGCTGCTACATTTTTTCCAACGGCCCGAAATATGCCAGCGGGCATTGACGGCTGGGTAGAGTGGTCCAAAACGGTACGAGGCGGACAGCAATATGATCTATTAAAGGCATTCGAGTTCGATAACGTACCTGCCTGTTCTAGCGCTTATGGACTGTGCGAGTGATGGAGCGTAAATTTCATCAATTTAATTGTCCAAGTTGCAAAAAAGAGGATATAGAGCATCGACGGGTTGACCTCAAACGGCAATATCCGTGGTCCATCGTAGCCTTTATGAGATGCGACTGCGGTAACCGCTGGAAGACATATATCCGGGATCGGAGCAGGGAAACAACGTTTGACATTATAGATGACGATTGATTAAGGGGGATGCCCCCTACTACTCAAATATCAAAGGAGCGATTTAAATGGAATTAGCAGTACAGTCGTGGGCGTTTAACCCCAATTTGCGTTGGATGCTGGTGCGTATTTCCGGGAACGACGAGGGCGGCGATGAAATAGATGAAACAGGAATTGTAGCTGACATTAAAGGAGATTATTTAGAGTTCGAGTTTATACGCGGAGATCAAATAGTACGCACTCATTTTTATTTGGAATATTTCCGCAACGGAGGATTGATCCTGGCTGTATATGATCGACCGCCTGTAAAGATTGAAATTCCTGATTCCTATTTCGAAGGAGAATGAACGAATAAATGGCGAGCGGCTGTATCTTAGGAGATTGCTATATTTGCGGGTGGCAAGTCTATGAAGATGAAATCGCTTGGACTGGCGATCAAATGCGGCATTCCACGTGTAAGGGCAGTCGCACACTGAGCCAAGAGAATGAGGCTCTACGGCAGGAATTGGCTAAATATAAACGGTGGATGGATTCGAATTAATCGGTGCGTTCCCCTATAAGGAGAGTGATTGTATGTCGTTCGTGATATTAGTAAGAGATTTATGGAGCATGAGCACAGATTTTTATGCGGGGAAGACATATATTCATCAAGGTCAATACTTCCCTGGCTTAGCTGAAAACTAGAAGACGGCTAAGAAGTATTCCAGTCGGAAGAGAACCGAGCGTGCAGCTTCTGGGCTAAAAGATAAAACAGGTCAGACATGCAGGCGGCTCGAAGCCTTTTGAATCGGTACACCAGGATGAGCAAAACCGTTGATAGCCTGTCTGCCAAAAATGCAATAGGTGAGAAAGAGCGGCTGGTTATGGAGGAATATAAACAGAAGACAGAGGCTGTAAAAATGCTGTGAGCCTTATTATGGATGACAATGTTCGCCGAGTAATTGAATTTAGGTTTATTCGTGGAAACACTTGTTGGGGAACAGTCAAACGCTTCGAAAGCATAACAGACAGATCGGTTGATAGGCGTATTGTTAGAGGAATTGAATCAGTGGCTGAAAATCTCAAACTAGTTGGAATCATATAAACACAAAGCGAGGGGCGTCCCCCTCGCTTCATGCACCACGGCTATGTAGTAGTTATAATTTCCGATAAACGTAAATTAACAGTATCCAGCATAGCATTGTCCACGTGTTTCCAAGCAAAGGTCCGTAAAGACCTAACAAGAAAATCGCGAATTCCAGGTAAAGGTTGGTAGTATTATTCCAGTTTCTCATCATTAAAACCTCCAATTTATAATTCAAGGGCCATAGCCCAGGTCTGGGGAAAAGCTGTCAGCCATCCCCAGAAGTAGGAGGAGCATGAGAGAATGCGGAATAACACTTAGCCTTATTTACCTTCGTGGTTAGTGAGGTGACAAATCAAGGAAGCATAACAAGGAGAAACTGGCGGTTTACCCTACCAAAAGTAAACCCTTTTCACGATACAAAAAAATAGACTTTACAGTTGTTCCAATTGCGCAATATTGCATTGCGTTTGAACTGGGACATTCCTTTTAATAAAAAAATAGTTGATCTTCATGGTATCGCCTCCTTTGCTTATTTTCACTTGATTGGCCTCACAAACTTATTATATAATCCATGATTAGCTTAATCAAGTAATTGGAATTCGAAGAAAAATCATCCTCAGTAAGATGTTAGTTAAATTGGTGTCTGTAGTACGTCTGTGGCGCGTCCACATGGTGTTTGTGGTTTGGGGTACATCATTGAAAGGGGAAAGGAGCTAAGTAACTTGTATTGATGTTCTAAGAGTATTGAAATCTAATTATCTTCAAATTTTTTCTATTTTGAGAGGGATGTATGAATATGAAGAATATTCAGTCTGTAATCTTAAGTACTCAGACCAATGAAGATTTAGCAGATACACGAAAGATTATTCAGGTAAATTTTTTCGACGATATTGAATCAGATGATATTCGGAAAACAAAATGGCTATTAAACAAGTACACCGATTTAGTAGATGTAATAAAAAACTATGAATATTCACTTCAACAGTTGGAAAACGGTATGACTGCGTATGATTTGCTTTCGGCGGAAGGAATGGTTGCCAAGCGAGTTTCGGGACAAGAATTGACAGCAGATGTGACAGCAAATGCCGTGCTACTCAAAGACCAGCGCCATGTGAATTATAAATTCTATCAATTCCTTACGAATAACATTAAATTTACAATAAATAATATACGCGATAACCATGAAGGGTTGATTGCAAAGTTGCTGTTTCTGGATGGTATGAAGTACCTCAAAGCACAACAATATTTAGAAAAGGGTTATCGTAAGGATATACCAGGCATCTCAGCGACTACGTTTGCAGACAAAAGACGTAAGGCCATAGAAAGCATAGCAAAAAGTCTTAAAGTTAACCGAACATTGGATTTTGTCACCATCGACTATGGACGGGGACGAAACAAGGCATAGACGTCAGAATTTTGCATAGGAGTGTAGTCCACCATCCAATACTAATTGTATGGAAAAGAATCTAGATAAACAATATACTAGCTATAACAGTTTATTGTTGAGGTGAATATTAATGGATGAAGTCAATGAATCAAAACAAATTGTATTACAAATGGGCGGTGCCTTGAAAAAGTACAGAAAAGAAAAAAATATGAGCTTAGACGACTTAGCGGAATTAACGGGCGTAAGCAAACTTACTCTGGGGAATATCGAACGTGGCGAAACAAATCCAACTTTGGCGATTATATGGAAAATTTCAAAAGGCATATCTTTACCGCTATTTGCTTTGTTCAAATCAGAAGACCCTGTTAATTTGTATCGAGCAGGCGAGGGACTGCGGTTTTCTAATGATCAAAAAAATTGGATCATTGAACCAGTTTTTAAAAACGCAAGCAACGATATTGAAATGTGTCGGGCTTACTTACAGCCGAATAGCTCGTATCACCCCGAAGGTCATCATGTGAATACAACTGAAATTGCGACAGTAATGACTGGCTCCATTGAAATTCAAGTCAATGGAGAGATTTACACATTGAATCAATATGATACGATCAGTTTTCGTGCAGATAGTCCTCACTCTTATACCAACCATACGGAAAGCGAAACAGTGCTCCATATATCCTTAAAATATGGTTTCTAAAAGTCGATAATTTCTACTTATTAAATACAACTCCGAATTCATGGCGTGAATTCAGAGTTGTATTTTTGTTGTTTAGATGAGATTTGGTATATTATAAAATATTTCTTGTTAATTATAATATATTATAATATACTTTTTTTTGTTCGCGCGAATACAAATAATACGTATGAATTCAGGAAGGAGAAAAAAAAGAATGCCGAAAAAACAAAATAAAAAATTCGTGCCATCTTCTATAGGGCTGATCATTCTCGGCATTATTGTTATTGCAGCTAATTTACGTACTCCCTTAACCTCAGTTGGTCCTTTAGTGAGCCTTATAAGGGATGACGTTCATATTTCAAATACATTAGCAGGCCTGATCACAACGGTACCCTTGCTTGCCTTTGCTTTATTATCGCCTCTAGTACCAAAATTAGGACGAAGGTATGGGGTTGAGCGTATCATTTTGATTGCCCTAATCTTTCTGACTGTTGGTATTGTAATACGATCTTTATCTGGCGCAGTTAATCTGTTTATTGGGACAGCAGTTCTTGGATTCGCAATTGCCGTTTGTAATGTATTATTGCCCAGTATAATTAAACGGGATTTCCCAAATAAAATTGGCTCCATGACAGGAGTTTACTCCATTTCAATGAATTTATGTGGAGCAATCGCATCGGGAATCAGTGTACCGCTAGCCATGAACGCAGGGCTAAAATGGCAGGGAGCAATGGGGATATGGGGGATACTAAGCTTTATATCGATCCTCTGTTGGTTACCCCAATTAAGAAATCAAACGAAACAAACAGCCACGACGAGTCAACAGATGGCCAGCAACGATGTGAATGTTTGGCGATCCCCGCTTGCCTGGCAAGTAACCATGTTTATGGGTATACAGTCCATGGTTTTCTATGTGTTGATCGCATGGTTGCCTGAAATTTTAAAGCAGCAAGGAATTGACTCCAACCAATCTGGATGGTACCTCTCGATCATGCAGTTAGCTATGCTTCCATTTACCTTTATTGTCCCCGTTATTGCTGGGCGTATGTCTAGCCAACGTTTGTTAGTGGTCATCACAACCATTTTGCTTTTGACGGGGACGCTCGGACTTCTTTACGGAAGCTCCAATGTCATTCTGTTGTGGATCATAATACTCGGAATTGGTGGAGGCTTCGCCTTTAGTTTGGCCATGATGTTTTTCGGGTTACGTACTGAAAATGCGCATCAAGCAGCGGAACTGTCTGGCATGGCGCAATCGATCGGATATCTTCTTGCCGCAATCGGTCCTGCCCTTATAGGATATCTGCATGATGCGACAAATAGTTGGAACCTGCCACTTTTCATTCTGCTTGGCGCATCGGTCTTACTCTTTTTAGTCGGTATAGGAGCAGCAAGAAACCGATTTGTAGGTAGCCGAAATAGTTACGAACTGCCACGGAAAGGACGATAAATATGTTTGACAAAATTATGGTGGCCATTGATAGATCTGAGATAACGAACAAACTCCTCGATGCAACCGTTGAAATAGCTCGAAACAAACAAACTCAAGTTACCTTGGTTAATGTCAGCCAGGAATATGTATCGAATGGCATGACTTATTTACCAGGGCATTTCTTGGAAGAAATATTGAACGAAATGGAGAAAGCGAGTTTGGAACAGTTGCAACAAGCCAAATCCAAATTAGTATCTGCGGGGATTAACCCGGAAACACTTCATCTTAAGGGAGATCCTGCACATGAAATATTAAATTATGCAAGAGATTCCGAGCAGCAACTCATTATTATTGGAAGCCGTGGGCTAAGTGGCATAAAAGAAATGATGCTTGGAAGTGTCAGCCACAAGGTTTCACAGCTATCAAGTTGCCCAGTCCTCATTGTGCATTAACTCCTTCGGGAACCATAGAGATGATGCATTGTTATACTAACGGAGAACTTTAGTTCAATAAAACAGCGACAGTCTAGGACTTTATTTTCTCGTCCTTGGTTGTCGCTGTTCTAATTTCTAAGGTCAGTCTAAAACTTATTTTATGGAGTCTAGCGGTATGACAATTCGAAGGGTCGTATGGAATAAAGACACTCAGTCTAATACTTTGGCTTCTGCAGACAGTAGGAACTATGTAAATCCGTAGTAGGTGCGGAATAGAAAGGATTTACACTTTATTCAGGAACAAATTAAATCTATTCTAGGAGGCAATAAACATGGCACATAGTTACGCTTACTTGGATAAGGAAAAAATTCTCCATCTCCATCCATTGGAAGATGAAGCAGTTAAGCATGGCAAGTATGTGGGTACAAATCTGGATTACGACGAAAGCGGTTTTCCGGTTATCGGCGGCGAAGGTGTAATCTATTACGCAGACAAAGACACAGCTTATGTAAACGGAAATGAAGATAATGGCAAACAAATTGCTGTACAAAGTGGCCTTAAAGCACTAGCTGGTCAACTTCTGTAATCATTAAGATTTAAATGTGGTGGCGGAATATACGCAAGGCCGTGATACATGCCTCGCCCACATCGAAACTAACTACAACTAATTCGAGACAGCCGTAAAGAGGGTCATAATACCCCATCAATAAGGGCGGCAGATTGTTCCGCACGTAATGCGGACTATAGCGATTGACGGTAATCGCTGTGAAATAATTCCCGTTGGGAACCATACCGCAAGTATAAGGGAGCGGCAGTGGCAAGCGCATGACGGAGGGTTAGGGCGCAACGAATATGAGTAAGAGAGCGACGGGAAACCGCCGCTTTTTTGCGTTCAAAGGAGACGAATTTAAATGTTGAATTTTGGGCAAGCAATTGAGGCTTTGAAGAACGGTAAGAAGGTAGCCCGTGCAGGCTGGAACGGAAAGGGAATGTGGCTCGGACTGGTTAAAGCTGATAACTACATTGTCTTTGAAGCTCCATTTGGAGACGGTCAAGCGACCGATGAAAATATCCCAGAAGGACTCTTGCCATGGATTGGCATGAAAACCGCAGATGGCAAATTCGTTCCTTGGCTGGCATCGCAAACTGACATATTGGCTGAAGATTGGGAGGTTGTCGAATGAATCAGCAGATCGAGAACAATTTCAAGTATCACAAGGCCGACGAAGCCAAGGGGACACAGCATGACAAAGTACGCAGTGCATGTAAAGAACTAGCTTATACGCTTGACAGTCTGCTGCCAAACAGCCGGGAGAAGTCTCTCGCTATGAGACCAAGCTTGAAGAAGTAATGATGTGGGCTAATGCGGGAATAGCGCGTAACTAGCATCTTTTCCCGGTTAACCCCGGGATATACGACACATATAGGGTTATAGCGGTTCGATTCCGCTATGTGTCTTAAAATAGAAGCCGAATAAATTTACTATATATACTATATTTTTATATTAAATATAACTTAAAATTTTGTTGCAACAGGATATATACTAAACATATACCAAATATAGGAGGTAATTCAAATGAAAAAGCTAACAATTGGATTGTTGACGACAGCACTTATGGTAATGGGATCTTCTAGCGCCCTTGCATCACCGAGTCCGGCAGAATTGAAGACTACACCTGCATCAGCAAAATCGGTAATCACTCCACAAGCATATGATGAGCTAAGCTTTTCAGTTGAATCTGTTAAGGTATCGGGAGGGTCTGCTACTGTAACAATAAAACCTTATGGCGGAACTGGTTATTTTAATGGTACTATTACATTCCCTGATGGGACTACTAAAACAGCTTCTTCAAGCGGGCAAGGTAATCCAATGAAGTTTGATTTATATTTTACTAAATCCGGAACCCATAACGGGGTTATTGTACTAAAGAGTGGAAGCCTAACTTACCGAGATACAGTAACAGTAGTTACAACAAGAGATCTATAATAGGTTTAAAATACTTAAAAGCATCCATATGGGTGCTTTTTTATTTTGAAACAATAGGCGGTTCAATTCCGTTGTGTCTTAATAGATGTTTACGATTGTAAGAAACGTGCTGTAAAATGTCGGATAAACACACCTTAGAGGATGGTGGTCAAGACCCCATTTTATAGACACTGAAAAAAGACCCTAGACTATAAGCTGCTTCCGGTACTCTTTCGGAGGCAGCTTATTTAACTTTCGTTGTGGTCGATATTGGTTGTAAAATCGAATATATTCTGCTATTCTCCTTTGTGCCTCGTCCATATTTCGGATATCATATGGGTAGAGCCCTTCCGTTTTGAGATGCGAAAAGAAGCTCTCCATCGAGGCGTTATCATAACAATTGCCTCGGCGAGACATGCTGATTCGGGCGCCAACCTTTGGCAGCATGTCATGGTACGCATGAGACGTGTACTGGAATCCCTGGTCGCTGTGAACGATGAGGCCAGTCACGTCTTTTTGCTGTTTCCAGGCTTGTCGAAACGTCTGTAAAACCAGTTCATTATCATTTTTATGGCTCATCTGGTACGCGATCATTTCGTTATTGAACAAGTCTTTAATCGCAGACAGATATACCCAGCAATCCCCTACACGATATTGCGTGATATCTGTGACCCATTTTTGATTAGGTTTGTCCGCCTTGAAATCCTGTTTTAGCAGGTTTTTCGCCACACGACCTTCCGTAGAAGAAGCATAGTTGCAACGATGCTTCCGGCGAATTTGTGAGCGGATTCCCAAGACTTGCATGAGCCGGAGTACCTTTTTATGGTTCATCCAGACTCCATGATCATGCTGCCAAAATAGTTGAATTTGGCGGTAGCCGTAGACTCCGTTATACTGCTCATACACTTTCTTCACAAGTGCTTTCGCGTCCCGATCTCGATCTGTTCCTCTCCGTTTTAAGAAGGCGTAATAT